>JAZOAC010000113.1:0-32980 GCA_045595285.1 Kiritimatiellia bacterium | reverse complement strand
GCGTATGGATTCGGCTTTAAAGTACGGCAGGCACGGGCAGCCGGATTCGATCCAAACCTTCTTCAGTGCCACGGCAACCTCTTCGCCATAGGTCTTCCCCCGTCCTTTGCGTTCGCGGAACTTTCTGCTGCCTGTCAGCAGTCGATTGGCGTATTTGCGTTCGTACCCTGTTGTTTCGCAGACCTCATCCAGGATTCTGCTCCTCTTTTTTCGGTCGGCCGTAGTGTACATCCTGCGTTTGGCGCCGATGTATTCGTTTGTAGCCATTCGGGACATTGTTTTCATTCCTTTATTTTAGCGACAGTGTCCAGTATTTGGCAAACGGGGTGCAAATAGAAACAGCCTGCCTTTGTTGATAGTGTCCGTTATTATGGCAAACTGCGCCCAAGATTTCATCCGCACCGTAATCTTGACTTTTCGTTTGAGGTTTGGTATAGTTCTGCCGTTTTCCTTTTAAGGAGAAATGCATATGGATAAAATGGCTAATAAGTCGGTTTTGCGGAGTGGCAGGAGTCCAAAGATGCCTGTGAAGGCAGTTGCAAAATCTGAAATATCCGGAAAGGCGTATTCTTCTCAACATGTTGCTGCAACGGATGGCCACTGCGCCAAAGTGGCGGATGTTGGAGGTTCTGCAGATGCATCGGCATACAAGGCGGAGATCGAGGCGAAGCGTAGGTTCGACGCGTGGCGGGCCAAATACGAGCCTGTTGCCCGCGAAATCTACGAAAAGCGCAGAAGAAGGGCCGAATCGAAGCGGCGCCGGGCAATAGCAAGGAGAAAGGCGTTCGGCGATCTGTGCGAAATGATTGACGGTTTGGCATCATTCTGTCGGAAAAACAACGTTTCGCTCGCCGAGGGCGAGTGGATGCTTGATCAATTTCGCCGTCCAGGACCATATGCGGCGGTTTTTGTGACGATGTTCTTTGACATAGCCTGGTTTGGCGCGGTTTTCCTGCGCAGGGAGCTCACAAGGCGCATTGACCGGGCCAAGCATGAGGCATTGAGACCATACTACTATGGACAGGAAAAGGCACGCCGCCAGGCGATGGCCGAAGAGAGGCGCAGAATCCGCAGGCGAAGTACACGCAATGCGTGTCCGACCCGAGAGGAGATCATCAATGCCTGGAAGAGGGTGAAGGATTCCAATGAGGATCTTCTCAGGTTCGGCAGCCTCATGGAGGATTTGGAGTGCTATGTCGACAATTCGCTCGTCCGAGACGACAGCGGGGCGATAATCGGCCGCCGATCCGGCATAAAAGGATGGCTTCAGATGGAGATACCTGCGTTATATACGGTATATTCGAGGGTTATGGCCTACAAGGCGGCGGCGAAGCGTATGCGGCAGATAATCGAGCTTCAGGATCCTCTTCCTCTGTCCTCTGTGCTGGATATGGGGAAGGAAAGCGGTCCTGAGATTGCCGTAACACAAGATTATTGTGCGGAGAGTGGCAGGCAAAGTAGTACGACGAGGTGTGTTGTGATGGACACGATGATAAGCGAATCGGATGAGGTGGCCTTGTTGAGGGCGCGAGCCATATATCTGGAGGTGATCAGGCCTGTCGGGGAAGGAGCGAGAAAGCGGACTGCTCTGATTGAGCGAATGGCGAAGCTTACCGATTTTGATTCCATAGAAGACGTCAATATGCTTGAGACCTGGCGAAGGAAATACGAACGCAAGATTACGGTGCGGACGAAATCTATGTGGGGGAGGCGGTTGGTTAAGATGCTAGCGTGAGAGGTAGGTGTGAGAGGAGTGACGTAAGGGCGATCTTGGAATAATTGGGGAGGGGCCCCGAAAAGAGTTTGGTCAGCGGCTTGTATTTGCCGATATTGGGAATTTATCCTTGTTTTCAGCTTGGTCGACCCCATCACTTGCAAAATTAAGTGTAGCCTCATCGTCACTTGCTAGTCATTCGGATGAGAATTAGTCCGAACCATATTCTCATTTAGCGACAGAGGTGTTAGCAAAAATGACAAAAGTATATTTTAAACCTCTGTGTATGAGAATTTCGTCGTACAGGAACTTCATGTTCATGGATTTCCTCTTTGTTGCTTCTGCTCACGTTAAAGCGGGGGAGGTTGATTTCTTTGTTGAACATGACGGATCGGTAAAACCAATTGAGGTGAAGTCCGGAAGACACTGCAAATAGCACCCGGCATTGAGCAATTTGTCCGGTAATGCTGAATACCGAATTGACAAAGCGGCGGTGTTGAGCAATATAGATTATTCGAATTATGAAAAGGTTGAGCGCTTGTCGCCATATTTGTGATTTCCATGTAAAAGGATAATCTTCAAGAAGACATGATTTATAGACTGCCTGTATGATTCGGATGTTTTTGAAGATGTTCAAAGACTTATCGGTGAAGTGTTGAACGCACATTTAAGGTGATTTGGGGGGGGGGCATTTTGATGAAATATAATTCGCAGACAATCAGTGAGATATCGTTTGCGTCAAGGGAGGTATTTCGCGCCTGTTCGTCTTTGAATGTGGTAGTCTTCGGTCCTAATATCAAACTTGCAGCAGTCACAGAAGGGAATGTGAGCGCTGGTTGGAAATCAAAGAACACAACATTTTTTCGTTCCATATCGTGACGATAATAGGCCATGGGAGGGTGTTAATGAGGAATCCAGCATTTTTGTTGAAAGCGGTACGTTTACAAGCAAGGTTGTCCGCTACCAACTGGGATAACGATGTGAATACAGAACTTATAGTGAAGTATTGCGGGGCGCACGTTTCGACAAAAAGACTAAAGGGATTTCTTACTGCGCGTGGAAATTTACTGTACCAAGTGGACGAGACGCGCTTATTTTCGGAATAGACCAACTAGGTAGATTCATTTCACCAAGAAGTCGAGAGGTTAGACACTCTATCAGCATTGATTTGTCTTGTCACCTCTTTGCGGTGCAGAGATCCTTCCGTCCCTATTTCTTTATGTTGTGGTAAAATTTACGCCAATTTCCCAAAGCATCCATAAGGAGAGATTATGAAGCTTCTTGAACCAGCGAATTTTCTTGATGAGAAGTTTACCGTCCGTTCCTATGAATCGGGTGTCACAAATCATGTGTCGCTCGCAACGCTCTGCAACTACATGCAGGAATCGGCAGGACTTAGTGCCGACAGGCTTGGCTGGGGCATATGCAAGCTTCAGGATGAAGGTCTCACATGGATGCTGTCCAGACTTTTCGTCAAAGTATCCCGCTACGTTCCGTGGGGGACTGAACTGACTCTGCGCACATGGCCCAGCGGAATGAAGGGGAAACTTCTGGCCACACGCTGTTTCCAGGCGGTGGACAGCTTCGGCAATGAAGTCTTTCAAGCTCATTCAGAGTGGCTTTATGTGGACATGAAATCGCAGAGAATCGTAAAACTCCCCGAGGATTTCGCCAGTCTGGTTCCGGAAGGTACGCCAGCCGTCGAATTCAACGACCTTGGCGGAAAGTCTGTAAAGCTTCATGAAGAGGCGAATCGTGCCGAGATTCGCGTCCGCAGGAGCGATCTGGACTTCAACGACCACGTAAACAACGTGCATTATGTGGAATGGATGTTGGAGACGCTGACGAGGTGCGGCGGTCCATCGGAGATCGACATTGTTTTCCGTTCAGCCGCAAAGGCGGGAGAGGTGCTTTCAAGCGAATGTCTCTGCGAAGGGAATCGCTCCCTGCACCAGATACGCCGCATCTCCGACGGGACGGTCCTTGCTACGGCGGCAATGGTCTGGAACGACGACATCTCGGAGTGAGTCGTGTCTGCGCGTGTAATCATCTGTCTGGGTTCGAATATCGAGCCTCGAGCAGAATATCTTGACCGTGCGCAGGATGCGTTATGTTCTTTGCCGGGGACAAGGCTGATTGCCGTAGGCGGGACTGACGAGACGGATCCTGTCGATGTGCCGCCGGAATTCTCGGGGCAAATGTTCATGAACAGAATTCTTGTCCTTGAGACCAGCCTGTCACCAGAGGATTTTTCCGATCGCATGCATCTCATCGAGGATAGACTTGGGCGCGTACGCGGGGTGGTGCGCAACATGCCACGCACCATCGACATTGACTTGATAGACTACGAAGGTGTGACGATGGACGATCCGGAGCTTACATTGCCGCATCCCCGTGCCAGAGAACGCGCTTTTGTCATGGAACCGTTGAGACGACTAGGGATCGGCTTTTAGACCTCTTTCCGCACTGACTGCACGACGAGCGAAGCGAGCGCCATGCCGAATGCGCAAGTGACGGGCATTATGCTTCCCATTGTTTCGCCAGGCTTGCCGTCCGGCAATTCCTCGGAATATGCGCAAGCGTGCATGGGCAGGGGGAGTCCGGCTTTTCTGAACCTGTTTCGCAACGCCTTTGCCAGACCATCTCCGGATATCTTGTGAAATGGCGCGATGCGTACTTTTGTCGGGTCGGTCCTAAGCGCTGCACCCATGGATGACAGTATCGGGACCGTCCGTCCATCGACCCCCATCACGCATTTTTGGATCAGATGCGCCTTGCAGCCGACTGAGTCTATCGCGTCAACCACATAGTCGCAATCGAATAGAATTCCATTGAAGTCTTCCGATGTTTCAGGTGTGTAGCGCTTTGAGATCGCCGATACCTCCGCTTCGGGGGCTATCTCAAGCAGAATGTCCCGAAGAACTTCAACTTTCGGCCTCCCAATGGTTAAGGGTGTCGCCTGACGCTGACGGTTGATGTTCGATTCGGCCACAGTGTCGTCGTCTATGATTGCCAGTCGGCGCACTCCTGTGCGCAGCAGTGCTTCTGCACACCATCCGCCAACGCCGCCGACACCGAAAACCGCCACGCGCACAGACGCGAGCTTTTTATAGGCTGCATCACCGAGCAGCGAACGCGAGCGCTTAAATTTTCCCTCTTCCATGCGCACATTATACCATGTTCGGCACTTTGACAAGGAAGTGTTCTGTGCATGTGCCGCACTTGTGGTATAATGGCCGAAATTTTTAAGTGAAGCACGGTATAGTTTATGGCTACAGTTTCCATAGTTGGGCGCCCGAATGTGGGCAAGTCGGCTCTTTTCAATCGTATCGCGCGCGAGCGAATCGCAATCGTGTTCGACCAGCCGGGCGTTACTCGCGACCGTGTCGCCCGCGAGGTGACGCTCCTCGGTAAAAGGTTCATGCTTGTCGATACCGGCGGCATCGCCTTTGACAGGACCCCAGGATCGGAAGATCCGTTCGCCGAGGAGACTCGTGCGCAGGCGGCACTGGCCGTTGGCGATTCGGACCTCTGCATCGTGGTTGTCGATGTCCGCAGCGGGATTACCCCTCTTGACGAAGAGGTCCTCAAGCGTGTACGCGAGTCGGGTTGCCCGACCATCATAGCCGCCAACAAGTGCGACCGTCCGGAGGATGACGAGAAATCCGATGAGTTTGCGCGGTTCGGCATGAAGGTGTTCAACGTGTCTGCGGAGCACGGCCGCGGGATGCAGTCGCTCGTCGAGCATATCGTGAACGCATTGCCGCCGCAGGAGGAGTCCACTGCAGTCAAGCCGCTTCGCGTCGCCATCGTCGGGCGTCCGAACGCCGGGAAGAGTTCATACATCAACCGACTTCTGAACGCCGAGCGCGTCATAGTGTCCGACATCCCCGGCACCACACGCGATGCTGTGGACGTTCCGTTCACCATCGGCGAGGGGCCGACCGCTCGCCACTACACGCTTGTGGATACGGCGGGGATGAAGAGCCACACGCAGATGTCAAAGACGAGTGTGGACAACTTCTCCCTGTTCAGGAGCGAGAAGGCTATCGAAGAGGCCGATGTAGTGCTGCTCACGATGGAGTCCGAAATCGGCCCCACGCGTCAGGACATGCGCATTGCCGGCAAGATCATAGGTGCGCAGAAGGCATGCGTGGTTCTGATGAACAAGTGGGACCTTGCCGTCAAGAAGGACATGAACGAGAAGGACGCGACTGATGTCATCCGCAAGATGATGCCGTTTCTCACCTTCGCGCCAATCGTCTTCTGCTCCGCGAAATCCGGATATAACATCCGTCGCACCGTTGACGCCATAGACGCCGTTGCGTCAAGCGTCAAGACGCAGATGCCGACGGGTGTACTGAACCGGACGATCGAGGTCGCCACGAGGAAGACCCTTGCGCCGATGCGCAACGGAAGGCGTCTCAAGGTCTACTACGGACTTCAGGTGGGCACTGCGCCTCTCACGATACGTCTCTTTGTGAACGATCCGAAGCTAGTGACGCCTGCGTACAAGTCGTACATAGAGAAGGCGATCCGTGCGCGGTTTGGCCTTGAGGGTGCGCCGCTTCGCATCTTCATGAAGGCACGATCCCGAAAATCCGTCGCTGATTTTCGCAACGATTTCAAGCAGGATTGATATGCGCCGCTTCATTCCCGGGCTTACGGCGTAAGTTGCCGTGATTTCGGCTGGAGCAGGACTTCGCGAGATTTTCCGCAGACGGCCTAATTCTATTTGCGCAGAAGCGTCGTTTATGGTATCATATGCGGCGTTTTCGATTTAGGAGGAGTGGCTGAGTGGCTGAAGGCAGCGGTTTGCTAAATCGTCGTACGGTTTAAACTCCGTACCGGGGGTTCAAATCCCCCCTCCTCCGCCATTTGGCCTCCGTTTCGAAGGATTATTCAACGGAGTCAGGCGATGGAAAATTTTGAGTTCTATTCTCCCACGCGTTTTGTTTTCGGTCGTGGTGCCGAGTCCAAGGTTGGCGATCTTGTCAGGAAATGCGGCGGCACAAGGGTGTTGTTGCATTTCGGTGGCGGAAGCATCAAGACGAATGGCATATATGACAAGGTCGTAGCATCTTTGGATGAGGCAGGAGTATCCTACATTCCGCTTGGCGGTGTCCAGCCCAATCCACGCAGCGGGCTTGTGCGCGAGGGCATAGCGCTCTGTCGCCGTGAAAAGGTTGATTTCATTCTGGCGGTCGGAGGTGGCAGCGTGATCGATTCTGCCAAGGCCATTGCGTTCGGGACGCTCTACGATGGCGATTTCGCGGATTTCTATTTCGGCAAGGATGTGAAAGCTGTTGTTCCGGTGCCGGCTGCACTTCCGGTCGGCACGGTCCTTACCCTTGCCGCCGCCGGCAGCGAAGGTTCCGGGAACAGCGTGATAACGCTTGAGCCGGACATGCTCAAGCGTGCTGCGACGGGCGATGCGCTTCGCCCGGTGTTCTCGGTGCTCAACCCTGAGTTCACGTACACCTTGCCGCCGTATCAGACGTCCTGCGGCGCGGTGGATATGTTTGCACATGTGGTTGAGAGATACTTCACCCCGTCAAAGAGTGTGGAGATATCCGACGAACTCTGCGAAGGAGTGATGCGCACCATCGTGGAGCAGAGTGTGAAGGCTCTTGCCAAACCCGACGATTACGACGCACGTGCAAATCTGATGTGGGCGGGCACTGTTGCTCACACTAACATCTGCGGCGCCGGGCGCATTCAGGACTGGGCTAGCCACGGCATAGAGCATGAACTCTCCGCACTCTACGACTGCGCGCATGGTGCCGGTCTTGCAGTAGTGATGCCGGCGTGGATGGAGTATGTTATGAAGGCAGACGTTTCGCGCTTTTCGCGTTTTGCGTCCAAGGTGTTCGGCGTAGCGGACGGCGACGAGAACGCGATGGCCCTTGAAGGCATCCGCCGCTACCGCGCGTGGCTCAAATCCATAGATATGCCGACCACGTTTGCGGAGCTTGGCGCAAAGGAGGAGGATATTCCCGCCCTTGTCGCAAAGCTAGGCCTTCGCGGGAACAGGCTTGGTGGATTCATGCAACTGAATGACGAGGATGTCACCAATATCTTCCGGTTGGCCGCGCGAAGTGCTGTATGATGTACTAACTTCGGTTTTATGGTATAATTGGCGCATGTTTAGAGAAAAAGGAGGTATTGCTGTTTCCGCCGTTGCTGTGTTTTGTGCACTTGCGGCAACGGTGCTGTGTGCTTTGTACGGTTTTGGCGGCATGTTTGACCGCGTGTATGTAATCTTTGCGCATGCACAGGAAGAGGATATGTCGTTCGGCTGGTTCGTTCCGGTGTTCTCCGTGTATGTGCTCTGGACGAAACGCGCCGAACTTCAGGCGGCAATATGCGAATCGCGTTTTTCGTGGCTCGGCCTTCTGCTATGCGCCCCGTTCCTCTGCCTGTCGCTTTTGGGTACGCGCGGTGTGCAGCTGCGGCTTGAGCAGCTTGGCTTCATAGGGCTGTGCTTTGCCGTTCCATGGACGTTTTTCGGATGGCGCTGCGCGAAGATATTCCTGTTCCCGGCGGCATATCTCCTTTTCTGCATACCGCTTGCGACGTTTCTGGATTTCGTGACGATCCAACTCCGCTATCTGGCAAGCGCGACGTCGCTGGCTGTTCTGAACGGCATTGGCCTTGAGGCTGTCCGTGAGGGGACTGCCGTGGTCTCGAGAGGAGCGCATCCGTTTGCGGTCGATATCGCAGAGCCGTGCTCCGGATTGCGTTCGCTTTTCGCTCTCATGGCGCTCACGGCCGGATACGCCTACTTCAGCCAGCCTTCGTGGTTGAGGCGTGGAATCCTCTTCGCCTGTTCCATTCCCCTCGCGATTGCGGGCAATGTCGCTCGCATTGTCTCGATATGCGTGATAGCGTCATGTTCCGATCCGCAGTTCGCAACGGGGTTCTACCATGACTATTCAGGCTACATTGTGTTCATAGTGGCGATAGCATTGATGGTTCTGTCAGGAGAAGTGCTTGACCGCGTTTTCGGCAGCAACCGCAAAGACGGCGGATCCGAGGTGCCGGATGTAGCGGCGAAGTCCAATGAAAGCCGCCTGTCGATCCTCATGTGGCGTCCCGTGAAGTCTCATGCAGTCTGTGCGGTTTTTGCCGCCGCCGCCATCTCCGGAGTGCTGGTGTTTCAGGCGATGACTCCGCCGGCGACTGTTGCAAAGGCCCCCGAAGTGAAGTTTGTCGAGTTGGAGGGATACACCACCAATGACGAAAAGTTCGCCGAACAGCAGAAGGTTTCGGAAGGGGAGCTGAAGATACTTCCGAAGGATACGCGCATCTGCAAGAAAATGTACGAATCGCGCTCGGGCGCGCAGTTTCTTGCGTCATTCGTGGTCGGCGGCGTTTCGCGTGCCTCTATTCACCGCCCGGAGCTCTGCCTGCCGTCGCAGGGATATGTGATGTCCAATCCGCGCAACTTTGATGTGGACGGGCGTCCTTGGCATGTGATCGACATCGTCAGGCCCGGCGCGCATTCGGCGATGGAGGCGTACACTTTCTTCAATCAGGAGGGATTCCGCACCGCTTCGCATACGCGCCGGATATGGCGCGACGTGATCGACCGTTCTGTCCTGAACCGCGTCGACCGCTGGGTCATGCTTACCGTGCATGCGTCTGGCGCAACCGAGGCAGACCTGCTGGAGTTCCTTAGGGTAATGGGGGCGTTTTGATGACGCATGTTGAGAGTATCGTCGATATTGTCATAAAAACACTCCCATATTGGGGCGTTCTGGTCGGAGCCATGTCTCTGTCGCTGGCTCTCACCCCCCTTGTCTGCGCAATGAACCGCAGACTTGGCATGGTGGATAGACCAGGCGGTCGCCGCATAAACAAGAGTCCAATTCCGCGTGGCGGCGGTGTGGCGGTCATAGCGTCTTTTTCGATTTCCCTGTCTGCCTTGGCCCTCCTTTCGGAAAGGGCGATGTTCCCCTCGCTTGGGGACGATGTGTTCTGGAAACTGATGCTGCTCTCTATCGGAATCGGCGGATTGGGGTTCATAGACGATAGGTTCGGCATGAGAGCCATCATAAAGCTTGCCGGGCAGATCGTAATCGCATCGCTTGTGTACTTCTGGTGCGGCATTGGATTCCATTGCATGATTTCGTTCGTCCCCTGGTGGCTCGACGTTCCGCTCACGGTGTTCTGGATAACTGGCGCCATAAATGCGTTCAATCTGATAGACGGTCTTGACGGTCTTGCGTCCGGCCTCGCCGTGATTGCCGCGACCGGCATGGCCGGCACGCTTTTCTTCGTCGAGTCTCCCGGACAGATATTCATGTACCTTGCGTTCATCGGCTCCCTGCTCGGATTCTTGCGCTACAACTTCAATCCGGCGTCGATATTCCTTGGCGATACAGGGTCGATGTTCCTGGGTTTTTTCCTGTCTGTCATGTCTCTCGCCGCGCAGACCGGCGATTCATTCCTTGTCGGCATAGGCGTGCCATTGCTTGCGATGGGAGTGCCGGTATTCGATACGACCCTTGCCATTATGCGCCGCACCGTGCGAGCCGCGCTGAAGAAGGAGGAACACAGCGACAGGGACGGCACGAAGCTGATGCAGCCTGATTCCGACCATCTGCACCACCGCATTCTCCGAAAGTTCGCCTCACAGAGGAAGACTGCCGCGGCAATGTATGCCTTCGCCATGTTTCTTGTCTTTGTCGGGATAGGCGGTGTGGCGCTTGAGGACCGTGCCGCAGGGCTTTTCATAATAGCATTTGTCGTCGTCACCTTCATTGTCGTGCGAGACATGTCGCGTGTTGAACTCTGGGATGCCGGAAGGCTTGCGAACATGGTTGCCCACAGCCAAACCATTGTACGTCGTCGCCGCCGGGCGGCATTTTACGTGCCGATGCTTATCATGGCGGACATATTCATGCTCTCGGTCACCTGGTATCTCACGCTTGTGGTCCTCAAGATAGAGCCGACGCCGCAGTCGTTCCATACGTTCCTGCCGTTGCGAGTGGTTCCGGTGTTTCTCGCTCTTGTGTGCTTCAGGTCGTATTCCACCGTCTGGGCGCGTGCGCTTCTCTCGAACTATGCTCGCCTTGTCCTGTCGGTCGGCTGCGGCATGGCAGGGGCGATGGCGCTGATGATGCTCCTTGGATACAGGGAGGGCCATCTTCTCGCGTTCCCCGTGATCCATTTCGGGCTGGCCCTGCTTTTGATGATGGCCGTCCGCTCCGCGCGCCAGTTCATGCGCGACCTGTTCTACTTGATCCACGCCCGTCGCAAGGCGGACGATTCGACGGCATCCCGCGTGCTCGTGTTCGGGGCTGGGCTCCGCTACCGTGCGTTCCGGCGCGAGCTTGTGCGTAAAATCCTGAACGGCAACCGTGTCATCGTAGGGCTTGTGGATGACGACATCCTCCTGCGCGGCAAGTACATCGGAGGAATGAAGGTCGACGGCCCCCACATGGACGCAAAACGCATCGTGGCGGAGACGAATGCCGACAGTGTAGTCATTGCGTGCGAACTCACCCCCGAGCGCTTGAATGCCGTGGTGGAGTCCTTCAAGGCGTGCGGTGTGAAGGTTTCGCATTTCACGTTTTCGGAGACCGCACTTTGATCCTCCTTTGGATGATTCAGACATGGATAGATTTGAGATAGCAGGAAAGAAGACGGTTTCGGGCGTGCATCGCGTGCCTGGCAACAAGAATGCCGCCCTCCCCATGATAGCGGCGGCCCTGCTCACCTCGGAGCCGGTCACGCTCGAGAACGTTCCGGACATCTCCGACGTGTCGAACATGCTGGAGTGCGCGCGCCGTTTCGGCGCCGTCGTGACGCGCCATCCGCAGTCCGACTCAGTGACGATCCATGCGCAGAAGCTGAAGACCGCGCGTCTGGATCCGGCGCTGGCGGCGAAGATCCGCACAAGCATTCTCTTTGCCGGACCGCTCCTCGCCCGGAAGGGTTCGGTATCCCTGCCGCCGCCCGGAGGGGACGGCATAGGCCATCGCAGGCTTGACACGCATTTCGAGGGTTTCGAGGCGCTCGGCGCAAAGGTCAAATACACCAAGAACCGCATGGTGATAACGGCGGGCAAGGTCGCGCACGGAGCGTCTGCCGGACTGAAGGGTGCTGCGATAGTTCTGGACGAGGCGAGTGTCACGGCCACAGAGAACATCGTCATGGCGGCGGCGCTCGCCGATGGCGACACAGTGATCTACAACGCCGCATGCGAACCGCATGTCCAGGATCTGTGCGCCATGCTCAACGGCATGGGCGCCCGTATCCTCGGCGCGGGCACGAACAGGATCGTCGTCCACGGCGTCGAGGCGCTGCACGGCACTACTGCGAGGATCGGATCCGATCTGATCGAGGCGGTGAGCTATCTTGTCGCGGCGGCCATCACCGGCGGCGCGCTCACCCTTGAAGGGGTGGATGTGCCGCAGTTCGCGATCCTTTCGGGGCCGTTGCGCCGTTTCGGGCTCAGGTGGTCCGCCAATGCCGAGAAGGGCACGATAGAGCTTCCCGCAAGACAGCGACTCAGGATGCGGTACGATTTCGGCGACGCGATACCGAGCGTCGCGGACGGACCCTGGCCGATGTTCCCGAGCGATCTGATGTCCGTGCTGATAGTCCTTGCCACGCAGTCCCGCGGGACGTGCCTCTTCCACGAGAAGATGTTCGAGAGCCGCATGTACTTCGTGGACCATCTCATCCAGATGGGCGCGAAGATCGTGCTGTGCGATCCGCATCGCGCGGTCGTGACCGGGCCTTCGCCCCTTCGCGGCACGACAGTCACCTCGCCGGACATACGCGCGGGAATGGCGCTCATACTTGCGGCGCTCTGCGCCAAGGGCAGGACCACGATACTCAACGCCGGTTCCATCGATCGCGGCTACAGGGCCGTGGAGAAGGAGCTTGGCGCGCTTGGCGCGGACATAAGGAGGGTCTCAAAATGAACGCAAAGGCAATCATAACGCTCGCGGCGGTCGCGGGCACAACAATCACACAGGCAATGAAACCGAACGACACAATCCACAACTTCACCGTAAAGTCCTCAACCGAACTCCCCGAGGTGCCGGGCCGCCTTTGGCGCATGACGTACGAAAAGAACGGCGCAGAGCTCGTCTGGCTGGAGCGCGATGATGACAACAAGACATTCGCCGTCGCGTTCAAGACGGTTCCGGAAAACGAAACTGGCGTCGCGCACATCATGGAGCACTCGGTGCTGTGCGGTTCGAGGAAGTACCCCGTCAAGGAGCCGTTCGTGGACCTGCTGAAGAGCTCGCTCGCGACGTTCCTGAACGCGATGACCTATCCGGACAAGACAGTCTATCCCGTCGCGTCCCGCAACGGCACGGATTTTCTGAACCTGATCGACGTCTATATGGACGCAGTGCTCCATCCGCTCTCCATCGAGAACAGAATGGCGCTCGACCAGGAAGGCTGGCACTACGAGTTCGACGACGATGGCAGGCTCATCCGCAACGGCGTCGTCTACTCCGAGATGAAGGGCGTCTTCTCTAATCCCGATTCCGTGGCGTTCTGGGAGACGATGAAGCTTCTCTTCCCCGACTGCTGCTACGCGCACGAGTCCGGCGGCGACCCCAACCACATCCCCGAGCTTACGTTCGACGAGTACAAGGCGTTCCATTCCCGCTTCTACCATCCGTCCAACGCGCGTTTCTTCCTGGACGGAAAGGTCGACGTTCCGTCCGTTCTGTCGAAGCTGGATTCGTTCCTCAAGGACTACGACCGCGCCGAGGTCAATGCCGAGATCCCGTTCCAGAAGCCGACGGCGAACAGGGATACGGTCAAGTATGAGGTTGCGGACGACGGAAAGGACAAGTACATTCTCGTCGACGGCTGGGTGATCGGCCGCTTCGACGAGCGCGAGAGGCAGCTGGCGTTTTCGGTCATCTCCGAGGTGCTTGCCGGTTCGAACGAGGCGCCGCTCAAGAAGGCTCTTCTGGACAGGGGGCTCTGCGAGGATGTGGAGATAGGCGCAGAGAGCGTCCAGCAGATCGCCGCCATGCTCACCATCCGCAACACGTCCAAGGACAGGATCGCGGAATGCCGCCGCGTTGTCCGCGAGACGCTTGAGAGGCTCGCCAGGGAAGGGCTGGACAGGAAACGCATCGAAGCGGTGCTGAACAAGTGCGAGTTCCTTGTCCGCGAAAAGGATTCCGGCTCCTATCCCCGCGGACTTGCGTTCCTTGAGGCGGCGCTTGAAAACTGGATGTACGGCGGCGATCCGGCCGAGGGGTTCCGCTACAGGAAGGTGTTCGATTCGCTTCGCGCAAAGATCGCGACAGGTGGGTTCGAGCAGTATCTGCGCGAAATGCTCATCGACAATCCCCACCATGCCGAACTTACCCTGGAGCCATCCAATACGGTCGGCGAGGAGCGAAGCAGGAAGGACGCCGAAGCCCTTGCCGCCGTGCTTGCCGGCTGGGACGAGAATAAGATAGCCGAGGTGAAGGCGAACGCCGCCAGACTCAAGGAGTACCAGAAGTCCAAGGATAGGCCAGAGGATGCCGCAAGGCTTCCGAAACTTCTCGTGAAGGACATTCCCGTGAAGGGCGAGGACATCAGGATCGAGACGGACTCCATTGACGGGCGCACAGTAATCCGTCCCAAGGTGGGTGCGGACGGCATATTCTACCTTGAACTCTATTTCACGCTTGCCGATCTCAATGGCGACGAGCTTGCCGACGTTCCGTTCTTCACGACTCTGCTGGGTGAACTTGCGACGGAGAACTTCAGCGCGCTTGAACTCAAGAGCGAGATTGACGCAAATCTCGGACGGTTCACAATCGGCACCAAGGTGTTTGACGCGAAGGGCGCGGGCGCTCCGTACATCTGCGTACAGGTGTCGGCCCTTGAGTCGAAATGGGCGGATGCCCTGCGCATCTCAAGGGAAGTGCTGCTTGCGACAAGGTTTGACGACGTGAAGGCGGCTGAAGATCTGCTGCGCCAGGTGCGTCAGGACATGGAGCAGGGAATCGCCGTTTCGGGCAACCAGTATGCGATGCGTCGTGCCGGGTCGCGCCTTTCCCGTGCGAACGAGATGGACGAGATCATGTCCGGAATCGCCCAGCTCCGCCGGTTGCAGAGGATGAAGGCCGATTCCGCCATGCTCGAGCGCTATGCGTCGCTCGCCAGGCGCCTGTTCGCGAAGAGCCGTCTGTCGGTGTGCCTTTCGGACAACATGTCCAAGGCGCATGCGGCCGAGGCCATTGCCGCATGGCCGTGCGGCGGAACTGTTGTTGCCGTCGGCGGAGAATGGAAGTCGGGTCTGCCGGCTGCAGAGGGGGGCGAAGGGTTTACGATTCCGGCCGAGGTCGCGTATGCCGGCGTTGCATCGCGTCTGCCGAAGGATGTCGAATACCATGGTTCGCAGATTGTGGCGGCTCGCATTCTCACGCTCGACTATCTGTGGAACGAGATACGCGTTCTCGGCGGTGCGTATGGAATGGGGCTTGTCGTGCGCTCTGACGGCGACGTGCAGTACATGACCTACCGCGATCCGAATCCGGCGCGTTCGCTGGAGAAGATCGCCGGAACCGGGGCTGCGCTCAGGAAGTTCTGCGAAAGCGGGAATGACATCGACAAGTACGTCGTCTCGGCGATCGGGAAGACCGAACCATATCTTTCGCCCAGGCTTGAGACCCAACGTGCCTCCGAGCTTATCCTCTCTGGCCGCACGCCTGCGGACCTCGAACGGATCAGGGCCGAGATTCTCGCAACCGGCAAGGATGAGGTTCTGCGTTTTGCCGATACGCTCACCGAACTGGCGAGATCCTCCGATACCTGCGTTGTCGGCGGCAAAAAGCCGCTTGATGCCTGTCCTGTCGCCGTGAAGGAGTCAATCGTGCGGAAGTAGAGGCCTGAATGCGCAAAAGGAAATAGGCACTTGCAACAGGAATCGGTATTTGGTACAATACGCGAACATTTTTTGAGAAGGAGAAGAGAAAATGAGTCAGCATCGCAGTCTTAGAGGTTCTAGCAAGATCACGTCCAAGCGCAACGTCCTGAAGCGTTTTGAGCGTGTCAATCTGCTTCAGAAGCGTGGCGAGTGGAAAGAGGACAGTCGTGGTCTTGGTCTCAAGAAGACGAAGCCCGAGGCCTAAGTAGCACCGCAATGCATGTTTGAAGTGGGAATCTTCGCCCTGACGGGTGGAGGTTCCTTTGCTTTTGCAATGCAATGAGTAGAAAACACAGAAAAGGCACGGTGCTTGTCACTGGCGGCACCTGCAGGATCGGGAAAGCCATCGCTTCGGCGTTGAGGAATGCCGGCTGGCGGGTGTTTACTTCGTCACATCGAGAGAATTCGGGCGCCGATTTCATATACGACCTGTCTGATCCTTCCGGGCCGGTTAGGCTTTATGCCGCCGCACTGTCCGCTGCACCGGACGACTTTTGCGCCATTGTCAACAACGCCGCTCTCTTCACGGGTGATTCTGCGACTATTGAATCTGTCAACCTCGTTGCTCCACGTAAATTGACAATGCTGCTGGGAGGAAGGGAAGGCCGCAAATGCTCTGTGGTCAATATCATTGATTCGAAGACGCTGGGGCCCTCCTTGCCGTCGGATAATGCATATGTAAGGACTAAGCGTGAGCTTCAGTCTGATACGCGCAAATATGCCGCCATGTTCGCACAGACGCTTCGCGTCAATGCAGTTGCGCCAGGGCCGGTGTTTCCGCCGGAAGGAGTTCATGAGCCGGCGGGGGAGATGCTGCTGGATCACCGCCCCACGCCTGAAGATGTTGCATCGGCAGTACTGTATCTGCTTGAAGCAGAATCCGTCACGGGAACCGTAATACCGGTCGACTCCGGGCAGCATTTGGCGGGATAGTTGGTTGATATTGACGGAGAAATTGGTTTCTGCTATATTCCAACACATGAAAAAGGTCGGATTTCTTATGGCTGCCGCACTGGTCGGCGGGATTGTTTCTGCGGATGATTCCGCAATTGTAAGGCTTGCGACGGAGCGCACATCTGCGACGGTTTCGCTTCATGGCGGACGGGTGATGTCGTTCAAGGTGGGCGACGAAGAGGTGCTTTGGAGCCCGAAGACGTGGAGTCACGGCGGGACCAACTGGTGCCATGGCGGCATTCCGCTGTGCTGGCCGTGGTTTGGCCGCAGCGGTCCAGATCCGGACGTGCCGCATGGATTTGCGTGGCGCAGCAGATTCGAGGTGCGCAGCAGGAAATCCGCGCCCGGCGGGTGCGAACTTGTGCTTGGACTCAGGTCGACGGATGAGATGCTCAAGGAATGGCCCTATGGCTTTGACTTGGAGTATGGGATAGTCCTTGCGGATACTCTCAAGCTTACCCTCAGGACCAGGAACATCGGTGATCGTCCGTTTGCCCTCACTGCAGGTTTCCATCCGTATTTCTTCATCGGGGACAGGGATCGTACCGAAATCACGGGCACTGACGGGATGAAATACTGCGATTCCAGGCTCACCACCAAGTATGACAGCGTCTGGAAGGGCAACATGAAGCTTACCTCTTCGGTTGACCACGTCTTTGTCGAGCCGTATCCGACCGCGCTCCACAAGATTGTCGATCCGTTGCTGGATCGGCGCATTTCGGTGTCTTCATCTGGGGCCGCACGGCTTGTGGTCTGGAATCCGGGTGTGGAGGAGCCCGCTTTTGACAACCCCGCTCCCGGACAGCTGGCGGTGGAAGACTGGCGGCATCTTCTGTGTGTGGAGCCTGCCATCCTCTGGAAAGAGGCCGCGGTTGAAGTGAAGCCCGGCGCCGTGCATGAGCTTGTGGCCGAGATTGCGCTTGAGAAGGGCGTCGGCAAGTGAAGTCCGCAAGGCTCAAGCTTGGACTTGGCGTTAAGATATGCCTCGCCGTCATTGCCGTCTATTTCGGTGCGGCCATATTCGGAGAGGTCCAGTATCGCATCGCGAAATACCGCGACGTGACGCCTGTCTATAATGTCGTGCATGAGGATGCCCGCTATCAGCCGCCGAGCCTTGCGCATCCGATGGGTACGGACAATCTCGGACGCGATGTTGCGCTGAGGCTTGTGCAGGGCGCGCGCATTGCGTTCCATGTGGGCATAATGACCTCGCTCATAGCGATTCCGCTCGGCGTTCTTCTAGGCCTGTTTGGCGGCTACTTCGGCGGCAGGGTGGATTCGTTCGTCGTCTGGCTGTGCGCAACCGTGGCGTCCATGCCAGGGCTGCTGTTCATCCTTGCGATATCGATGGTCGTCGGTCAGGGGCTGATGGGCATATATCTCGGCATAGGGCTCACCACATGGGTGGGCGTATGCCGCACCATCCGCGCCGAGGTGATGAAGCACAAGGCCAAGGCGTATGTGCAGGCGGCGAAGGTGCTCGGGTATTCGCATCTGCGCATAATGTTCCGGCATATCCTTCCGAATGTCGCGCACATCATCCTGATCCAGTTCTCGATCCGCTTTCCCGGAGCCGTTGCAACGGAGGTGTTCATCTCCTTCCTCGGCATCGGAGTGCAGGGTGAACCGAGTTGGGGAATCATGATAAACAACGCCCGTCTCAGGCTATGGCAGGGCGTGTGGTGGGAGATGACATTCGTCACTCTGGCGATATTCATCCTCGTGCTGGTGTTCAACCACCTTGCGGACTACCTGCGCGACCGGCTCGACCCCGCATTGCGCTACGCGAACAGATAGGTGATTCCGATGTTCGAGAAACGCGGTTACATGCTGGACATAAGCCGGGACAAGGTCCCGACGATGTCCACGCTTCGGCGGATTGTGGATCTGCTTAAGGTGTGCAACTACAATCAGTTCCAGCTGTACACGGAGCACACCTTCAGCTATTCCGGACACGAGACCGTGTGGCGGAACGCATCTCCGGTAACGCCTTCCGAGATCAGGGAGCTGGACGCATACTGCCGGATGAACGACATCGAACTGGTCCCTAACCAGAACTCCTTCGGACACATGGAGCGGTGGCTTGTCCATCCGGAATACAACGGTCTTGCCGCAATGCCGAACGGCGGCGCCGTCACTCCATGGGGAACGGTAAAGAAGGATCCAACCACTCTCGATCCGTCAAATCCGAAGTCCATTGAACTCCTTTCCGGGATGTACGACGAACTTCTCCCGAACTTTTCGTCCAGGCTTTTCAACATCGGCTGCGACGAGACATTCGAGATCAAGGATCCTGAGTCATATCTTGGCTTCCTGCTGAAGGTATGCGACCTTGTGCGCGAACGCGGTTTCCGTCCGATGTTCTGGGGCGACATAATCCTGAAGCATCCGGAACTGGTCGATCGCCTCCCGAAGGATCTGATCGCCCTGGACTGGGGATACGAAGGGAATCATCCGTTTGCCGCCGAGACAGAGAAGTTCCGGAAGGCGGGACTGGACTTCTACGTCTGTCCCGGCACAAGCTCATGGAATTCGCTTGCCGGGCGTGTCGAGAACATGCGTGAGAACATGGCCGCCGCCGAGTCTGCCGGCCGACGCAACGGGGCGAAGGGGTTTCTTGTCACGGACTGGGGCGATTTCGGACACTGGCAGCCGCTTGCCGCCTCTCTGCCGGGGCTGATACTCGGAGGATGGTTTGCGGATCATGGCCCAAAGGCGAACCGGATGGATCTGGAGGAGGCGCTCGATTCTGTCATGGGAGTGCCGCTGGGCGGCACTTTGCTGCGGCTGGGGACCCTCTATCTGCGCGGCGGCGCGTTGCGGGCCAATGCGAGCGAACTGTTCAGGATACTGTCCGGCGACCGTGGCTATTCGCGCCACCCCAGACTCACTGACAGCGTTCTAGTAGAGATTTCGGCGGTTGCCGAGGGATGTCGTCATGCGGCGGCGGCGTTTACGTCGCCGACGCTGTACGGTCCGGGCGCGGTATGGGCGGAGGAGATTGTGTACATGGCGAATCTTGTCGATGCCGCCTGCCACAGGCGCGACGAACGCCGCCTGAAGGCTCTCCGCGAAGAGCACCGCCGCGTGTGGCTGCTGCGCAACCGTCCGGGTGGACTTGAAGATTCTCTCGCGAAGTTTCCCCGGTTTTGATCAACAGTCCGCATAATGGTGTATCACTCGCTGTCTCAATGACGGCTTCCGTCAGTTCTCGATGTGACATCAATCGGATACTTCCGTCATGTCTGCTCACTTATGGTATAATTCAAGGTCGAACGGTTCTGAAGGACCGGCTTTCTACGATAAACTCTGAAAAGAAAGAAAAGCAGAAATGAACTACAAATACATGTGCCTTAATCCGATTGCGGACGTGGGGCTCAACAACCTGACGGACAATTATGCGCGCACGGAGGATTTTGCGGCGGCAGACGCCGTGTTCGTGCGCAGCGCAAAGATGGATGAACTCACCCCGGGCGACAATCTGATTGCCGTTGCGCGCGCGGGTGCAGGCGTGAACAACATCCCCCACGCCGAGTACGCAAAGAAGGGCGTCGTGGTGTTCAATACGCCCGGTGCCAATGCAAATGGCGTGAAGGAGCTTGTTATTGCGGCGATGCTGCTTGCATCGCGTGACATCGTTGGCGGCATCGATTGGGTGAAGGCGAACGTTGAGGACCCCGCGATCAACAAGTCCGCAGAGAAGGCAAAGAAGGCTTTTGCGGGAACGGAGATCGCCGGAAAGAAGCTTGGCGTCATCGGTCTCGGTGCGATTGGACAGAAGGTCGCCAACGCGGCTGTCGCTCTCGGAATGGAGGTATATGGCTATGATCCCTATCTCTCTGTCGATGCGGCCTGGAATCTTGACCATGCCGTGACGCACTGCAAAAACGTAGAGGCGATCTACCGCGCATGCGATTTCATCACGATTCACGTTCCTGCGCTCGATTCCACAAAGGGCATGATCAACGCCGAGACGCTCGCCATGATGAAGAACGGCGTGATTATAGTGAACGCCGCCCGTGACGCGCTTGTCAACGAACCGGACATGCTGCAGGCTCTTGAGTCCGGCAAGGTCCGCCGTTACGTCACCGACTTCCCGAACTCGACGACTGCCGGCAAGAAGGGCTGCATCGTGATTCCTCATCTGGGTGCTTCCACGGAAGAGGCCGAAGACAACTGTGCGGTGATGGCGGTCAAAGAGATGCGTGACTATCTTGAGAACGGCAATATTGTCAATTCCGTGAACTATCCCGCATGCTCGCTCGGTCCAGTGAACAAGGCTGGACGCGTGGCCATATGCCACAAGAACGAGGCGAACATGATCGGACAGTTCACCAGCATCCTTGGGAACGCAAAGGTCAATATCGACGCCATCGCGAACAAGAGCCGCGGCGACTTCGCCTATACGCTCATTGACACCGACATCGCAATCCCGGCGGAGGTTGTTGAGGAACTCAAGAAATCCCCTGCGGTGATTCGTGTGCGTGTGATCAAGTAAAATCGTGTCGAAGCAGACAGGTTGAAATATTGCGCGGTCCCTGAAAGACTCCTTTTGGGGACCGCGTTATGTTTGTTTTTTTTTCAAGCGACAGCGGGGACGTTCATCTTCTGCCGTTGATAGTTGATGGATGCGGACGGTAGATGGGGATGTGGTATAATGTACGGCGATTGTGAAAAAGGGAGCTCCCCATATGTTTGCGGCAAATTGCAGATGCGGTGAAGGAAGGACGGTCGTTGCGGCATGAAATCCGACCTGTCCTTCTATTGGCCGTTCGTGAAGCTTGGCGTCACCGACGTGTGGCGTCACAAGACGCGTTCGTTTCTCACGATGCTCGGACTGGTGTTTGGCGTCGGATCGGTTATTGCGATGCTAGCCGTCGGCGAGGGCGCGAGCCAGCAGGCTCTGGAGTCCATCCGGCGCCTTGGCAGCCAGAACATTCTCATATCGAGCGTGAAGCCTGTCGGCGACTCCAGCAACGCCATGTCCTCAACCCGTCAGGCGTCGCTTTCCGTGTACGGCCTTCTCTTCGAGGATGAGCTTCGCATACGCGAGACTGTGCCGGGCGTGTCCGATACGGTCCCCGCCCGAATGGTGCGCCGCGACGCCAGATTTCACGACCGTCGGCTTGAACTGCGCGTGGTGGAGACGATGCCGACATGGTTTGAGGTCGTAAAGAGGCCGCTTCTCGCCGGACGCACTCTCACCGTCCAGGATGAGGTCACCCGCGGAAACGTATGCGTGCTCACGGAGTTCGGCGTCCGCAAGCTCCTTTCCGCGGAAAAGATGATCGGTCAGCGGATCCGCATCGGCAAGGGCGTTTTCGAGGTTGTGGGCATCGTCAAGAACGAGGAGGGCGGCAATACGCGTGCGCCCGATTCCGACGCCGACGCATACATTCCGATGTCAACGGGAATCAAATTCTTTGGCCTTTCGTCGCTGAAGTACGTGTCGGGTTCCCGGCAGGGCGAGAAGGTCGAGCTCTCCCAGATAATAGTGAGAATGACGTCCACAAAGGTGGTCGAGGCCGGCGCCAAGGGCGTCGAGGCGGTGCTCAAGCGCTTCCACAAGAAGCAGGACTACAAGATCGACGTCCCACTTTCGCTTCTCCGCGAGGCTGAGAGGACCAAGCGCACGTACAATGTCGTCCTTGGAGCCATCGCCGGAATCTCGCTTCTCGTCGGCGGCATAGGCATCATGAACATCATGCTTGCGTCCGTCACCGAACGAACCAAGGAAATCGGCATCCGGCGCGCGATCGGCGCCCGCAAAAGCAGGATTGTGCTGCAGTTCCTGATCAACACCTGCGTGCTGTCCATCGGCGGCGGAATCGTCGGGTTGCTGCTTGGGGTGACGATACCCATGATCATAACGTTCTTCACCGGCATGCCCACCGTGATACGGGCATATTCCATGTTCCTCGCATTCGGCATCTCCGCCGGCATCGGGATCGTGTTCGGTCTCTACCCCGCGCTTCGCGCAGCCTCGCTCGACCCTATAGAGGCACTTCGCCACGAGTAGGATGCGGAGTCTGTCCCTTGTGGGCAACCTGTTTATAACTGCCGATAACGAAATGCCGTCCGCCGGGCGGCATTCTGCTATAATCTAGGGCCATGGAAGAAGATATAAAGACGCCTCCGCACAGCGCGGAGGCAGAGAGGGGAGTTCTCGGATCGATACTGATCGACGCCGAGTTCGGAGAGGATCTGCGAGTTCTGGACATATGCCTCACGCATGGTCTGGAGCCTGATTCCTTCTATGATCCCAAGAACAGGATACTTTTCGAGACGCTGCTTTCGATGTCTCAGGCCACCATGCCTGTGGACGCAGTCACGCTCAATGAGCACCTGCGTTCGCTCGGCAAGCTCGAGGCTGTCGGCGGCGCAACCGCCATCGAGAATCTCGTGTCGTCCACCCCGACGTCAGCGCATGCGGAGTACTACATCGACATCGTGCGCCAGAAGCATGTGCTGCGCAAGCTGATAAACACGGCGCGCGAAACGGAGCGCAAGTGCTACAGCGGCGACGGACGCAATGCCGACGTGATTCTCGGCGAGGCGGAGACCGCCTTTCTCGGCATAGGCGGCGAGGCTTCGGTCAAGACGGACTGGAAGACCGCCGTGGACAACACGTTCCGCTCCATCGAGCGTCTGTTCGAGTCGACGGGAATGATCGAGGGACTGCCAACGGGGTTCAAGTACATCGACGAGAAGCTGCTAGGGCTGAAGAAGGCTGAGATGATCGTCATCGCTGCGCGTCCTTCAGTCGGCAAGACTTCCTTCGCAATGAACATCGCCGAATGCGTCGCGCTCGGCATGGACATCAACGGCAGACCGTTCGAGGGCGAGAACAACAGGCAGCACCCCGTGATGATCTTCTCGCTCGAAATGGACACCACATCCCTGGCGAAGCGCATGGTGTGCGGACGTGCGCACGTGAGCGCATGGCGCATCGCCCGCAACCTGATGACGCGTAACGAGAAGGCGGATGCGACCTCTGCGCTGATGCGAGCTGCAGGCGAACTCAAGGGCGCCCCGATCTACATCGACGACGCGAGCGGACTGGACATCTCCGACCTTCGCGCACGCGCCCGCCGCATGAAGCGTCAGCACGGCATCGAGCTCATCGTGATCGACTATCTTCAGCTGTGCCAGTGCCGAGAGGCTTCGAAGCAGGGCCGCCAGATAGAGGTGAGCCGCATATCCGGTCAGATAAAGGCGATGGCGAAGGAGCTCCAGATCCCCGTGATCGTGCTTTCCCAGCTCTCACGTGCGAACGAGCAGCGCGGCGACAAGAACGAGGTCCCGAAACTCTCCGACCTTCGCGACTCCGGCGCCATCGAGCAGGACGCAGACGTCGTGATGATGCTCCGTCGCCCTTCAATGGTGCGGGCGACCCGCGACGACGTCGATACGCAGAATCTCGCCATCGTCGATGTCGCCAAGCACCGCAACGGCGAAGTAGGCGACGTGAAGATGAACTTCTTCCGCGACTTCGTCCGCTTCGGCGACAGATCCCAGAAGGACGAGACCGCCGAGGCCGAGGAGGTGCAGCGCCAGATGGACGAGTCCGCCCCTCCTCCGCCTGAGTATCAGCAGTCTGAGATTATCATCGAAGATCTCATGTGATCCGGAGGAGTGTTTCATGCTTCATGTAGTGGCAACGCCGATAGGGAATCTCGGGGATATGAGCGCACGCGCTCTTGAGTGCCTGAAGTCCGCCAGCCTCATCGCGTGCGAGGACACCCGCCGCACGTGGCAGCTGCTCTCGCACTTCGGGATACCGCGTCCCGAGATGCTATCATACCGTCAAGGCAACGAGGAGCGTATCGCGGAACATGTTGTCGCCGCGGTAAGTGCCGGACGCGAGGTCGCACTCTGTTCGGACGGCGGCTATCCCGGAATATCCGATCCCGGATACCGGCTCATCCGCAAGTGCGCGACGGAGGGCGTTCCGTACGACGTGATCCCCGGCGCGAGCGCGGTGAACGTGGCTCTCCTCATGAGCGGGCTCTCGACCAGCTCGTTCGTGTTCAAGGGATTTCCTCCGCGCGGGCCCGGTGCTCTGCGCAACTGGTTCGCGGAGGAGAAGGAAAGCGACCACACGCTCATATGCTATGAGTCGCCGTTCCGCATAGGGCATACCCTTGAGGCGGCGTACGACGTGTTCGGCGACCGCGAAGCCGCCGTCTGCATCGAGCTTACCAAGCTGCATGAACGCGTATCCCGCGGATATCTCGGGGATCTAGCCGCAGAGTTCAGGGATGCAAAGGTGAAGGGGGAGGTCGCGCTGGTGATTGCCGGGGCGAATCCGAAGTTCGCCCGTGCGGCGGCACCTTCCGAATAAGGGTGTCACGATGGCCAGAAACCGACTCTTGCTGCTCACTCCGCCGCTTCTCCAGCCGAACTGCCCGTATCCCGCCACAATGCATCTTACGGGCTTTCTGGAGGAGCGAGGTTTCGATGTGCACCAGCGGGACCTGTCGGTCAAGGTTGCTCTGGACGTGCTGCGTGAATACGGCGGCGAGGAGATCGAGGAGTTCATCGAGATATTGCAGGGCCCTCTGCCTGTCGAGGCGAAACGCGGTGCGAGCGGAATCATGGATGAACTCGCCATGTGGATACGCGACAACGTCGATCCTGATTTCGGGTTCTCCCGCTATGCGGAGCGCATTGCCGTTGCGGTGGATGATTTCGGCGAGGTCGAAAAGCGCGTGCGCAGACGCGGCGTTATGGACCGCCCTCTGGAACGCCATCTCAAGTCCGCGATGGATGAGGTGCGTCCGACGGTCGTCGGGGTGACGTGCCCGTTCCCGGGGACGCTTGTCGCGGCGTTCAAGATAGCGCGTTGGGTGAGGCGCAACCATCCGGACGTCAGGCTTGTGCTCGGCGGAGGATACGTCTCCACGGAACTGCGCGAGATGACGGATCGCCGCCCGTACCGATATTTCGACGACTTCATCCTTGACGAAGGCTATGCGCCGCTTGCGAAGATGCTGAAGCCACGCACGAGGATATGCGCAGACGATGTACCGTCGTTCGTGAAGCCCAGCTACCGCGGCATAGACATGTCCGAATATTTCGATGTCGTCGAGACTGACAACTTCGTGACCAATCTCTGGAACTCCGGGCGGTGGCACCGTCTGATAATGGCGCGCGGATGCTACTGGCGCAAGTGCGCCTTCTGCGACGTGAGGCTTCCGTACATCGGATGTTTCCGCATGCCGGAGGCGGCGGAGGTCGTGGATGCCATGCAGGAGCTCGGAACGCAGTTCCACTTTGTCGATGAGGCGATGCCGCCGTCTCTGATAGAAGGCGTGTGCAGGGAGATATTGAAGCGCGGGTTCGAGTGCGAATGGTGGGGGAACATACGTTTCGACGCCGCGTTTACGCCTGAGCTCGCCAAATTGATGGCGAAGGCCGGTTGCATCGCTGTCACCGGCGGCCTCGAATGCGCGGACGACCGTCTGCTGAAACTGATGAACAAGGGCATAACCTGCGCTTCCGCGAAGCGTGTGCTGAAACGTTTCAGGGCTGCGGAGATCGCGGTGCACGCCTATCTCATGTATGCGTTCCCGACGCAGACAGAGGCTGAGGCGCTTGGCGCGCTTGATTTCGTGCGCGGGCTGTTTGCGGAGAATCTTGTGCAGAGCGCGTTCTGGCACAGGTTCGCGTTGACCGTCCATTCTCCCGTGGCTAAGGACCCGGCGGCGTTTGGGATCAGCGTGCGCAATCCGCCGCCTGCACCAACACGTCCGAAGGGGGCGGGGGTGTTCGCCAGGAACGAGCTTGCTTTTGACGAGCCGGGTGCGCCGGACTGGGAGCGCATCGGACGCATCCTGCGCGTGGCACTCTACAATTTCCAGCAGGGGCGTGGACTCGACAAGCCGGCTTCATACTGGTCCCGCCGAGTGAAGACAGTAATCAGTTGCGATTCTGTTCAAGGTAATCTGCTATAATATGCGGCATGGAAATGAAAGTGTTCAATTCGCTTACGCGGCGTGAAGAGCCGCTCAAGCCACTCGCGGACAATACAGTCCGCTTCTATACTTGCGGACCCACGGTGTACAATTTCGCGCACATTGGGAACTTCCGCGCCTACACGTTCGAGGACATCCTTCGCCGTGTGATTCAGTTCAATGGCATGAAGGTGAAGCAGGTGATGAATCTTACGGATGTGGACGACAAAACCATCCGTGGCGCGAACGCCGCCGGAGTTGCGCTCACCGACTACACAAAGACGTACAAAGACGCATTCTTCGCCGATCTCAAGAAGCTCAACATCGAACCGGCCGAGATGTATCCTGCCGCAACCGATCACATCCCTGAGATGATTGATCTGGTGCAGAGTCTAATCGACAAGGGCATAGCGTACAAAAGCGACGATGGAAGCGTATATTTCTCTGTGACTAAATTCCCGGGGTACGGGAAACTCGCGCACATCGATTTCGACAGCCAGCGCACAGGCGCACGCTGCGCCGCCGACGAGTATGACAAGGAAAATGTAGGTGACTTTGCGCTTTGGAAGGCGTGGGAGGAAAGCGATGGCCCAGTGGGCTGGGATTCCCCGTGGGGGCGCGGCCGCCCGGGATGGCACATTGAATGCTCTGCGATGTCCATGAAGTATCTCGGCGAAACGTTCGACCTGCACACCGGCGGCATAGACAACCTCTTCCCTCACCACGAGAACGAGATTGCCCAAGCGGAGGCTTCCACCGGCAAGGAGTTCGTCAAGACGTGGATGCACTGCGCCCATCTCAAGGTGAACGGAGAGAAGATGAGCAAGAGCGCCGGGAACTTCTTCACGCTCCGTGATCTCATGGAGAAGGGCTGGAGCGGTCGGGAAATCCGCTATGTGCTTGTGAATGCGCATTATCGCCAGGGGCTCAACTTTGCGTTCAGTGCGCTTGACGATGCTCGCAAGTCCCTTGCCCGCATTGATACGTGTGTGGAGGCTCTCGAACGCCTTGCGGCAGCGCAGTCCACGGCCGCAGATGCGCCGGAGTTCGTTGTCAAGGCCATAGATGACTTTACGGCGGCGGTCAATGACGACTTAAATATCCCCAAGGCCTTTGCCGCGCTCTTTGATCTGGTGCGCCACGCAAACGCATGGATGCAGGGTTCGGTGCAGTCCGCGCAGGCAGCTGCAATCCTTGGTACGTTCAGGCGCATGGACAGTGTGCTTGGCGTCATTTTCTTCGGTAAGGCGGAGAAGGTGGATGTCCCTGCCGAGATACAGGACATGCTTGATCGGCGCGCAGAGGCCCGCAAGGCGAAGAACTGGGCGGAGAGCGATCGCCTCCGCGACGAAATCGCCGTCGCGGGCTGGGTTGTGAAGGATTCCAAGGACGGTCAGAGCGTCACGAAAAAGTAACGGTGCTTTCCGTGGACGAGTTCCTCGACAGGGTCGCAAACATACTCGAGACTCCGGTGGTGACGCCGGAGCTTGAGTTTCGTTCGGTGTCCGGATGGGGTTCGATGATGGGGTTCGCACTCTTCATCATGCTTGAGGACGAGTATGGCGCAAGGATCACGCCAGAGAGATTCCGGGAGTTGAGCACGGTCGAGGAACTCATGGCTGTTGCAGGTCTGGGAATTGCGGGCTGAAGCCCTCCGTACTGATATTGGCGAGGGCACGGATCGAACTGCCCTCCGGCCGGAGATATTGTAGCGGAAGGCTTTAGCCGACCCACCCAGAAATCGGAATAAAAATGCGCTTGACCCGTAAAAGGGGAATTGCTATCTTATTTCGCATCCACCCTAATTAGGAAGAGGAGAAAAAACATGAAAAAATACGTGTGCAAGATTTGTGGGTATGTATATGATCCCGCAGAGAACAACAATGTTCCTTTCGAGGAACTGCCCGAGGATTGGACGTGTCCGATCTGCGGGGTTGGCAAGGATCAGTTTGAAGAGGCTTAATCTGAACAGAAAGGAGATTTCGATATGGAACTCAAAGGATCGAAGACCGAGAAGAACCTCGCCTATGCTTTCGCAGGCGAGTCTCAGGCCCGCAACAAGTACGACTATTTCGCCTCCGTCGCAAAGAAGGAGGGGTACGAGCAGATAGCGGCTCTCTTCCAGGAGACGGCGCTGAACGAGAAGGAACACGCCAAGCTGTGGTTCAAGCACCTCGGCGGCATAGGCAACACCCCCGAGAATCTCGCCGCGGCGGCGGCGGGTGAACACGAGGAGTGGACCGAGATGTACCGCAAGTTCGCCGAGGAGGCGCGCGAAGAGGGGTTTGATGCCATAGCCAAGCAGTTCGATGGAGTCGCCGGCGTCGAGAAGCATCACGAGGAGCGCTATCGCAAGCTGCTCTCCAACATTGAGAAGGGAGAGGTCTGGGAGCGTATCGGTCCCACACGCTGGCAATGCCGCAACTGCGGTGCGATCATTGAGGGTGAAAAGGCTCCCGATTCGTGCCCTGTGTGCTTCCACAAGAAGGCATACTTCCAGCTTGAAGCAAACAACTACTGAATGGCAGGTTGAACTTCTCGATCCCAAAGGTCTTGGCGTGGGAAGTGACGCGGCGGTGCCCGATGAAATGTCGGCACTGCCGCGCTTCTGCGTCAGACTGCGCCTATGAGGGCGAGTTGAATACCTTCGAATGCTGTCAGGTGCTTGATTCGCTTGCGTCTGTGAAGCCGCTGATCATATGGACCGGTGGCGAGCCTATGACGCGAGACGATCTTCCCAGTCTCGTCAGGCGCGCAACGTCACTTGGCATGCGAAGCGTCTTGGCGCCTTGCGGGATGGTCGTGACGAAGGCTCGACTTGAAGAGCTCAAAGGCGCAGGGGTGATGGCGTGTTCCTTCTCTCTTGATGGACCGGACAAGGCCGCGCACGATGCATTCCGGGGGGTCGACGGTGCGTGGGATTCCATTATTGCTGCCATGTCGATAGCCCGTTCGGTCAACATGCCTTTCCAGGTGAACACTGTGATGCGGAAGGGCTCGTTGCATACGCTTGATGCAATATATGACATTGCCATGTCGCTGGGGGCCACGCGCCTCGACTTGTTTTTTCTTGTGCCGACAGGGCGGGGAAGGGCCATTGATTCCCTTGTTCCGCAGGCCGCGGAGATTGATGCGGCGATTGTCTGGTCCAAGGGCAGAAAAGTGAAGTTGACATGCTGTCCGCAGGCGGGAGCGTGCATTGGAGGAAGGGGGTTCGCGTTCCTTTCCCATACGGGCGTGCTTCAGACCTGTGGGTTTGTTCAGACGCCATGCGGCAACATACGCGATTTCGGATTCGATTTCGTGAAGCTGGCCGCTTCGGCCCGAAATCCGCTCGGGGACTCCGGTAACTGCAGATATCCGCATTGACCCCTGTATTGGTGGATTTGATTTGCGGGAATAGGCCATCTCAGATTGTGGTATAATCGCACGAGTTTTTCTGACTACGAATTTTGCAATACAGGAGTGGATACACAGAATATGAAAAAAAAGATCTGCATAATGGCGATGATCCTTGAAGTGGCTGCATTTGCCCAGTCGGACGCTAGGGCTGCGTATCAGCAGCGACAGGCGGTGCAGGAGGTGCAGCGGCTCTCAAGTCAGTTTGATCAGCTTCAGAATGGGATGGACTCGTTGACGTCAAGGATGAACAGACTTGAGGACCGTAATTCATCCGGCGACGTGAGGGCGGAGATAGCCGCACTGAGGAGTGAACTCAATTCCCTTAAAAATCGACAGGAGACCATGCGCGGAGAGATTGTCGCGGAGATATCGAAGAAGGTTGCGGATCTGATTGCAAAGAGCCGTCCGGCCCCCGTGCCAACTCCGAAGGGCGGAGGGCGTTCCCGCGCATCCCGTTCGAACGACGATTCGGCTGGCACAGGCCCTACAGGACCGTATTTTGAACACACGATCGAGCCAGGCGAGACATTATCCTACATTGCCAAGGAATGCAAGACAACCGTGAAGAAGATCAAGCAGTTCAACAACATGAAGAGTGATGTGCTTCGTGTAGGACAGGTAATCAAGATACCTGCAGAGGGCGAGAATTGAACATGGCGCCGGGACTCCAGATACCGTTCAAGCTTGTGTTGCATCGCCAGCTTCCTCGCTTGGCGGCAAGCGTGAATAGTGCAATCATCAACCGCTTGATATAGCGGTTGGCCTTTACGTTGTTTATGGACTTTTGATGTGGGACTGGCTAAACATAATGAGATAACCGAAAGACTGAGACGGGAGATACTCTCCGGCAAGTTCAAGCACGGAGAAACGTTCCCGTCGGGAGGTCAGTTGGCGGAACGTTTCGGGGTGAGCCGTCCCACAATCAATCGTGTGATGCTCGATTTGCGCAATGAGGGTCTGGTCACCACCGGTTCGGGAAAGCTTCCAATGCTAACCCGGTTTGCCCAGCATGCTACCGGAACGCTGGGCATAATCCATCCGGGATTCCAGTACGGGGATGTCATGTCGAACATCTGCAAGTCGCTTCTCCGTCATGGAGAACGGCAGGGATGGGATATCGTGCTGATTGAAATGGTGAGAAGTCCCCGGGAAAACGCCTTGAAGAGCTGATTCGCACAGTCCACAGATTCGCAGAAGAGAGAGTGTCCGGATTGTTTTTGCAGCCGTTTGAATATCTCGGTAAGAAGAGCTCTCCTGTCCGCAATTTCTGGAAGGAGCTTTCAGAATGCAGTATGTCGATTGTGCTGTTTGACTACAATCCGCAGCAGAATGACGGTTGTCCGCAGTATGATCTCATCTCTATGGACAATGTCTCGGCTGGAGCCGGATCGTGGCGTTCGCTACTGGCGCGAGGTGTGAAAAACTGGCGTTTTTGCTGAAGCCAGGTTCTCCTCCTTCGGTTGTAAACCGCATGCGTGGGATTGCAAGTGCAGTGGTGGAATCAGGGAAAGGGTGGTCGCAAAATGACAATGTGCTTGTCTGCGAACCTGATGATATCAAGGCGGTGTCTCGCTTTCTGCGTACGCGCTGTCCTGATGTGATCGTCTGCGGCAATGATATGATTGCCGTCAGGTTGCATGCGACGCTTTCCATGCTTGGACGTACAGATGCCGTACGGCTTGCCGGTTTCGACAATCAGCCGCAGGCGGCGGAAATTGGCATAACGAGTGTTGTACAGCCTTGTGAAGAGATAGCGTCAATCGCACTCCAGACGTTGCTTGCGAGGCTGCACAGTCCCACATTGCCTGTTCATACAGTGCTTGATCGTGGCATTGTCGGTTGATTATGTCTGTGTCTGGAATTTCACGTCCGAGAACATGATGCTTTGTCGAGTAGTGGAAGAATTTGGGGGCATTAGCCACAAAGAATCTATTGATTCAGGGCGAGGATATGGAGCGGTGCTTATGGCGATATTCACCGGGCGTTGTCTTGTGGATGGTTTTGAATGCTTTGGCCATGTTGCTTTAGTCGTAGAATCCGTATTCCTGCGCAATGTCTGACATGAGCATGTTGGGAGTTTCCAATAGCTTTCGGGCGGCGTTTACACGTGCGGTTACAATGTGTTTTCCCCGATGTCATTTTGAATATCAACTGGAACTTTCGCTTGAACTGGCTTACGGAGCTCCCAGCCATCGTAGCGCCGTCAGTCGGTGCGAACACTTCGTCTGAGCACATGCCTATCACATCGATTTAATCTTTTATGTTGCATACTTTGGAACCATGATGCGGCATTCGCTGTCCTTCATATGGAAACAGGCGTCGGAAAGGGTATTGATGAGACCGATAAAGGCCATTGTGTTCTGGCCGCATCTGTCCAAGAAGTCCTTCCGCATCTTTTTCGATGTTTGATGGTCATGCGCATGGCGAAAACCTCTATTTGTAATCTTTTTGCGAATGACCTTGTTTTACTATCGGCATCTGATAAAACAAGTTTTTTTTTCGCTGTTTTAAGACTGTACTGAAAGTGCATTTAATGCAGTCAGTTGACTCGTGTCGCCAAGAAAGATGCCCCTATAATATTCTTCTAACCCAACATTCCATGTTAGATCGTCATTTGAACTTTCTTTATGTTGACAGGTGATTTTATGCCATTTTTTTTTGAGGCTTCTTTAACATGTCGTCTGAAAACCTATGTAATGAAGATTTTTCTTCTGAATTTACGAGAATACCGGCATCTTTTGTTCAATCGTAAATGATTGATTCGAACAAGGACAGCCCAACCGCATGAAGCCAAACTATGGAAGGTCCAACCATGGAAGGTCCAACTATGGAAGGTCCAACTATGGTAAGTCGAGCTACATAAAATCCATTCTCGAGAAGTCGAGTCAAGAACCCACTCCATATCCCTTGAGAATCAGTCCGAACCATATTCTCATTGACTTCGCGAGAGGGATGTGGTATCTTTCCCGCCGCTATGGACAAAGCAGTGAAACGCCACATATTGAAGAAAAGGATCGTCCTCGCAAAGCGCTCGGACGAACCGATGAC
>JAZOAC010000112.1:0-10458 GCA_045595285.1 Kiritimatiellia bacterium | reverse complement strand
ACGGAAATGTGTAGGTTTCCGTTCAGTGAAAAGAAAGGAATACGCCCCGTCTGTGGAATGGGGTTAAAAAGGGAAAGGGTAAGATTGATGAGTATGAACAGAAGAGATTTTCTTAAGGGAACCGTGTGGATGGGAGCGGCGGCGATGGCTGCCGGTTGCGTGAATACGCTCAAGTTCTGCGGTAACGGCGGAATGATGAACGGATTTGCCGCTGCGGTGCTTGCGGCGGCGTCCATCGTTCCGATGCTTTGCGGCGCGTCTGATTCTCCGGTTGTCCTCAAACCCGGTCGCGTGAACGTGGTTGCCGCGAAGGGTGCGGCGCCGACCGTGCGGTTTGCCGCCGCCGAGATGACGAACTACCTTTCGCGCGTGCTTGGGGAGACGGTTCCTGTATCGGCGACGCCCGCCGACGGCAAGGTGAACATCTTCCTCGGCGAGAACGAATGGAGCCGCGCCGAGGCGTTCGACCCGAAACCGCTTGTGCGCGACGGGTTCATCTCCGCCGCGAAGGGGGGCCGCGTGTTTCTTCTCGGCGTCGACGACGCCCGCGTCAATCCGCGCGACACGTTTACTGGGCGCGCCAACCTTCTCAAGTTCGAGCGTGCAACGCTGAACGCCGTCTACGACTTCCTCGAACGTTACGCCGACGTGCGCTTCTTCTTCCCCGGCGAACTCGGCACCGTGGTACCGCGCAAAGACTCGATTTCTGTTCCCGACGGCGTGCGGAATGTGGAGCCCGTCTTTACGGAGCGCTACTATAGCTGGTGGGGCGTGAACAAGGACGGGTGGTATGACAAGAGCGTGACGGTCCGCGAGATGACGGCGTGGAATTGGCTGCAGCTCCGCTACGGCTCGAGCCGCAAGCAGTGCTGCCACGGGCAGCGCTATTTCAAGTACGTGCCGCGCTTCGCGAAGAGCCATCCCGAGTGGTTCTGCCTGCGCCGGGACGGCAAGCGGCATCTTGAGGACGGCGTGCCGCCGGAATTCGGGACCGGCTCGAAGTTCTGCTACACCTCGGCCATACGCGAGGAGATCTATCAGGATGCAAAGGCGTTCTTGACTGGCCTGCCGGCGTCGTCGCGCGGACTGAAGGGATGGGGCGACAACTGCGTTTCGGACCGCAAAGGCAAGTATGTGGACATCATGCCGGAGGACGGCTTTATGGAGTGCCATTGCGAGAAATGCCAGGCAGCCTACAACAAGAAGGAGCGGTCGTACGCAACCGAACTCATCTGGGGGATGACCGCCGATATCGCCCGTCGCCTGAAGGCCGAGGGCGTGGAGGGCGGTGTGACGCAGATGGCATACTGGCCATATGACCGCGTGCCCGACTTCGCCCTGCCGCCCAACATCGACGTGATGGTCTCCGTCTCCGGCCCGTGGGCGACGGTTATGCCTGAGCGCCACGCCATGCACATGCAGCTGCTTCGCAACTGGACGGAGAAGCTCGGCCACAAGGTGTGGATATGGACGTATACGGGCAAGTATCGGTTCTCCGGCGCGATGCCTGGCATACCCCAGGTCTCGCCTCGCGCCTACGCGAGGTTCTACTCCGAGGCGGCGCCATACATCATTGGCGGCTATGCCAACACCGCCACCGACCGCTTCCTGTTCGACGCGCTCAATGTCTATACCTTCGCCAAGCTCGGGTGGAACCCGAACCTCGACATCGAGGCGCTGATCGACGACTGGAACACGCGGCTTTTCGGCTCGGCGAGAGGCGAAATGAAAGCCATCTACGACAAGCTCGAGGAGAAATGGATGGGCGGTGTCTGCAAAGGTCGTGTAGTTGAGTCGGCGCTTGGGCCGGTAACAGTCAAGCCGACGGACGGCCAGCTGTGGTCCGAAATCTACAATGAAACTTTCCTTGCCGAGCTGAAACGGCTGTTCGACGGGGCCGCCGCGAAGACGGTCCCCGGCTCGCTTGAGTCGCGGCGCGTGGCGCTTATGCGCTCCGAGCTGTTCGATCCTCTCTACGCGCAGTTCGCGAAGATGGATCCCGCCACGGAGCTTCGTCGACGGAAGCGCGAGGGAACGGCGAACATGATCGCGAACGGCGACTTCGAGACGATGGACGGGTGGGCCAACTGCGTTTCGCACAGCAAGGCGGCGCTTGATTCCAACAACAAGGTGGTGGGCGGCTTCTCGCTGAAGCTCAAGTCCGACACCGTGCCGCATGACGAAAGCAACGTGCAGTGCGGGGCTTCGGTTCATGCCGATCTCCGGAAGGATCGCACGTACCGCCTCTCGTACTTCATCAAGACGGAGGACGTCGTGCCGTATCGTCAGCTTTGGTATCCGCTTGGCGCCGGCGTGTGCCTGTGGTTTGCGGAAGGCAAATACGCCAAGCACCCGACGCAGCTCATGAAGGGCACCTGCGGCTGGGTGCACCAGTGTTATGTGTTCAGCCCGCCGGTCGATTCGCCGAATGCCACGCTCCAGTTCCGCCTGGAGACCTCCCTCGGCACGATGTGGGTGGATGGCGTGCTTCTTGAAGACATAACCGACAGCCAAAAGGGAGTCCGGAAATGAAAAGGTCGGCTTCGTCTCTCGTTGTGCTTGCGGCGGCGCTCTGCGCCGTGTCTCCGCTTTGCAGGGCGGCGGACGATGTGGTCGTGACGCCTGTCGATGATGGTCGTGTGCTCATGAATCCCGGCATGGGTTGGGTGATGCACTACTACGACAACGGCCCGACCTACGGCACGACGATTGCAACCGGCGACGATCTGCGGTGGTTCCCGGGATGTTCGGTGGTGTATCTGCGTCTGCCGTGGGCGGTGCTCGAACCGGAGGAAGGCCAGTTCAACTGGAATGCCATCGACACGCCCGCGCAGCAATGGATTTCCCGTGGTGGGCAGATTGCATTCCGCATAACATGCAGCGAAACGATGAAGGAGGCGACACCGGAATGGGTGGCTCGCGCCGGCGCGAAGACCATCCGCTGGCAGTGGAACGACGCCGCCCGCAAATGGGGGCGCGCGCCGGATGGAAAGTTCTGGGAGTGCGTGCCGGATGATCCCATCTACCTTGAAAAGCTCGGCAACTTTCTGGCGGCGTTTGCAAAACGCTATGACGGACGGCCTGAGGTGGCGTTTGTGGATATCGGCTCCGTTGGCGTATGGGGCGAAGGGCACACCGACCGGACGATCCAACTCACGCCGGAAGAGACGCAGCGCATCGTCAAGCTCCACATGGACCTGCACCTCCGCCATTTCCGAAGGACGCTGCTTGTAGCCAATGACGACTTCACCTGTTCGGTCAAGCAGACAAGCCCGGCAATGGAGTATGCGCGGGAGAAAGGGCTTGGCTGGCGCGACGATTCCATCATGGTAAACAAGACTTTCTGGTATCACGAGCGCCAGGCGGCGGACTTCTGGCCCACGCGCCCCGTCGTGATCGAGCCCGGTCACTACCGCTACACCAAACGGTGCGGGCTCTGGAGCGGGGAGACGATGCTTGCCTCCATTGAGGCGCATCACGCCAGCTTCTATTCCATACATGGAGACCCGAAGGTGTTTCTTGAAGAGAACCGGTCGGCCGTGGCTGCGGCGAACCGGCGGCTTGGCTACCGTTTCCAGGCTCGGCGCATCGTCTATCCGTCTCGCATCACGGCCGATCCGGATCCCGAAAAGGCTTCGCCGTTCAAGGTGACATTCGCTTTCGCAAATGCAGGCGTCGCGCCGTGCTACCGCTCCGTTTTCCCGTGTCTTACGCTCAAGACGGCCGCCGGCGGCATCGCAACGGTGCTTGCCGATGGAGGTTTCGACCTTTCGCGCCTGCTGGTGGCTGCGCCAGGCAAGGCGGAGGCGGTGTCGCACACGGCTGAGTATGCCGTTGGCCGTTGGAGATACCCCGTGCTGCCATCTGGCGAATACGGCGTGTTCCTTTCGGTCGGCGAGGTCGATGGAACGCCGGTATGCGAGTTGCCTCTGCCCGATGGCGATGGTGCCCGTCGTTACCGCATCGGCCGCATACGGATTAATTGAGATTCGCATGTTAAGGAAAGGATGGAATATGCTAAAACGAACAACGAAAAGATCGGTCATCGCAATGCTGGCGCTTGCCGCCTGTACCGCAATGACAGCTGTCGCGATTACGCGAGCGGAGTGGGAGGCGGATCCTTCGCTGATACCGACTCCGGACGCCTCGAGTGCGTTCTATGTCGTCTCGCCCACGGCGTACGCCGGCGCACAGACCGTAGATGCCGTCATGTCCGGCTACGACACCACCCCCGCCGAGCGGATTTACGATCTTCCGTTTGAAACGGATCTTAGGACGTATCTCTGCGGATCGACGTTCGTCATAAGGTGACGCGTGACCGTACTCAACAACCAACTTAAACATCGAAAGGAAAAAAAACATGAGGACCTTTACCATTCTCGGCGCCATGTGCGCTTCGGCGGCATTTGCGGCAGTGCCCGTGATCGACACCTCCTCCGTGAGCGTGCGGCAGGACGGCGGAAAGACCGTCGTCATCAACTACACCCTGAACCCCGCTACGCCGGGCGATGCGGAGCCGGCCATCATCACGGTTGACATCCTCACCAACGCCGTGGGCGAGGCGGCTGCAAGCGTGGGCGGCGAACATCTGAAGACTCTTTCGGGCGACGTGAACAAGCTCATCGCGCCGGGGCGCCACAAAATTCTCTGGTCTCCGGCGAAAGAGGGATTGCCCGAGGTCAAGATCCCCGCTGCGCAGGTGACGGCTCGCATCACGGCGTGGTCCACCAACTCGCCGCCGACCTACTGGATCATCGACCTCACACAGCCTGCCGACCGTCTGGCCGACCGCTACTACACTGACGTAGAGCAGATACCCGGTACCGTCACCAACTATCTCTATAAGAGAGACCGCCTCGTGATGCGCCGCATCCCCGCCAAAGGCGTGACATGGAAGATGGGCGGTACGGAGACATACGGAGTCTCCACGTACCATTACGTGTCGTTCTCGTATGACTACTACATGGCCATCTATGAATTTACCGATGCCCAGTACAACCACATACGCGGAACTTGGTCGGTTCGTCCCGATGATGCGGTTCCGGTAATGTGGAACTTTGAAAACTGGCGCGGCAATCCTGCCGGCATCTCCGACTACAACTGGCCCTCGAATGGGCATGATCGCGTAGATTCCGCAAAGGTGCTTGGCAAGCTGCGTAACGCAGTTGGCGGTATCCAGTTTGACATGTCCACGGAAGCCGAGTGGGAATTTGCCTGCCGTGCGGGGTCATCCACGAAATACTGCAACGGCGACACGGAAGCCGATCTCGCCAAGGTTGCATGGTATTCCGCCAATGCCGATGGCGTACTGCACGAAGTTGGCCTCAAGGAGCCGAACGCCTGGGGCATGTACGATATGCACGGTAATGCCGCCGAAGATTGCCTCGACAAACTCTCCAAACGCGGGACCGACCCCGTCTGGGATCCGACAGGTCCAATGCAGGATGACATTGTGCTGGCCGATTCAATCAAGCCGAAGCGCTACATAACCGTACGTGGCGGTGGGATGTGGTCCACTTATTCAACCTGGGGTACAGACCATTGCACGAGTTTTTATGCTCAGCCTCTTGACAATGGGGAGGCTAATTGCTCTGTGCGTCTTACTCTGCCTTTGCAGTGACGAGACCATCGTGGGAACGATTGCCCCCCCCTCGCCCGTGAAACCGGCCTTCGCGACGCTTCCACCTTCGCCATCTGCCTGTACCCTACGGTGGACAAGTCGGCTCGGCAAGCCGGAAGGTGAGGCCAATGCCGAGGATGGTCCTCCTTCGCTAAAGCTACGGAGGACAGGGGTGGTTCAATGCATGAGCGGAGGGGCTGCGAGATGATGCGCAGGGTGGGAGAGACGATGCGCAGGGCGGATTACGCCTTGGCGAGGATGTCGGGGATGTTGGACTTGTCGAGGGATGAGAAGGCGAAGATGTCAGATGGAGCCGATAGGGATTGCGGACACGTCCTGCGTGAGCGGTCTTGCGCGTTCGACGAGAAGATCGGGGCGGTCGGCTTCTCGGCGGGCGCGCACCTCGCCGCCATATCCGCGACCTCTTCGCAGGACGCGCTCTACGAAAGGATCGATGCGCTTGACGACATCTCTGCCCATCTCAACTTCTCGATACCGGTCTATCCGGCGTATGTGGCCGACGACGGCAGAACCGTATCGTCGATTGGATTGATAGCATCGGGTTCTAAAGGAGGACTATGAGAATTACGCGAAAGGAATTCATGGCTTTGGCGACGGCGTTTGCCGTAAGCCCGATGCTGGCCGAAGACGGGCGGAAGCTGAAGACCCCGCTGATGCTCGATGCGAAGCGGATGGCGATATGGGACGGCCCTGGCATCCGCACGACGTTCTTTGTGAAGGGGTGTCCTTTGAAGTGCATCTGGTGTCACAACCCCGAATCGATCAAGTCCGAGGCGCAGTGGGCGCGGTTCCAGCACCTGTGCAAGCACCACGAGCACTGCACGATGGACGAGGCGACGTGCCCGACCCGTGCCCTGAAGCTCTACGGCAAGCCGATGACCATCGACGCGATCGTCGCGAAGGCTCTTGAGGACAAGGCGTTCTACGACGAGTCGGGCGGCGGCGTGACGCTCTCCGGCGGCGAACCCCTCTTCTTCTGGGAATGGGCGGCGGGACTCTTCAAGGCGTTCAAGGCGGCAGGGCTCCACACGTGTCTCGACACCTCGCTCTACGCGCCGCCCGCCGCAATCGACGCCATGCTGCCCGTCACCGACCTATGGCTCCCCGACTACAAGGCGGAGGACGATGCGCTGCATGTGAAGTACACGGGCGTCTCGAACAGGATCGTCCGAAAGAACCTTGAGCGGCTTGTTTCGTCGAAGGCGAATCTTGAGGTGCGCTGCCTTGTCGTGCCGGGGTGCACAGACGGAGAAGATATATTGGCCCGTCATCGCTACCTTGCCTCTCTCGGCATCCCGAAGACGTCCATCGTCAATCTCAAGTACTACGACTATGCGCGCTCCAAGTATCTCGCGCTTGGCATGAAAGACACCATGCCTCCGAACAGGTAATTGTTAACAAATCGCAACTGTAAAAGGGATGAGATCAATGATGACAACACGGAAGTGCATTCTGGGCGGAATGGCCGTCCTGGGTTTGATGGGAGGAAGCGCATCTGCCGCGCCGGAGCGGAAGCAGCGCAGCTATCTTGATGTGACGTGGTGGGATCCTTATGTGGCGAATATCACAGACGTCGATACCTATCTCCGTCGCAAGTTCCGTCAGGACGTGACGGACAGGGCGACGGGGCTTTCTCAGACGGCTTTGGCGGAACGTCTCGCGGTGATCGTCGAAGCGGGCAAGGCATCGGGCGAACCCTGGCGCATCACAAAGGCGAAATGTTTCGCCGCCGAGGTGGACGAGCAGTCAATAGACGTCTCTCCCCTCGACTGGTTCCCGGCGATTGCGGTGTGGGACAGACTGAATATGCCGATTCGAAGCGTAATCAGGAAACGGGCTCGTGAGGTGAACGAGACGATGCTTCCTGCATGGGTGAAGGCGGAGTGGGGGGCAGGCAACGCCATCGGCGATTGGAGCATGTGGCAGGACTTCGACCATTCCGTCCCCGACTGGCGCGTCATCCTGAAACTGGGTTTCCCCGACATGAAGGCGCGGCTTGAGAAGTACGCCGTGAAGGGCGATCCGTTCTACGAGGGGCTCAGGATTGCGATGGATGCAATGCTGAACGGCATTGACAGGTTTATAGAGCAAGGTCGAAAGAATCTGGGAGTTGTTGGCCACAATGAACACAACGGGCACAAAGAAGAATTGCTCACAAATGGCAAGTGTCACAATTGTTCACAAATTGCAAATGCAAATTCTACGCTCTCCATACGGCTAAAAAAGGAAATCGCGTGCTTGGAGCGGCTGCGCAACGGTCCACCGCAGACGGCGTATGACATGATGATGTTCGTGTGGCTGTACTTCTTCTGGTCGGAGCACCTCGACGGCATCCAGTGCCGTTCATTGACGGAACTCGACGTGTTCCTCACGCCGTACTACGATGCCGACATCGCCGCTGGGCGCACGACGGAGGCGGAGTTCCGCGAGCAGCTGAAGCACTTTCTCTGGCAATGGGGTTCCGTCGCGAACTACTGGAACCAACCCGTCGGTTTTGGCGGCACGAAGAAGGATGGCACGACGGAGTTCAACCATGTCTCGAAGATCATCCTCGATGTGATGGACGAGTGCGCGCTCACCACGCCGAAGTTTCTTGTGAAGGTCGCGCCCAACACGCCGGACTGGGCGTGGGACAAGATGCTCGACATGGCGCGAAGGCACCGCTCCATTGCGTTCATCGGCGAGGAGCCGACGGCGCGCTCGCTCAAAAAGTGGAGCAATGCGAGCGATGAGGATTGCCGCACGATGGTCGTGCGCGGTTGCTACGAGTTCGGTCTCAGGGACAGCGTCAACGGCACGGGCGTAGGGCACATCAACTTCCTGAAGCCGATCGAGAAGATGCTCGAAGAGTGTAAAGTGGAAAGTGTAAAGTGTAAAGTTGGAGGCACAAATCTCAACTCTCAACTCGCAACTTTCAACTCCTTCAAGGACGAATATCTTCGTCGGCTTTCGGATGTCACCGACCGCTGCCGCAAGGTTGCGTTTGAGTTTGAGAAAGTGCTGCCGGACGTAAATCCCGCCAACTGCATGACTCTCTCCACCGAACACGCGCTCAAGACGCGGAAAGATGGCTTCGCGAACGGATGCAAGCGCGGCAACAATTCGTCGATTCTCGCGGTTGGGCCTGGGACGGCGGTCGATGCGCTTCTCGCCGTGAAGGAGCTTGTCTATGAGAAGAAGGAGTTGTCGCTCGCGGAACTTGGCGCAATCATGGCGGCGAACTGGGAGGGGCACGAAACATTGCGGCTGCGGATGCTACGCTCGAAGCGCAAATGGGGCAACAACGACCCGGAGGCGAATGCGATAGGCGCGGAACTTATTGAATGTTTCTCTTCGCAGCTGAACGGCAAGCCGAACAGTCGTGGCGGCGTGTTCCTTGCATCGGGACACTGTGCGCGCCAATACATCCATCTCGGCGAGAAGACCGGCGCGACACCGGATGGACGCAAGAAGGGAGACGAGATGAGCAAGAACCTCTCGCCTACGATGGGCGCGGATACGGAGGGTGCGACGGCGCTCGTCGCGACGCTTGCAGCGTCCGATGTGACTAGGCTCCCCGGCGACTATCCGCTCGATATGATGCTGCATCCGTCGGTGTGCGAAGGCGAGAAGGGGCTTCAGGCGATGAAAACGCTCGTTCGCCGCTTCCACCGGAACGGCGGAAGCGTTATCCAGTTCACCGTGTTCAGCGCGGAAGAACTTCGCGATGCGCAGAAGCATCCGGAGAAGTACGAAAATCTTCAGGTTCGCGTATGCGGGTGGAATGTGCGCTGGAACGACCTCTGCAAGTCGGAGCAGGACGCCTACATCCGAAGGGCGGAGAATGTCATGAAAGGGTATTGACGATAAGGCATGGCGACTGAAATCATAGAAAGGAGCGAGGCGTAAATGAGAACGATATGCGGAACAATTCTTGCGGTTGTGTGCACCATGGGGACGGCGTTCCCGGCGGCTTTGGAGACATTGCCCGTTCCCAACGAAGACAAGGCGTATGGGGAGCTTTATGGCCGTATCGTCGAGCGCATCCGCCTGTGGCCGGAACATCTGGGGTTGGACCTTTGGAAATGTGTAATTTTTCGACGATTAGTTTGCTTTTGTTGTTTATCTGCTAAAAATAAAATTTTGTGAAGATTCGCTTGCATTATTCAGATGAAATAATTGGGGTGGGCCCCTGAAAAGAGTGGTAATTTCGCTTGTGATTCTGGTGATTTTGCAAAATAGCGTTATTTGGGAGGTTTATAAGATTTCGTCCGCGCCGTAATCTTGAGAATCAGTCCAAAACATATTCTCATTGATTCACCATCTCATCAGAAGCGAGAGAATTGTTCCGAATCGAATTCTCATTTCCCGGAATCTAAGCAAGCTCCATATTTTGCGTTCAATTCTCACATATTATAATTTGTGAGAATTGGTGATTTCCAAGTGTTTCGCCAATGGTTTTCGATAGCGCGTCTTTCGGGGGAAATGGGTGATGCCTTGTGCGTGTTTATGGCTGTACAGTTCACAGAACTTTGCGATAGAAGAAAGCTTGAAGATGATCATGCCTTGGAGGTTCCCCAATTTTTTCGACGTGAAAATCAACACACCCTTGAAAAATAAGGGGCCCCTGCAGTGATTGAGATTTAGTTCGGGTTGGAGGATGTTAAGGTGGAGGAATGGGTGAGTTTGGAGTGGAGGAGTGGGTGAGTGTATCGCGTGTCCCTGCGATGTGCGCAACTATGCCGATGCCGAGAAAGCTGCCGCCCTTGCAGACGCACCGTATGGCATAAGGGCATTTTGCGTAACGCCCGGTCCTGTAATGACGCGTCAGGGTATGG
>JAZOAC010000111.1:0-34171 GCA_045595285.1 Kiritimatiellia bacterium | reverse complement strand
CAGAAGCTCGGCTACGCCGAGGCGAATCCTTCGCTCGACATCGACGGTTTCGACACGGCGCACAAGGCCTGCATCCTCGCCGCGCTCGCATACGGCTTCCAGCCCACGCTTGAGCAGGTTCAGGTCGAGGGCATCCGCAATCTCTCCGGCGACGACGTGAAATACGCCGCGGATTTCGGATATCGCATCAAGCTCCTCGCATGCGTTGCGCGCGACGGCGGCGAGGTCGAGGTCGGTGTGCATCCCACGCTCGTTCCGTTCTCGCACATGCTTGCGAACGTCAACGGCGTTTTCAACGCCGCGATGGTCAATGGCGACATGAGCGACTACACCATGTACTACGGCCGCGGCGCAGGCCGCGAGCCGACCGCCTCCACGGTGGTTGCTGACATCGGTGACATCGCCCGCAACCTCGCCCACGGTGAGACGCGCTACAAACGCGCCGTTCCCACATACGGCGAAGGCAAGGTGAAGCTCCGCGCCGCAGGCGACATCACCTCGCGCTTCTATCTGCGTTTCATGCTGGCGGACCGCCCCGGCGTGTTCGGTACGGTCGCAACCGCCCTCGGCAAGCATGGTGTCTCGATCTCAGCCGCTTCGCAGAAGTCCTGCGGAGAGGGCAATGCCCCGGTTCCTGTGGTCGTGCTTACGCACAGTTCTCGCACGGCGGACCTAGAGGCGGCACTTGCGGAGATCAAGGCGTCCGGCGCCGTCTCCGAGGATCCGGTGCGCCTTCGCATGCTCTGATCTGCGCCGGAAGGCACGGAGATGTCGGCGCTTCTGCCATCTGAACGCAGCACGTGGAAGGGACGCATCTTCCTCGGTTGCGTCTATGCGCTGCTGACGTTGGGCGGTATCACCATGGTTCTTCCGTTCATGGTGATGCTCGCCTCGAGTTTCTCGTCCGGTTACGACTATGCTCGGCACACTCCGGTGCTGCGTGCTCTGTGGAACAGGAACGACCGCTTCATGCGGTCGGTGTCTGCATGTTTCCCTCGCTTCCCGCGCGACGTGTTTCCGGAGGCTCCGGAGAAGTGGACCACATGGCAATCCGTCGCACAGGACAAGGAAGGGGTGGACCGCTTCGCCGATGCGCTACTGGAACCGTTGACTAATCGGACGCTCTATGCCGAATGGCGCACGGCGGCGGAGCGCTTCCGCGATGACGTTGTCCGTTGGGACATCCATCGCACCGTGTGCAACTACGACCCGCGTGACGTCCAGCCGTTCACCGGATCGTTCCTCACGTCGTTCATGGCGGAGACGCATCTTCCCGTGTCACGGGCGACATGGAGTCCGCCCGTAGGCGATGCGCAGTACGACCAGTGGTGCCGGTTCAAGGACTTCTACCGCAAGCGGATGGTCGAGCGCGGCGACTATGTGTGCCGGACGATGCCGGTTGCGGTGGATGGCGGCGGCGAAATGCTGCGGGACGGACTGCGCAAGGCGCTGGCGGTCCAGTTCATCGAACATGGCAGGCGCGACTTCTTCCTGGGTGCGCTGGACAACTACCGCCTCGTCGGGCAGTATCTTTTCATGCGGGGACGGGCCTTCTTCAATACCGTGCTTCTGGTCCTGCTCTCGGTGGCGGCGTCACTGATCGTCAACCCGCTTGCGGCATATGCGCTTTCTCGTTTCAGGATGAATGGGACTGAGCGCGTGATCCTGTTCCTGCTTGCGACGATGGCGTTCCCCTCCGCCGTGACCGCGATTCCGGGCTTTCTGCTGATAAGGGATCTCGGTCTTCTGAACACCCTGGCGGCGCTTGTTCTGCCGACGGTTGCGAGCGGAATGAGCATCTTCATCCTCAAGGGATTCTTCGACGCCCTGCCGCGGGAGCTGTACGAGGCGGCGGCAATCGATGGCGCCGGGGAATGGACGGTGTTCTCGAAGATTACGCTTCCGATGACCACTCCGATACTTGCCGTGAATGCGCTGAACCATTTTGTCGCCGCTTACAACTCTTGGGAATGGGCATTTCTCGTCTGCCAGAAGGAGTCTCAGTGGACGATTGCCGTGTGGATGTACCAGATGAGCCAGGAGATGGCGGGTCAGCCCTGGTGCGTGATGGCGGGGTTTGTGCTCGTGTCGATTCCGACGGCTGCTGTGTTTCTGCTCTGCCAGAAGGTAATCCTTCGAGGCATTGTCCTGCCAAGCATGAAATAGCGCCATGGAGAATATCACATCAAAGCGCGAACTTCGCAAGACCATGAAATCGCGGCGACGCGAGGTCTCCGCCGATATGCGCAAAACATATTCGGCGATGTTGTGCAGATGCCTGCTTGCGCGCAATGACGTCGAGAAGGCTGTGGCGGAGAAGGGGGTGTTCGCCGTCTATCTCGCTTCTGCCGATGAGATCGATCTTTCCGTCCTGATCGAAAGGCTGTGGGCGACGGACTGCAAGGTTGTCGTTCCCGCGTGGAGGGATGGGACATACAGGCTGATCGCCTGTTCCCGGGAGACGAAGCTTGTTCCGGGGCCGATGGGGATACTGGAGCCCGAAGCGCATGGTGTGGGGCTGAAGCCTGTCGATGAAAGTGCTGTTGCCGTTTGGATTGTGCCGGGGCTCGCGTTTTCGCGTTCAGGTGCGCGCATGGGCTATGGCGGTGGCTGGTACGACCGTTTTCTCGCGAAATCCCATCCCTCATCCGTCTCTATCGGCGTGGCATATCCGTTTCAGATTGTGGAATGCTTGCCTTTGGAGTCGCACGATCTTCCCTTGACAGACGTTGCCTTCGTGGATACGGTTTAACGTCAGAATGTGTCGTAGCCAGTTCGATCACGTAAGCATGGCAGTGGGATGGTCGTGTTGTAATTTAGAATAGGCAATATCCATTTGACAGCATCCATGGTGATTGGGCGTGATGCCTTCGAATGTGGTATACTACCCGCCGATATGAGAATTGTCTACATGGGATCTTCAAGTGCGTCCGCAGTGTGTCTGCGGGCGATTATGCGACTGCCCGGTCTTGAGGTGGTCGGGGTAGTGACCCAGCCGGACAGGCCAGCCGGCCGCGGAAAGGTGCTCACGCCGTGTCCGTGCCGTGCGTACGCCCTTGAGCGCGGAATCAGGAACTGCATCACTCCGGAGAACGTCAATGCCCCCGAGGCGCTGGCCCAGATCAGGGCATGGAAGCCTGACGTGGTCGTCGTCGTGGCGTTCGGACAGTTCCTCAAGGAGGAGCTTCTCAACCTTCCGCCGCTCGGCTGCGTGAACTGCCATTTCTCGCTGCTTCCCAAGTACCGTGGAGCGTCTCCGGTGACGGCGGCGCTCCTTGCCGGGGACGTGGTGACCGGCGTGTCCGTCATCAAGATGGGCATGGGTATGGATGACGGTCCCGTGCTTCTCAAGCAGGTCGAGCCGATCTATTCGGACGATACCGGCGACACTCTCATGGACAAGCTTTCGATCTGCGGCGGCGTTACGCTCGCCAAGGCGCTGAAGCTCATGGACGCGAAGAAGCTGCCGCCTCCGAAGGAGCAGGAGGAGGACAAGGCGACCTTCGCACACAAGATCGCGAAGACGGACGGCCTTATAGACTGGAGCAAGTCCTCCGACTACATCGAGCGTCTTCTGCGCGCCTACACACCCTGGCCCGGGTGCTACACGTTCCTGCCGTCCCGGTTTCGCAAGAAGGGCAACACGGGCCGTGTGGTCGTCACGGGGGTGGAGTTCGCCAAGGTCGATCCGTCAAGACGCAACGAGCTTCCCGGAACCGTGCTTGAGGTCACGAAGCGCGGCCCGGTGATCCGCACGGGCACGACGGCGCTTCTGCTTACCGCACTCAAGCCGGAAGGCGCCAAGGAGATGTCCGGCGGCGCATTTCTCAGCGGACGTCCCCTTGAGCCGATCAAGGACATGCTGCTGGCAGAATAAGAGGACGGATGTCTTCAAGGACTTCAAGAGAAGATGATTGACTTCAAGAACGAACTGAATCCCGAACAGTGCGCCGCCGCGACTTCCGACGGAGGTCCCATGCTGGTTCTGGCGGCGGCGGGCACGGGCAAGACGCGCACCCTTGTGCACCGTGTCGCGTATCTCATAGAGAAGGGCGTCCCCGCCGAGCGCATACTGCTTCTCACGTTCACGAACCGTGCGGCGCGCGAGATGACCGAAAGGGCTGAGAAGCTGATAGGCACCGGCGTCGGCGGCATGTGGTCCGGTACATTCCATTCGATCTGCGCAAAGTTCCTCAGGCGATACGGGAGCTTTCTCGGATACAAGCCGGGCTTCACGATCATCGACGAGGACGACCAGAAGAAGCTGATGGGGCAGATCGTCAAGGAGGTCGCGGGAAAGGGCGTGAAGGACTTCGTCAAGAAGGAGTTCATCCTCAAGCTCATCTCCGATGCCGCCAACCGCGAGAAGGATTTCAGGACGCTTGTGGAGGTCCAGCAGTCGAAGGTGGCGCTGGACGTAGAGAAGGTGATCAGATGCGGCGAACTGTACGCCGAGCGCAAGAGGGAGCTTGGCGCGATGGACTTTGACGATCTGCTCGTGAACGGGCTTCGTCTTCTCCGCGAGGTCGAGAGCGTGCGCAATGCGCTTCAGGATCATTTCCTGCATGTGCTTGTGGACGAATATCAGGACACGAACTCCCTTCAGGCGCAGTTCACCGACATCCTTGCCGCGAAGAACCGCAATCTCATGGTCGTCGGGGATGACTTCCAGTGCATCTACACGTGGCGCGGCGCACAGTTCGAGAACATCATGGAATTCCCGAACAGGTGGGAAGGGTGCCGGATCCTCAAGCTTGAACGCAACTACCGTTCGATGTCGCCGATCCTCAACGTCGCCAATGTGGTGATGAAGGATGTCCAGCACCAGTTCGAGAAGACTCTCCGGCCGTTCCGCAAGGGTGCGGGCTTTCAGCCCCAGCTGTACAGGATGTGGGACGCCCACGCGCAGGCGGAGCTGATACTGAAGCTTGTCGAGCATCTTCGCGGACAGGGCTTCCAGTACAAGGACATCGCCATTCTCTACCGTTCGCACTTCTCGTCCATCGACATCCAGCTTGCGCTCACCCGCGCACGGCTGCCGTTCAGGATCACAAGCGGCGTCGGCGTGTTTGAACAGCTCCACGTGAAGGACGTGCTGTCCTTCCTGCGTCTGCTCCTGAATCCGCACGATGAACTCAGCTTCTTCAGGCTGGTTGGCATGCTTCCCGGAGTGGGAGAGGCGTCCCTCAAGAAGTGCTGGGTGAAGCTCGGACGCAGTTTCGATCCCGGCAGCGGAATGGACCGCATGTCGCTGGATTCGATGCTTCCGCCAAAGGCAAAGGCCGGTTGGGAAGGGATGCAGAAGGCGTTTACGGGCGCGCCTCAGCATCTTTCGCTCGGCGAGGACGGCAAACTGATTGAGGACTTCGTCCACTACTTCTACGGAGATCACCTGCGGCGGCAGTTTGACGAGGAGGATGCGGCGGGTCGCCTCGAGGACCTCGTTGAACTCCAGTCTCAGATAGCGTCCTATCAGACGGGACTGCGGGGCTTTCTCGAAGAGGTCGCGCTGATGACCAATCTTGACGCTCAGAACAAGGCCGCGCTTCCTGCAGACCATATGCTGCTTTCCACGATCCACCAGTCGAAGGGCATGGAATGGCCTGTGGTCATACTTCCCTGGCTCGTCGATACGATATTCCCGTCCGCGCGGAGCGTTGAGGACGGAAACCTGGACGAGGAGCGCCGTCTGTTCTACGTTGCCGTCACGCGTGCGAAGGACCGTCTTTACCTGAGCGTTCCGCGTTCGAAGAAGACGTCCGACGGCGGAATGTGTCCGGCGGAGCCTTCGCAGTTCGTGCGAGAAATCCCGCCGGAGATGTACAATGAGCATGAGGTGCGTTCGGTCTCGCCGGCGTATGAGCGCCCGAAGCCGCGCGGAGACCGCTGGGGAGGCTGGGGCGGCGGCTCGTCCCGCAACAAGCCGGAGACCACATGGCGTACCACTTGGCGGCGCTGATTCTGTCCGATGTGCAGCATGTGCCAGATGCATAATCAGGTGTGTAGGCAATGATCGATTTCCATGTACACAGTACGGCAAGCGATGGGACAGTCACGCCCACGGAGCTTGCGAGGCGCGCCAGGGACTTTTATGCGATGGCGCTCACGGATCATGACAATTGCGATGGTGTCGCTGAGTTCCTTGCCGCATGTGCAGAGGACGGTTCTGCCGTCGAAGGTGCGGTGCGCCTTGCGGGCATAGAGCTCAGCGTAGAACCAGGCGAGGGATACGACAAGTTCCATCTCCTTGGTCTTGGGATCGATCCTGAGAACTATGCGTTGAGAGGTTTTCTTCGCCAGGTGCTGGAGGGGAGGAATAGCCGTAACGTCAAGATACTTGAACGTTTCGCCGATATAGGCATCGACATTCCGGCGGATGAAATAGCCACATATGCGCATGGAGAGGTCCTTGCTCGTCCGCATTTCGCAAAATGGCTTGTGGATCACGGACATTCGCCGGACATTCGCACGGCATTCAGCGCCTATCTTACGCCTTCGTCGCCGCCGGAGACGCGCTGCTATGTGACACGGTACCATCCGGATCCGGTTGATGCGTTCGAGGTCATACACTCAGCCGGCGGTGTTGCCGTCATGGCCCATCCACGGTATTGGACGAAGGATCCGATCCTCCTGCGGGAAGGCTTGGCGAAGCTCAAGGCGTCAGGTCTTGATGGTGTGGAGGCTATATATCAGGCCAATGAGCCTGAAGAGACGATAGACCATCTGCGTGCCGTGAAGGAAGTGGGTATGTTCGCGACGGCAGGGAGCGATTTCCATGGCGCACACAAGCCTGCGATTCCGTTGGGTATGGAGGTCGATGACGAACGTCTGTTTCTGGAGCCGTTCTTTGAATGTCTCAACCGCCGCCGCGCAGCCGTAGGGAAGGAAACCGTCGCGTGAACGTTGCTTCGACGGGACTTTGGCTTGCGCCTCTGAGGGGCGTGACGATCCGGGCGTTCCGGACGGTGTTCGCCGATGCGATGCGAGAGGCTGGATTTTCCGGCGCTTTCTCGCCGTTCATTCCGGCAAACCCCGGTTTCAGGTGCTCTCGGAAGATATTTGACGAGATACTTCCGGAGGGGCAGCCTGCCGGGCAGATTCTCGTTCCGCAGGCGATAGGCAAGGATCCGTGGGCATTGCGGGAATGGTGCAAGGCGGTAAAAGATCTTGGCTACGGCAGGGCTGATCTCAACGCCGGGTGCCCGTTCCCGATGATACGCAAGAAGGGGCGTGGCTCAGGTCTGATGCGCACTCCGGATGTCCTTGACAGGATGCTTGATGCGGGATGTGCCGAAATGGGACCGGGAAACTTTTCCCTCAAGACCCGTCTAGGAGTGGAGTCCCCGGATGAGATAATGGCGTTGATGCCTACAATAAACCGCTATCCTCTTGCGGTTCTTACTGTCCACGCCCGCACTGCGGTGCAGATGTACGACGGCGTCCCGGACATGGCCTCGTTCAGGAGGGTGCTTGAGGTTGCGACGGTGCCAGTGATGTACAACGGCGATGCAACTGTGGACAAAGTGCCGGAAGACGTTCCTCTGATGATAGGAAGAGGTTTTGTGCGAAGCCTTGCAAACCGTCCGGACGCAAGAGAACTGTTCTCCCGCTATATGGAGATGAGCCGTGAAGAGCTTGACGGCGATGCGCATGTTCTGGGGCGCATGAAAGAACTTCTCTCCTATTGGTGTCAGGAGGAGTCATGGCGCCGACTCTGGCCTTCGGTGAAGATATGCCGATCCACCGACGAGCTTGCGATGGTTTGCGGTATTATGAAATGAGACGCCGGATGTCTTGCGTCCGCCGGACATCCCCTGTTTTTTCTTTTGTCTGCGGGGATTGACTTTTGAGCGAGTAATGGTATACTACTCCACCAATTGACACACATAAGGAGATTGCAATGTCAGAAAAAACCTCTAAGATTAAACGCAGAGATTTCGCAAAGCTCGCAGGAGCTGCAGTTCTCGCCGGTCCGTCCCTCAATGTGCTCGGCGCCAACGAGCGCGTGCGCGTTGCGTGCGTCGGCTACTCCGACCGTTTCCGCGGTTCGTTGCTTCCCTGCTTCCTGCACCACAACAAAGAGCTCAACTTCGATCTTGTCGCGGTTGCCGATCTTTGGAAGAAGCGTCTTTACGAGAATGCCAAGCCCGAGATAGAGGCGAAGGTCGGACATAAGGTGGATACCTACGTCAGCGACATCGATCTCTATGAGAACGCAAAGGATGTCGATGCGGTCATCATCTCCACGGCGGACTTCCAGCACGCCCAGCACGCCACGCATGCGGTCAACGCCGGCAAGGATGCGTACTGCGAAAAGCCGATGGCAGAGGACATGTACTCCGCCAACATGCTTCTTGATGCGGTCGACGCCAAGCGCAATGCCGGTTTCGCTCCCGGTGCGGTTCTTCAGATCGGTTCACAGCGCCGTTCCGGTCCCGCCTACCATGCCGCCAACGACTACATCCGCAGCGGCAAGTTCGGCAACATCTCCTACATCGACCTTTGCTGGAACGTCAACCAGAACCGTCGTTGGCGTCGTCCCGAGGCGCTTGTCGCATCTCTCAAGAAAGAGGACATCGACTGGAATATGTGGCTTCTCGACCGCGATCCGGAAGCGTACCAGTTCGATCCGCGCAAGTACCTCGAGTTCCGCCTTTTCTGGCCGTTCTCGTCCGGCATACCGGGTCAGTGGATGTGCCACCAGATCGATACGGTCGCATGGTTCACGGGTCTCAAGTATCCGCGCAAGGCGGTCGCCTCCGGCGGCACCTATGCATGGAATGACGGTCGCATGAGTTTCGATACTTTCACCACGATTCTTGAGTACGGAGAGGACAACAACCCCGGCAAGGGCTTCCAGGCGGTGTTCTCGTCCCGCCAGACCAACTCCGCCCGCGGCAATGTTGAGAAGTATCATGGTCCCAACGGCACGATCGACCTCATCAAGGGAACGGTCTCCAACGAAGGTGTCGAGCGCGTCCAGTACAAGGAAGAGAAGCTTACGGCCAACTACCAGAAGGCCGAGACTGCGGCCAACACCGGCGGCGACAAGCTCACCAGTGCGCACATGCGCAACTGGATGGAGTGCGTCCGCAGCCGCAAGAACCCGAACGCCTCCGTCGAGGCCGGGTATTCGCACACCGTTTCGCTCGTCATGGCGAACGCCGCGATGCGCACGGGTCTCGCCGCCACGTTCGACGAGAATACGCGTCAGGTTCTCGCCGGCGGCAAGGTGTTCACCGGCTACAAGTCTGTGAACGACGGCTTCTTCACCAAGCTCTTCGGCTAAGGCTGAGAGGTCTAACGGAGCAAGGCTTCCCGTGTTTCGCGGGAAGCCTTGTTTTTTTGCGGTGTCATTACAGCCGGGAGGGCGAGGTCAAAAGCTGTACCGCATCTCTATGCCCACGAACGAAGCGGGGTCCCATTCGCTTGCGTGCCCGTCCACTCCATGCTGCACCATGTAGAAGAGAAGGCACTGCAGGCTGTCGACAGACGGAATGGGCCTGAACGAGACGCCGGCTGCCGAACGAAGCCGGTCAAAGCAGTTTCGCGTTTCGTCATTCTGCTTGAAGGAGAAAAACGCCTCCTCGAAGGCGAATGGTGATATCCTGAAGTCCGTGACGCTCCATGATGTGCGAAGGCGCAGACGCGAACGTTGCCGGAGGTATGGGCTTGTCCTTTCCTTTTTTCGGATCTCAAAGCGCGTTCTTAGGTCAAGATGCATGGTCCAGAGTTTCGGCGAGGAGAATGTTGCGTCGAAGGTCGGACGGTTTTCATGGTCAAACCGTCCCTCGTCATTGCGTTCGAACACAAGCCGGTAACCAGCCGCCAGCTTCAGCCAGGAGTTCACCTTCCAGTTAAGAAGGAAAAGCGACTCTTCGTTGTACAGCTGCCGTTCGTCGATCTTTGCTTCCTGTTCGAAGGTGAATCCCGCATTTCCCCAGATATCGCCTTCGGCGACACCTTTGATCCATACATTGGCGTTGGCGGCAAGTGCGACCAGAATCACCACTGCGGATGGCAGCAATCTGATTTTCATGTTTAAAGGGCGCTTGTAAATATTGTCTGAATCCACTGATAAACTTCCAGTGCGGCATGTTGGCGGCTGAGTCAGTTTCAACAAGTACTCTTTCATAATTGGCGAACATTATAGCAGATTATAAAGGTTGGTGTAAGTTGGACTTCGGCAAAGTGAATGTCTCCGCTCTGTTTTTGCTTGCGATTGCAGGGATAAGGTGATATCATTCGGTGCATGTGATGAACAAAGCGGCGGTAGGCGGATGCCGAAGCCAAGTGAGAGGTATGATAAAGTCATGGAGAAGATCGATAATTCATCTGGACTGAAGAGCAGGAAAGGGATTATTCTTGCCGGTGGCGCCGGAACGAGGCTTCATCCGTTGACGCGGGTGGTGTCGAAGCAATTGTTGCCGGTATATGACAAGCCGATGGTTTTCTATCCGCTGTCGACGCTTATGTTGGCTGGAATACGTGAAGTGCTCATCATTTCGACGCCGCAGGATCTTCCGAATTTTGAGCGGCTTCTCGGCGACGGCTCTGATATTGGCATGAAGTTCTCATATAAGGTGCAGAAGGTGCCGAATGGACTGGCCCAGGCTTTTGTGCTTGGGAGAGAGTTCATAGGGGATGATGACGTGTGCCTGGTGTTGGGCGACAATATCTTCTATGGCGCCGATCTGCCGAAAATGCTGCGTGAGGCCGCCGCCGACAAGGAACCGACCGTGTTTGGCTATCGGGTTTCCGATCCGGAACGGTATGGTGTGGTGTCGTTTGACTCCGACGGGAACGCTGAGACGCTAGAGGAGAAGCCGGTGCTCCCGAAATCCAACTATGCGGTCGTTGGGCTTTATTTCTATCCGAATGATGTCGTGGACATTGCAGCCGCGCTCAAGCCTTCCCATCGCGGCGAGTATGAGATCACAGACGTGAACCGTGAATATCTGAGACAGAAACGGCTACGTGTTCGGCAGATGGGGCGCGGCTATGCATGGCTGGATACAGGTACGCATCAGTCTCTTGCCGATGCCACGAACTTCGTCCGTGCAATTGTGGAGAGGCAGGGGCTTCAGATGAGCTGTATTGAAGAGATTGCGTGGCATCAGGGCTGGATTGATGAAGTGCAGTTGCGCACGTTGGCCGATGGCTACGGTAAATCGTCTTATGGACAATATCTGCGTCGTCTTGCAGATGGCAGACGGAATTGATGCGATGAAAATTCTGCTGACAGGCGGCAACGGGATGCTCGGGCGAACTTTCGTCCGGGAATTGGTCGGTGAATTCGAGGTCGTTCCCACGGATCTTCCGGAAACTGATATTACGGATGAGGCGTCCGTTGGCGCCGCCCTCGTGAAACATTCCCCTGACGTAGTTGTTCATTGTGCCGCCATGACAGCTGTCGACAGATGTGAGGCCGAACGCGATCTGGCGTTCCGTATCAACGAAACTGGCTCTGCGAACGTTGCAGCGGCTTGCAACCGGCATGGGATCCGGCTCATTGCAATCTCTACGGATTATGTGTTTGATGGCGATGCGGAACGTCCATATGGTGAATCGGATTGTCCCACAGGTGGGCGAACCGTGTATGGACAGAGCAAATTTGCCGGAGAAGAGGCTGTGCGCAGGCTTTGTCCGAATCATGTGGTGGCGCGCATTTCATGGCTTTACGGGGCTGGTGGACCCAGTTTCGTGCACGCGATGATGTCTCTCGCCGACGGGAGCCGTCCGGTGTTGAAGGTTGTGTCCGACCAGCACGGCAATCCCACAAGCACGGTGGCGGTGGTTCGGGCGCTTCGGGGAATCCTTGAACGCCCGGAATTGCGGGGTACATTTCACCTTACGTGTGAAGGAGAGGCGACTTGGGCCGAATTCGCGGAGGAGATATTCCGTCTTGCAGGCAAGGAACAGAAGATACAGCCCTGCACGACAGAGGAGTTTCCGCGTCCCGCTCCAAGACCTAAGAACTCTCGGTTGGAGAAGAATTCATTGAGGCTTGCAGGTCTGCCTCCCATGCCATACTGGAAGAACGCATTGGCGGAATTCATGTCTGCGGAGTTTCCTCCGAGACAAACGGATTTTCCGTCGCTCTGATTTCTGATCTGCTGAAAGCGTGCATTTGGTGCATTACGCACTTTGTCTAAAAAACAAAAAATGCGCTCGACCGATGTCAGGTCAAACGCACCCTGCGGATGGTGGAGATAAGGGGAGTCGAACCCCTGACCTTCTCAATGCCATTGAGACGCTCTACCAACTGAGCTATATCCCCAAAAAAGAAAACGCAGATATGATATCAAAACAGGGGGATGAACGCAAGCGCTTTTTTGAAAAAGTGTTGGACAATCATTCTTAGAGATGCCGATTCAATAAAGTTAAAACCATAAACGCCGGATATGGTATAATGGGGACATGAAAATTTTAGTAGTAGGAAGTGGCGGGCGCGAACACGCGATCACGTGGCGTTTGGCGCAGGACGCGGAGAGTCATGAGCTTTGGTGCGCTCCGGGCAATGCAGGGATGTCTGAGATTGCGACGTGTCTGCCGTTGAAGGCTGACGATATCGCCGGAATAACGGCATGGTGCAGAGAGAATGCTCCCGATCTCGTCGTGGTCGGCCCCGAGGCACCGCTATGTGCGGGTCTTGTCGATGTGCTTGAGGATGCCGGTGTGAAGGCGTTTGGCCCTGTGGCCGCTGGCGCCCGCATGGAGGGATCCAAGCGTTTTGCCAAGGAGATTATGCAGGCGGCTGGCGTGCCTACCGGCAAGGCTGAGGTGTTCACCGATGCCGCGGCGGCAAAGGCGGCTCTTCCCGCCTACGGGCTTCCTGTCGTAATCAAGGCGGATGGTCTCGCCGCAGGCAAGGGTGTGATTGTCGCCGAAACCGCCGAGCAGGCAGAGGCGGCGATAGATGACATGCTCGTAGGCAACAAGTTCGGGTCAGCAGGCGCGGAGGTCCTCATTGAGGAGTTTCTGCATGGCGAAGAGTGTTCGATCCTTGCGCTTGTCGACGGCGATAACGCCGTGCTCCTCCCAAGTTCGCAGGATCACAAGCGCATCTTTGACGGGGACAAGGGACCGAACACAGGCGGCATGGGGGCCTACAGCCCTGCTCCAGTCGTAACGGGGCGCATGCTTCCCGAGATCAAGGAGAAGATCATCCTTCCGGTCGTCAGGGAACTCAAGAATCGCGGCATCACCTATCGCGGTGTTCTCTATGCCGGACTTATGGTCACGCCCGAAGGCGGCAAAATGGCCCTCAGTGGCTCCAATGTGAACGTGGTCGAGTTTAACGCACGTTTTGGCGATCCCGAGACGGAGGCTGTGCTTCCGCGTCTTGACGGAGATTTCGCCGCCATGCTGATGCATGTCGCCACCGGGTGCCTGAAGGATTCCGACGTGATTGTCAAGCCCGAGGCTGCCGCAACTGTGATCGTCTCGTCCGGCGGCTATCCTGGAAGCTATGAGAAGGGCAAGAGGATTTCCGGCCTTGACGAGGCTGCAAAGGTGCAGGGTGCGACGGTTTTCCACTGCGGAACGAAGTCTGTTGACGGATCCGTCCTTACGGATGGGGGACGCGTCCTGTCCGTGACGGGCATGGGGGGCACTCTGCGCGAGGCGGTCGATACCGCCTATCGCGCAGTCGAGGCAGTCTCGTTCGAGAAGGCGTTTTTCAGGAGAGACATCGCGCATCGCGCATTTGAAAGGAATTGATCATGGATTCAGAAAAGCCTTTGGTTGGCATTGTGATGGGAAGCGACTCCGATTGGCCTCTTGTTAAGAAGGCCTGCGAGACGCTGGACAAGTTCGCCGTTCCGTACGAGACTCGCGTCATAAGTGCGCACCGTACGCCGGAGATGGCCATCGAATATTCGAAAACCGCCGAGGGGCGCGGCATCAAGGTCATCATTGCGGCGGCAGGCGGCGCGGCCCATCTCGGCGGCGTCTTGGCGGCGGGAACGGTGCTTCCCGTTATCGGGATCCCGGTGGCCGGCGGGGCGCTGAATGGCCTTGACGCCCTCTACGCCACGGTGCAGATGCCGTCTGGCGTGCCTGTGGCATGTGTGGCCTGCGGCAGTGCGGGTCCTGTAAACGCAGCGCTTCTTGCTGTGCAGATGCTTGGAGCCGCCGATGCGGGGCTTCGCGAAAAGTTCAGGGAGCACAAGCAGGAGCTGGCTACCAAGGTCGCCGCCGCGAACGCCCGCATCCATGAAGCCTGATTCGAGAGGTTCCGGATTTGAGGGTTCGTGCCATAGGCAGCGGTTCAGGCGGCAATTCGATCGCCGTCCGTTCTGGCGGTACGCTTCTGCTTGTGGATCTTGGATTTTCCTTCAGGGAACAGAAGACGAGACTGGCGGAGTGCGGAATCGACATTTCTGAAGTGTCGGCGGTTCTCTTCACCCATGACCATTCTGATCACTGCAAGGGTGTGGGAACGTTCCATAGGCGGCTTCCGGACATACCGCTTATCGCGAACGGGGATACTGCAGACGCCATCGCAATGCAGACGGGTGTCAACGACGGCTGGGCGCTCTTCGAGAATGGCGAGCCTTTTGAGATTGAAGGCATACAGGTCACGCCATTCTCAATCTCGCATGATGCGGCCGATCCTGTTGGATATCTGTTCGAGGCGGACGGCAGTTCGCTTTTCGTCGGCACGGACATGGGGATTGTCACGGCCAATGTCCGTATGGCGTTTTCCCGCGCGACGTGCGCCGTGCTGGAATCGAACCATGATCCAATCCTTCTTGAACAGAGCCATCGTCCAGTGTCGCTGAAGCAGCGCATTCGCGGGCGTACGGGCCATCTCTCCAATGAGGACGCGGCGACACTTGTCAAGGATACGAATCCTTTGTCACTGAAGGCGATTCTTCTTGGACATATCTCGTCTGAGTGCAACTCGCCGTCGCTGGCGAGAAGGGCGTTTACCGATGTGCTGGAGGAGATCGGCCGCACCGACATAGAGCTTTCGGTTCTTGAACAGGATCGCCCCGGCGATCTTTTTGAGTTTTGACATTTTTATCGGGTGACAGACAATAAGAACAAGGACAAGTGCCGATGACGGTAGCGAGAAAGACAAGGAAAAGAATAAAGCGAATGTTGCGCCGCCCGTTTGAATGGGTCGGAATCGGACTTGGCATCGTGATTCTTTCTTCCCTGCCCCGTAGATGGATGCTTGGCGTCTGCGATTTCGTCTCGGCGGTCATGTATCGCTTCGATGACAAGGGGCGTCGGCGTTCTCTCGCCAATCTGCGTGTCATATGCGGCAAAGTGAAAACCGACGGGATAGTCCGTCCTGTTGCGGTCTACGATCCCACTAAGGCGGAGGAGCGAATCATCAGACGTTCGTACCGCAATATGGCGCGGACGGTGGGCCATGCGTTCTGGACGTGCCGCAATGCGGTGAGCCGTGTCAAGGCGGCGGGCGAAATGTCTGAGGCTGGGAAGAAGTTCCTAGCCGAAAACAAGCCTGCGGTCACGGTTTCGGGACATATCGGCTGTTGGGAGATCCTTTCGCAGCTTGCGTTTCTCGAGGGGCATTCGATGATGTCGGTGGCAAAGGATATCGGCACGGGCGGAATGACGAAGCTGCTCATGAAGGCGCGCACATCGATCGGCCAGGAGATTGTCCATGCCGACGGTGCGTTCCGCCCGCTTATGCAGGGGCTGAAGAGCGGCAAGTCGCTGGGGCTTCTCGTCGATCAGGTCGTGGACGTCAGGGACGGCGGTATCTGGGTCAGGTTTTTGGGGATGCCGATAACGGTGTCGGCGGCACCTGCCTTTTTCAGCGCGAAAGGCAAGGCGCCGATTGTGGTCGCCTGGTCGCGTCCGCTCAGTGACGGCCGCTACCGTTGCGAGGTCGTTGCCTCCTATATGCCCGAAGACGCACGCGATATCCGAGGCATGACCCAGATGTGCATAAGGGATCTTGAGCGTATCATCCGTCGCCATCCTTCGGCCTGGGTGTTGAACTACAATTATTTCCGGAATGTGCCGGATGGGAAGAAGGAGTGCGTATGCGGATAAAGGTTTTGTGGCGAGGCTCTGAAGTCGGGGCGGATGACTTTGAGTATCGTCCAGGATATGTGTTTGTCACTGATCCCACATGCGAGGACTATGATTGGCTTGTCGTTTACGATGAAATGCCGTCGGTGGACATTGGAACATTCAGAAAAGGGTGTGAGAAGCTGTTGTGCCCGAAGGAGTGCACGATTCTCGCAACTCAGGAACCGATAAGCATCAAGCGGTATTCAAAGGCATATACGCGGCAGTTCGGGCATCTTCTTACCAATCGCCCTCCTGAGGCGGAGAAACATCCGCATTATCATCTCGGTCGCGGGTATTACCTGTGGTATATCGGCAGAAACTGCCGGGAATACGGCTCTTTGGTCCTGCCGCCAAAGCAGAAGACCATTTCCGTCATAAGTTCTTCGAAGAAAATGCGCTATACAAAACATGCCTCGAGATTCGAACTGGCGGAAGGGCTGTCTCGTGCCATACCGGAGATGGATTGGTACGGCAGGGGGGTGAAACCTTTCGGAAGAAAGTACGAGGTTTTGGAGCCGTATAAATATCATGTGACAATAGAGAATCACATTGCCAGGCACCATTGGTCGGAGAAGCTGGCGGATGCATTTCTTGCCGAGTGCCTGCCATTCTATGCGGGTGATCCCACCGTGGATGAAATCTTCCCGAAAGAATCGTTCATCCCGATCCCGATTGATGACCCCAGGGAGGCTGCGGCAATAGTCAAGGCCGCCATTGCAGACGGGGAATATGAAAAGAGGCGAGAGGCGATTTTGGCGGCGAAGAGGCTCGTTCTTGAAAAGTACAATTTCTGGGCGCAGGTGATAGAGGTGATAGAAGGCGAGAAGCATCAGAATACAACACCAGTCGACAGCGGACGTCCTGTCGGAATATACGGGCGCAAGGCGTTGAGGAAAAGAAGCGTCGTGGTTGCGTTCTGCGACGGGTTGTCGCATTTGAGAGACGAGATCAAAAGGATCATGAAGACATGAGCGAATACAAGAAAGAGTTTTTCGATCGTGAATATTCCGCAAAAGAGGCATATGGCCGGGTGTGGGGATATGCGAGGAAATACAGGGCACGCATTTTTCTCGGCATTCTGTGCGGCATGCTCACGGCGGGAACGTTCCTGCCTCTCTTTCAGGTCATTCAGCCGACACTTGAGAAGGTGAGCGAGAACGAGGCCAGGATGGCTGTCGCGCAGAAGGACCCTGTGGCGGATGTGAATGTTGGCGCACCCGCAAAGAACAAGCTCGAACGTCAGATGGATAAGGCCTCCCGGCTGCCTTCATGGTATCCTCAGGTCGAGCGTTTGGCGGCAAAGGCCGGTATAAGGCTGCAGGATGAATCTGGCGCAATGGGCGGGGCGATGGTGCTGATTGTCGTTCTTGTAGTGCCGCTGGTCGCTTTGGCGCGTCTGGCGACGCTGTTCCTTTCCAATTACTGTCTTACGTGGGCAGGGTCGCATGTCGTGGCGGATTTAAGGGTTGATATGCTGCGCCACATCCAGAAGCAATCGATGCAGTTCCACGGAAGGATTGATGTGGGACAGCTGATGTCGCGGGCGACGGGAGATCCTGCCATGGTGCAGATGATAATACAGACGATGCTGATGGAGTTGGCGCAGGCTCCGTTTGAAATTCTGATTTCTGTCGGATTCATCATCTGGTTCGCGATTGTCAATCACATGTTGCCGACATTGGTGATCATAGTTGTGGGCTTCCCTTTGTTTATGGTGCCGGTGGTGATGCTTTCCAAGGCGATCCGCAAATGGTCTCGCAAGGCTCTCGAACGCGGTTCTGTGGTCGGCTCGCGCATGCATGAAATCCTGACATGCATCAAGGCGGTCAAGGCCTACGATTGCGAGGAGTTTGAGAACATGAAATATGTCGACACGAACAACAAGCTTCTGAAGTCCACGCTTCGGGCAGTGCGTCTCGGGCTTTTTGTCGGACCGGCGGTGGAGACCGTCGGGATATTTCTCATTAGCGCCTTTATCGTGTGGTGCTTTTTCGCCAATGTCACTCTCGCCAACATTCTTCCGATGCTGGCCCCGCTCCTTCTGATCTACAAGCCGCTGAAGCAGCTTTCCAAACTTCAGGTGCAGATCGAGCAGGGGCGCGCGTCCTTGCAGCGAATCTGGTCGCTTATGGACGTGAATATGGCACTTCCAGAGAATCCGAATGCCGTCACCAAGTCCACATTCGACGATAGAATCGTCTTCGACGATGTTTCGTTCGGATACGACACTGCTGAATGCGATGCGGTGAGTCACGCAAGTTTCGAGATCCGCAAAGGCAGTTTTGTCGCAGTGGTGGGAACGACCGGTAGCGGGAAGTCCACCATGAGCGCACTCCTTTCGAGGTTCTTCGATCCTCGTGAGGGAAGAGTCATGATGGATGGTGTCGATTTGAGGGATATACGCATCTCCGATCTTCGCCGCCTTGTGGGTTCGGTGCAGCAGGAGACTACGCTGTTCAATGAGTCGATAGAGGAGAACATCAGATACGGAACGGGCACCGCAACGCATGATGAGGTGGTGGCGGCGGCAAAACTCGCCAACGCGCATGAGTTTATCATGTCGCAGCCGGAAGGGTATTCGCGGACGTGTGGCGAGAAGGGCCTTGCGCTTTCGGGCGGAGAGCGTCAGCGCATAGCGATTGCGCGGGCGATACTCAAGAATCCCCCAATCCTGATTCTGGATGAAGCCACGAGTGCACTTGACACCGTGACGGAGCGCCTGGTGCAGGATGCGCTTGTCAATCTCATGAAAAACCGTACCGTCTTTGCCATTGCGCACCGCCTTTCGACGATCCGCAACGCCGATCTGATCCTTGTGATGGACCACGGCAGAATCGTTGAACACGGCTCCCATGACGAACTTTACAGGATGAATGGTGTCTACCGCAGACTCTGCGATATGCAACATCAGAGGTAAGATAGATGAAAGATCCGATTTCCATATCGTTCTCCGTGTCAGACGGCTTTTCCCAGCATCTGGCGGTTGTGATGACGAGCATTTTGCTGAATAATCCAGAGCCTGAGTTTGTTTTTCATGTCTTGCATCGCAATGTCTCGGAGGAAAATCAGTTGCGAATCGGCTCTGCATCGGAGAAGTACCGTAATTGTGAAATCTGCTTTCACAAGGTTGACGAGACTGTGTTTGCGAATGTACCGTTGCCAAGTCCGCATATAAGTGTCGAGTGCTATTTTCGGCTTCTGCTGCCGAAAATCCTGGTTGACGAAATGCGCACGCTGTATCTGGATATCGATACCCTCTGCCGGGGAGATGTCAGAGATTTGTGGGGGCTCAATCTGGATGGATTCGCCTGCGCTGCAGTTGCGGAGGAGCGCTATCCCAGAAACTCTCTTTTATGTTCGGCTCTACCGGCCCCCGTCGAGAACCAGAAGTATTTCAACTCTGGCGTGATTCTTTTCAATCTTGATTTCATCCGGAAGAACGGCTTGGACGACGAACCTTTCTCCATTTTGGCAAAGTGGAGGGAGAAGATAGGGTATGCCGATCAGGATGTGCTGAATTTGGCCTATCACGGGAAAGTGGACTTTATTTCCCGCAGATACAACTTTATGGGCAAATGGAAGAATGGAGAAAAACAGTTGCCCATTGTTATTCGCCATTTCGCAAGTTTCTCGCAGAAGCCATGGAATTGTAGGCTTACGCGTCTTACATGGATTCCGTACGCCCGGTATCTTGCAGAATCTCCATATTCAAGGAATCTGGCCGACTTTGTCTTGACGCATCTGAGATCCTTGTTTTATTGGAGATACAACAAGAATGGACGCCAGTGCCTTGACGTTTGCGGAATTAGGGTATGGCAATCAAAAGAGAAACATGATCAGTGACGTTGAAATAAGTGAGTCGACTGGCTGTGCCAGCGCGAGATTTGAGAGAAGATAAAATCGGATGAGAGATTTTTATGATTTCCATAATACTTCCAGTTTATAACGGGACAGAATTTCTGAAGTTTGCGCTTGATTCTGTGCGTACCCAGACGTATCCTGATTTTGAGTGTATTTGCATTGACGATGGCTCAAGCGACGATTCACAGGCGATAATACGCCGTGTTGCCGATGAAGATTCACGCTTTAGGCTGATTGTACAGGAAAATCAAGGCGTGGCCGTTGCGAGAAATCGGGGGATTGAAGAGTCTCACGGAGACTTTATTGCATTTCTCGATCAGGATGACGCTTTGGCTCCCGATGCGTTGCGCAGGATGCTGACTGTGGCGGAAGATACCGGGTGTGAAGTGGTTGCCGCTGCAATCAGCGAATTCATTTCGGGAAAGACAGTGGAGACCAGCGAGGATGGCTCTGGGGAGGTCGCAGTGTCGTCATCTCCGTTCGAGGATTTTTTCGGGGTCGGCAGGAGGCCTTGTGTTAAGGTTGCCGTGTGGGGCAAATTGTATGCGAAATCTGCCCTGAAAAATATAGCGTTTCCGGTCGGCGTGTTCGGTGCCGATGATTATGTCTTTACGGCGAGATTGTTTTCGGTGATCGACCGCTACGCCAAGATCGCCAAGCCGCTTTATTTGTATCGGATGCACGAAAACAATGTAACCATGCAAATGCCGATGCGATATATCATGGGAATGCTCCAATCCAGAGAGATCGTATGGAATGAGGTGCTTAAGAACAGCGACAGATTAGGGGCATTTCGCATCTCGGTTTGTCGTCGCTATGGTAAGGATATGCTCTCCTGGGCCATCAAAAAGACCTGCCGCAACCAATATGATAAATCAGAACTGGAGTATTTGAGGCAATTGGTATCGAGATTGCGCAGAGAAGGCGTTATAAATTCATTGACGATCAAGGATGCTGTCAAATGCGAGTTGTTTTTGCATGGATGCAATAAAATGCTCAGATTGCTATTCCCGAGTCTGTTTCGCAGGAAATCATTATGCAAACGGTGAAAGGCTTTTATCGTTATGTTTAAGGTTATTGTAAATATGATTACGGCGCCAATTTTTGTGAGGCCGTGGCGCAAGTCCTTGCGCAAATATCTTAAAGACAAGTTGAACCTAAATTCAGCAGTAGGATGAAAGCCGGGAAAACGGGAGCATAATGCCGTAAGCATGAAGATTGCAATCTATAAGGATACATTCGTCAACAATCGCGGGGCTGATATCGCGGTAAAGAATCTGGCTGCGGGTCTGTCGGAGCGTGGACATGCGGTTACGCTTTTTTGCAAGCCGCAATTCAAGGAGAAGGTGCATGGCGATTATGATGTCATCATTTCGACAGGCACTAATGAGATTATTGATCTTGCCAAAGTGGATGGATTGCCGCCTGTCATTCAGCAGTTCCATACAGATCCTGCATATCCATTTCGCCATTGGATCAAACGTTGGCGGCGCAATCGCGAGATAAAAAAAGCGCTTAGGAAAGCGAGCGCCTTTCAGGTTCTTTGTGAAACTCATGCAGACAGGTTGCAGAAATTGTTGGGCGGTGTGAACGATTGTAGAATACGGGTCATCGGCAACTGGAGCGCATTTGAGGGTTGCGAATATGCGGCAGAGGAAGACCAGAAGGTCGTCATCTGTCCGGGTGCCATAAACAAGGACAAGAACCAAGTGTTGCTGGTCGATTCTTTTGCCGGAATCGCATCCGAGTTCCCGGGGTGGCAGGTGCATATCTACGGAAAGGGCAAGCCGAAGGATGAGGCGGCACTTTCCAGACGCATTAAATACCATAAACTTGAGGGACGGGTTTTGTTGAAAGGATATGCCGATTTGACGGAGGCATATTCAAAATGCGCCTTCGTTGCCTTCCCGTCGAAAACGGAAGGTTTCGGCATGGTCATTCTTGATGCCGCCATGTTTGCCAAGCCGACATTGATGATACGGAATTGGATTGGATGCGGAGAAGTGGTCAGGCCCGGGGATTTTGCCGTCGGCTTGAAAAGGCTTATGTCTGATGCCGACTATCGCCGTTCTCTTGGCGAGGAATCTCGTGACCACTGTCGGGAATGTTATCTGCGGGCCACGCTATTGGACAAATGGGAGCATGTGCTTTCTTTATGGGCTTCCCCAGTTGCATAATAATTTCGCTTGCGTTCAAAGATGGGATGTGATATCTTATGAGGCGTTCGAAAGAAAAAGGAGACTTAAAAACTATGGCAGGTAAACTTGAAGATCGCGTCAGAGAAATTATTGTCGATCAGCTCGGCGTCAATGCGGAGCAGGTGACGACGGAAGCGTCGTTCATCGACGATCTCGGTGCGGATTCCCTTGATTCCGTCGAGCTCATCATGGCGTTCGAAGAGGAATTTGGTGCAGCGATTCCTGAGGAGGACGCTGAGAAGCTTACGACTGTGGGCAAGGTCATCGACTACCTCACATCCAAGGGCTTCGGCGACGCGGCCAACTAAGTCCGCTTGCCTTGTCAACAAGGGTGAAAAAGAGACCGCGCGTCAGCGTCGGTCTCTTTTTGAATGTACGGATGGAGAGGTCGCTTTCTTGACGTGCCCCTCCCGGCGCCCAATAGAAGCCCTTGTTTTAGGTGCAATGAGCGGTTTGTTCTGATATAATTCGGCGCACCACCAAATGAGGTTTTGTAAGATGATTGAAACAGACGTATTGATTGTTGGTGCAGGTCCGGCTGGATTGGCGGCGGCGATCGCACTCAAGCGTGGCGCCAAGGAGCGCGGAGGCGAAAGCTCTCCGCGCGTGATTGTGTTGGACAAGGGGCGCAGCGTAGGGTCCCATGTACTGTCCGGCGCAATAATAGATCCGTCGGGATTCAAGGGCCTTCTCACGGATTCGGAGATCGAGAAACTGCCAGTCGAGGCGAAGGTCGTGAAGGAGAGTTTCCGCACCCTGCTCTGCCGCAGATGGTCGCTCAAGGTGCCGTGGGTTCCGCCCATGATGAGCTCAAAGCGCTATCCTGTCGCGTCCCTGACCAAGGTTGTGCAGTATCTTGCCGACATCGCCCGGAAGGAGGGCGTTGAGATATACACGGGCTATGCAGTCACCGAACTCATAGAGAGGAATGGCGTTGTGGTCGGCGCCCGTACAGGCGAGAAGGGATTGGACAAGAATGGCGCAAAGAAGTCCAACTATCTTGCGTCGGAGGAGGTATGCGCCAAGACGGTGATTCTCGCAGAGGGCGGATGCGGAATCCTTACCGAAAAGCTGATCGCCTCGAGAAAACTTCAGGGTGCGCGCCCGCAGACGTACGCCCTTGGCATCAAGGAACTGATAGAGGTGCCTGCCGGAACGCAGACGGCGGGCGAGGTGATGCACACGTTCGGTTGGCCGAGCGATTTCGATACGTACGGCGGCGGATTCGTGTATCACGTGTCCGAGACGCAGGTGATGGTCGGCTATGCGTATGCGCTTGACTACAAGCGTCCGGAAATCGATCCGTTCGACCTGTTCCGGCAGTTCAAGGGCGCGAAGGCCGTCCGACGCCATTTCGAGGGCGGGAAGACTGTCGCATATGGCGCGAAGGTCATTCCCGAGGGCGGATACTATTCTGTACCCAAAGTCCAGTCGCCTGGCGTGCTTATCGTCGGTGACGGTGCTGGACTTCTAGACTCGCTTCGCATAAAGGGTGTGCATATCGCACTCCAGAGCGGGATGGCGGCGGCGGAGAGCATCCTCACCGGCAAGGACTATGGCGAACTGCTCGGGAATACGTCCGGCTGGAAAGAGATGAAACGCGTTCGCAACGTGCGTGCCGGCTTCTGCTATGGGCTGCCTTGGGGTGTTGCGATGGCCGGTTTGGCATGGATCACAAGAGGCCTTTTCCCGTTTTTCCGGGTGCCGGGGCTCTCGGAAGGTGATGCGGAAGGCCTTCGTGAAATCGGACGCATGTCATACGGAAAGGCTCCCGTTCCTGCGGACCTGCCGCCATCGGTCATGCCGGATCGTCTTACGGACGTGTTCATGAGCGGCACGATGCACGAAGAGGATCAGCCGTGCCATCTCAAGGTTCTTGATCGTGCCAAGTGCGAAGAGTGCCGCAAGCGGTTCGGAGCGCCGTGCACGCGGTTCTGTCCAGCAGAAGTGTATCGTATGGAGGATGGAGAGCTTGAAATCGATTTTTCCAACTGCCTGCACTGCAAGACGTGCCGCATAAAATGTCCCGTGAAGAACATTGACTGGACATTCCCTCAGGGTGGAGACGGTCCGCGATACACAAGGATGTAGGACGTATTTCCCGGGGCGGATGCGGGAAGTTTCGCTTCAATGCCTTGGCTGGTTGCGAATATGGTATAATTCGCGGTTTAAAGAGAGAGAAGAATCATGACACTTGCAGAACTCGAAGAAGGCAAAAAGGTTTCGTTGGCGGAGATCTCGGCGGCGGAAGGTGCGGATGCCGTTGAGGCGCTCCGCGTGAAGTATGTCGGCCGCAACGGTTCCATCCCCGCGCTGATCAAGGCGATGAAGGATGTTCCCAAGGAGGAGCGTCCGGCATTCGGCAAGGCCGTTCAGGCCTGGAAGAAGGAGGTTGAGGACGCCCTTGCCGCAAAGGGGGCCGGTGCATCCAAGGCAGGCTCCGGCAAGGTCGAGAATGTGGATGCAACGCGTCCCGGAATGTGGCCCGAGCTGGGCGTGGCGCATCCCATCTCGAAGGTGATCGCCGAGTCCGCCCGCATCTTCTCGCGTCTTGGCTTTACGGTGGCGGACGGTCCGGATATCGAGAACCCGTTCAATAACTTCACGGCGCTCAACACGCCGCCTCACCATCCGTCGCAGGACCGTTCTGATACGTTCTGGCTTGCCGCCGACGCGCTTCTGCGCACGCAGACGTCTCCCGTGCAGGTGCGCACGATGATGCAGAACAGGCCGCCCGTGCGCGTAATCTGTCCTGGCCGCACGTATCGGCGCGACACGACGGACGCCACGCACTCCGCGAATTTCCATCAGATCGAGGGGCTTTACGTCGATGTGAAGCCGGTATCCCTTGCGGACCTCAAGAGCGTCCTTTCGTATTTCGCGAAGGAGATGATGGGCGATGGCGGCGTACGTTTCCGTCCGCACTTCTTCCCGTTCACCGAGCCCAGCGTGGAAGTGGACTTCCGCTGCCACGTGTGCAAGGGCAAGGGTTGCAAGGTGTGCAAACAGTCGGGATGGATCGAGATCGCCGGTGCCGGCATGGTGGATCCCCGCGTGTTTGGGCATGTAGGCTGGAATCCCGAAGAGGTTTCAGGGTATGCCTTCGGTTTCGGTGTCGAGCGCATTGCGATGATCAAGTACGGCATCCCCGACATCCGCTGGCTCTACGAGAACGACTTGCGCTTCCTTGCGCAGACTGCCTGAGGGCGACATGCTCTCTTTCCAGCAGGGACAGAAACAGTCGCAGCAGCTGGCGCCTGCGGTGCGCCAGTCAATCCGCATGCTCGCGATGAGCCTGCCGGACCTCCGTCAGGAGATCGTGCGCGAGATTTCGTGCAATCCGCTGATTGAGGATGTAGACCATGTGCTGGAGCAGCCTTTGGATGACGCGGTCTCGCAGAATGACAGACGGGAGAGCGAGGCGGCGTCGTTGACGCCTGAGGATGAGGCGGCGCCTTCAGTCAATCCGAGCGAGGACGATGTCGAACGGCGGCAGCGTTTCTTCGATAATCAGGTTGAGGAAGAGACTCTTCACGACCACCTGGAGCGTCAGATTCCGGTGTCCGATCTTGCGCCGGGCGACTACGCCCTTGCCGAGACCCTCATCGGCAACCTGAATGACGATGGATATTTCGATGGATCCCTGCCGGATGTCGTGATGGTGTCGGGAGAGAGCGAGGAACATGTGCTGGGAGTCCTTGCGGCGATCAGACGCTTTGATCCGCCAGGTTGCGGGGCGAGAAGCCTCAAGGAATGCCTGCTTGCGCAGATGGACAAGCTTGATGATTCGCCATGGGAGGATGAAGTGCGCTCTCTCATCGAGAATCACCTTGAGGACATTGCCGCCGGACGGGTCGCGAAGATATTGGAGTCGCTGGATGTCGGACGCGCAGAATACGCGGCGGCCCTCCGCGAACTCCGCACGCTGGATCCGAAGCCCGGACGAGCGTTCATCGGTTCGGGCGAATCGAATCGCATCGTGAAGCCAGAGGTTCATGCCGTCCGGGAGAAGGGGCGCTGGATCGCGGATGTGGACGACCGGTCTCTGCCGGACATAAAGATATCGCCTCGCTACCTGAAGATGATCGAGGATCCGTCCGTGCCTAAGGAAACAAGGGAATATCTGCAGGAGCGTCTTGCCGCCGCGCATCAGCTGAACGAAGCCATAGAGCATCGCGAGGGGACGATCAGGGCGATATCGCAGGAGATATTCGACCGGCAGCCAGGGTTTTTCGAGTCCGGACTGAAGGGCCTCAAGCCGCTCACAATGGTTGAGGTCGCAGAAAAGGTCGGGGTGCATCCCACGACCGTGTCCCGAACGGTTAACGACAAGTATGTGTCCACGCCCAAGGGCGTCGTTGAGCTGCGAAGGTTTTTCACGCAGGGGATAGAGACCGCAGACGGCAGAATGGTGGCGAAGGATGCGGTGCATGACGTCCTCAAGGCTCTCGTCGACGCTGAAGACAAGCGTTGTCCGTTATCGGACGAGGCTCTTGCCGCCAGACTCAAGGAGCAGGGATTCCCGGTGGCCCGCCGCACTGTCGCCAAGTATCGCGGCATTCTCGGCATCCCCGGCACATCCGAAAGGCGAGTCCGATGACATGGCGGGAGCGGATCTCGGCCTACTGTGACGTATACCGGCTTGTCTGGCCGTTGGCGCTTGGCATGGCGAACAACGCGATCATGCAGTTCGTAGATCGCGTGTTCCTCTCCAATGAATCGACCGCTTCTCTTGAGGCGGTCCTGCCGGCTTCCATGCTGGCGCTGCTCTTTGTCGGGTTCTTCCAGTCGGTGGTGGCGTATTCGGGGACGTTCGTGGCGCAGTATTTCGGTGCGGGAGTTGAGGATGGATGCCGCACGAGCTACAGGGCGGGTCTTGTGCTTTCTGTCGTGTTCGGCGCGTTGCTCATGTGTCTTGTGCCGATCGGGAATCTGGCGTTCGACTTCGTGGGGCACTCCCCTGAAGTGCTTGCACGGGAGAAGACGTACTATTCCATAACGGTCGCAGGCGGTTTTGCGATGTGCGGAATGATGGCGGCGAGCGGATTCTTCACCGGAAGGGGAAAGACCCGGTTGGTGTTCTGGGCGAATCTTCTCGGCAATGTGCTGAACATCATTTTCGACTACCTGTTCATCTTCGGATTCGATGCCGGAGTGCCATGGTTGAGGCTTGAACCCTGCGGGATTGCGGGTGCGGCATGGGCTACGGTCATTGCCCAGATTGTGCAGATGCTCGTGCTGAACGTGATTGCGCTGAGAGAAAACACCCGAAGGATCGAAGCGTCCGCCGGTGCAGGGACATGCAGGGACGGCATCGGCCAATTGATGGTCAAGATCCTGCGCTACGGCATACCGTCTGGTGTGCAGTCGATGCTGAATTGCCTTTCGTTCGTCATATTCGTGTGTCTGACAGGCAAGGTCGGGGATCTGGCCTTCGCCGTTTCGAACGCCGCCTTCACGGTGAACTACCTGCTGATTGCTCCGATAGAGGGCATTGCCATCGGTGCAGGCGTGCTTGTCGGCCAGCATCAGGGGGCAGGCGATTCGCACGGGGCGTTCCAGTGCGGGAACAGAGCGATTGTGCTCGGCGAATTGTATGTGATGGTCGCCAGCACTCTTGTGCTTGTATTCAACCGTGAGCTCCTTATGATGTTCGCCGGGGGTATCCCTCTGGCGGAACTGGAGGCGTTTCTGTCTCTCGGATTCCAGCTTTTCGTGCTGATGGTGTTGTGGCAGTATTGCGATGTTGCGGATGTGATCTTGTCCGGTGCGTTGAAGGGAGCGGGCGACACCCGCTTTGTGATGGCGTGGATGTTCATCATGGCGTTTCCGTTCTGGATGCCGATACTTTTCGTGACGTACTGGCTCCATCCCACGATGGTTGCCCTGTGGTCGACCATGGTCGTGTATGTGTTCGTGTTTTTCGTCGGCACGTGGATACGCTGGGTGAAGGGCCCCTGGCGCAAGATCCGCCTCATCGCATGACGCAGGACCATGGTGTGGAAGATTCAGCGGAGATGTCCTGCAAGAAGGTTTCGCCAGCGGGCGCCGGTCCGGTGACGGCGGTTCCCTTCGCTCTGGACCGAACATGCAAGAAAAGCCTGTCCGATCAGCTTGCTACCGGTTTGAGAGACGCGATACGCATAGGATATTACCGGACCGGGACGGCACTGCCTTCAAAGGAAAGCCTGGCTTCCTGTCTGGGGGTGAGCGAGATTGTCGTCAGAACCGCATACGGCAAACTTGCTTCTGAGGGGCTGGTCGTATCCCGTCCGAGGATTGGAACCGTTGTGCTTCCCGCGAAGTCGCCGGTATGGAGGGGGCAGGTTCTCTGTGTGATGACGGATCACGACTTCAACTTCCGCCTCAACACTGTTGTTGAGATCCTGCGTTCGGGATTGACGCGCGAGGGCTTCCTCTTTTCCCAGGTGCAGATTCTGTATGACCGCGAGGAGCAGCCTGACTACACCGCCTTCGACCATTCCGTCAAGCATGCGGTGGACTTCGCGATTCTGGCGTTTGGCGATGAAACCATAGAACGGCATCTCTCTGAGAGCGGCGTGCCCTATGTCGTGTTCGGCGGCGCATGGAGCGGATTGAAGGGCTGCATCGGATGTCTGCAGTTCTATTACAGGGACGCAATATCGGATTTTGTGAAGCACTGTCTTTCATCCCGAGTCAAGGATGTAATGATCGCATGCTGCAACCGGACGACGCCTTTGTGCGATATGCTTGCCGATGCGCTTTCCGGTGCCGGGATTGCGGCGGACATCGCGTGCGTCCCTTCGGACCGGCATTTCAACCGTCTGGAAAGCGTGGCGCAAAGCGGCGCGGCATTTGCGAGAAAGACGTTCTCATGCTCCAGGGACGCGTTGCCGGATGTTGTGTATGTTACCGATGATTTTCTGGCTTCGGGGATCCTTGCCGAAACCGCCGCAATGGGGCTGCGCATACCGGAAGACATAAAGATGGTCTGCAACATCACTGAAGGCTGCAGACCCTATTCCAAATCTTCGCTTGCCGGGATATCTGTGGATCCCGCGTCGGCAGGAGAACGTTTTGCGGACGCTCTTCTGGAATATCTTAAATGCAATAAACCGTTTTCCAACATTGTCGTCAACGTCCCCTATGTGAGGGGGGAGTCATTTCCGTGAACACCGGCAACGGTGCATTCGGTATATTCGGTATATCGATTTGGCAGGCATTTTCATTGAATCAATTTTGCGGATGTGAGACAATTGCCGCATTCATCAGTTTGAACAAGGATTTGTTGAATGTCAAACATGTCAAAAGGTTTTACTTTCTGCATGGCGACATGTGTCGCATTTGCGATCCATGCGGCGGAATGTATGAGCGATAGTGCATTCGTTATTCTGCGTCCTGAAACCAGTTCGTTCTGGACGACGGCGACCAACAGTTCGATGTCGGTCCCGGTTGAATACCCCAAATCCAGCCAGTCGGCCACATTGGAGGTGGCCGCGGCGGTCGGCGGATATCGGCGTGTCTATGAAAACATCACATCGGGTTTCTGTTCCTTTACCCTGCCGGAGCCGTCTGCGGCGAGACTTGAGAACGTGTATTTCCTGAAGCTGACGTTTGACGACGGCACCGTGCGCACGGCAAAGCTTGGTCTGGTGCAGGGGATTCAGCCGGAGAATGAGGGGTTTGCGCGATGCATTGTGCCGTACGGGGCGTCAAGGTGGAACCGTATCTACGGACGGGCCGTTCTGCCCGTTCCGTACGGTTGCACGTCATTGACGGTCAATGGGCGGCGCGAGGAGCTGGACGGATCGCAGGGATGGTTGGCGATCGACGGTGGAGCCGTTGGCGACAGGATTGGTCTGACGGCGGTTGTGGATGGCGAGGAGTGTTCCGCTGTGCTTTCAAGGATGATCGGCGGCATGTTTCTCCATGTGCGATGAGAGAGGAGGTGTCTTATGGTTCATGATATGAGGCTTGCTTGTGCTTTACTTGGAGCGTTTCTGGCGTTTCAGTCTGTTGTGGCGAAGCAGAAGACTGTAGTCTGTGAAGGTGAGTATCCATACCATCTGCAAGGCACGGCTACGGACGGCACAAACATATACTGGACGTTCACGACCGTGCTTGCGAAAACCGACTGGTCGGGAAAGCTCGTGGGCAAGACATCAATCGAAAAAGACCACATGGGAGACCTCTGCTTCAGGAACGGCAAGGTGTATGTGGGGATGAATCATGGAAAGAAAGATGGCGCCAGGGTCGGTGACGAGGTGTGGATATACGATGCGCAGACGCTTGAACTCATAGAAAAGCGTGCCACTCCGGAACCTGCCTGGTGCAACAACGGGATTGAGTGGTACGGCGGCAGCTTTTGGGTCATAACGAGCACTCCGCACCATTCGGAATACAATTTTCTCTATGAGTATACCCCCGATTTCAGGTACAGGACCTGCGTGATGGTGAAGAGCGGGTGGACGAACCTTGGCGTCCAGACCATCTGCCGCAAGGGAGACACGATTCTTCTTGGATGCTATGGCGGCGACGATCCTGAACAGCCGCACAAATCGTGTACGGTGGCGATAGATGGACGCCGTCTTTTGGATGCCGCACATGGACAAAAGCGCAAGCCGCTCCAGATTGAATGGCGCAGGGATGTCAACACGGCGGAAGGTCTGCTGGTGAAGGATGGATGCATCTGGGAGGCGCACAGCATACTGCTGTCGGCCAAAGGCGGCAAGAAGATATGGACGGCTCGGATTTTCCCGTCCAAGGGGCTTGAAGAGTTTATGAATAAAGGAGAAGAAAAATGAAAAGAATGTTTCTGTTTGCGGTTGCGCTGTCGTTCTTTGCGTCCGGCGCGGAAGAGCTCTCCATCGATCGGGTGATAGTGCGGCAGCAGTGGCCGTGGTCGACGGACGTAAAGGTGGAATATGAGATTTCGGGTGTCACCGAGCCTGTAGATATATGCGTAGAGGCATGGAACGGAGTTGAACGGCTGGATCCGGCACGGCTGAACGCATCCATGCGCGGCGACATATACAATATAACGAAAGGCGGAGTGAAGAGCTTTGTCATAGATCCCGTGGCGGCGTTTGGGACGGACGATGCGGCCTTGTCCGATTTCAAGGTGAAGCTGTCGACGGTTAAGTCTGCCGGGAATATGGATGAAGTGCTGTACAGGATATATGACCTCAAGACCGGCGACAGGGAGGATGTTACCCGTGCCATGCTCTTGAACGGGGAGATGGGCGCTGTTTCACGTGACTACTCCGCGTTGGGCGAGTCATTCGGTGCGGCGGAGGGTGAATTCTCCACTCCGTTCGAGGATGTACTTATCTGGACAGGTGTGACGAACGACGTCAAGTACAAGACGACGCATCTTGTAATGAGAAAAATTCCGGCGAAGGGAGCCTCCTACCTGATGGGCACGAACGCCTGCCAGTCGTTGGGCAAGGATATGTCAAATCAGGTTGCGCATTGGGTGTCCTTCACCAACGATTACTACATGTCCGTCTTTGAAGTGACGGAAGGGCAGTTCCTTACGCTAATAACGAACAGCTCCCATTCAACAATCGCCAGTACGATGAACTACACTAATGCGACGGATAGATACTGTCGCCCATACTACGGAAGTATCATGACGGATATTGCTCCTCACATCGGAAGCTGGCCGGAAGGGGGGCATGCAATAAGTGCCGAGAAAAATTTCCTTCACATTTTGCGTACGCTTGTTTCGGATGACGGATTCGATTTGCCGACGGAGGCGGTGTGGGAGTTCGCTTGCCGAGCAGGGTCTACCAACGACCTGTATATAGGAACGAACTACAGTTCCGCAAGAATGAACATGCTCGCCCGTTGGTCTGGAAATAACGGCAACACGTCCGATCCCGTCAACTACAACTGCCCCGCGAACATTGGCGGCACGGCAATTGTCGGTTCCTATGCTCCAAATGCATGGGGTGTTTACGATATGTATGGGAATATGTCTGAAATGTGCCTCGACAGGGTGTTCGCCGATCTTTCTGCATATTCGGGCGATGATCCTTGGGGAGCGGCAGATGATGATACGGATTCCGCCTATTACCTCCGCGTGGTGCGAGGCGGTGGATATACTGCAACCACCAAGACAGGGTTGTACTCCAGCTATCGCACATCAGGAAACAGCTTCAGCAATAGTCACAAGGGCACAAGCGGGATCCGTCTGTGTCTTACCGTATACTGACATTCCTGCAAGTCTAGAGATTGATCAATGCTTCGCTTATCCATTGCAGTCATGGCGGCATTTGCGGGAGTCGCCGTATCTGGACAAACCGATGATGCCCGGAAGATCATCGGTTATGGATGGGATCTGCTTGCGGCGACACCGGAAATTCTGCTCGCCAATGCGGAGAAGCTGGATGAGACGGGCCTTGATGGAGTCTTTACCGAGATACGTTTCAGGGTTGGCAAGGATGGGTTTTCGTCCCAGACCATAGCAACCGACAAGGCCTGGCCACGCGAAGAGTTGGAGCGTTCGTCGCTTTCGAGTCTCAGGCGATTCCAGGAACACAAGGGGCTCAGGGAGAGTCTGCTTGGCGCATGGTTCATGCCGCAACGACGTCTGGACTGGAAGGATGATGCGGCATGGGCGCGCTTTGCCGGAAACATGGGTGAGTTGGCGAGATTGGCCCATGCCGCAGGGCTCAAGGGGCTGTTTCTGGATACGGAGGACTATGCGCATCAAAGCCAGTTCACATATTGTCCGGTAAAGGACGGCATGTCTTGGGATGAGGCGGCTCATTTGGCCCGGAGGCGCGGACGCGAAATGTCAGCAGCGATATTTGGAGCGCATCCGTCTGCGGTCCTGATGGCCACATGGTTCCTCTCGGTCAGGCAGGGATATGCGCTTTCCTCCGATCCGGACGGAGCACTGTGTTCCAGTGGAGATATGTGGCCTGCGTTTTTGAACGGAATGCTTGAGGCGGCACCGCATCGGGCCAGGTTCGTGGACGGATGCGAAACCGGATATCAGCTCGATTCCTTGTTGAACGAGTTCCATCTGGAGTCTACAATGATGCGCAGGGGTGTGGAACGCCTCATCTCCTCCGGCAACAGGAAGAAGTTCCGGGAACCGTTTGCAAGCGCGTTTGGCCTGTATCTGGACATGTACGTGAACAAGTCTGGCGGGGGGTATTATTTTGGTCCGGCATCCGATGGATCCCGCTTGACGAGGTTGAGACAGAACATCGGACAGGCATTGGAGTGTTCGACATCAGGGTATGTCTGGGTTTACGGCGAACGCCATTCATTTGTGGAATGGGAATCGATTCCGCGGGAACTGGGGGCGTTTCAGAAGCGTTGGGGTGATAAGCTGCGTGATAAAGTTGGAACATGGGCGGAGCAGCTTCCAGGTTTGGCAAAGACTTTGTGTCTGGCCAAGAATAGGGATGGCGTGCTTCGCGGAGAGGTCGGGCGGCTGGAGTCTTCAGGCTCTTTGGTGAATCTGTTGGGGAATGGACAGTGCAGTATGGCCGGCATGGATGGAGTTCCCAAGGGGTTTTGGACATGGACGGCGCCAAGAAGTCCAGAAAATGTCTTTCTACATGATCTGTCGGATGGACACGGAGATAAATCCTCGATTGCCGTGCGTGGGCGTGCAAGCGGGGTTGTCGGGGTTGATGTGACGGTCCGGTCGGGGGAGATTCTGTATGCAAGCTTCTGGATGAAGGGTGAAGGTGGACGCGGTTCGGTCGCATTCAAGAAAGGTGGGGAATTTGTGTGGAAATGGCCCCGGGAAATCATGATTTTCGGGTCTCCGGATGCAAACGGATGGCGCAAGGGCGAGGTTTTTGTCAATGTGCCTGAAGGGGCGACGAAAGCCACCTTGATGGCATCTGCTTTCCTTGATGAAGGCCAATGCGTTTGGTTTGATGATTTCAAGGTTTGCAGGCAGGATGATTCTGCTTTACGTTAGTAAGGAGAAGTTGACATGAAAATCTCGCGGTTCTTGATGGTTTCTGTATTGACGGCATGGGTGTTGAGTCCGGCGCTGTCTGCGGCGTCCATTCCTGCTGTCGTTCCCGCCCCGCAGAGGATGAAGG
>JAZOAC010000110.1:0-19173 GCA_045595285.1 Kiritimatiellia bacterium | reverse complement strand
ACAGGCAGATTTGCCGGGACTTATGGAATGTGCGGAAAGTGAACTTGCAGCGCATTTGAACAGGGTTGTCAAGCCTGATGAGGGTATGCTGGCCACCTGTGCGGACGAGTTGGCGGCCGTCAGGGAGACGATAGCTCGATTCTGCATTGAACAAGGCTTTGTGCGACTTCGCAAACTGATCGATGGGATTGATGGTTCTCTTGTGGTTGTGGATTCGCGCGGCGATAACGTCTCCCGACGGCACGCGATGGTTTGTCGCCTCATAGACGAAGAAAAAGAAATATTGTCGAAATGTCTAAAGTATGCCTCTCCGGCGATGGTGCCTGTTGTAAGGGCGCTAATCATTTCATTGATTGAAGTCAGGTCGATGTTACGAGAAGTAGAGTCGCTCAAGCGATCGGAAGCGTATCGTGTAGGAATGTTCGTGACATGGCCGGTACGTAAGTTGTGTGGTGGAGTCAAATGTCTGCATGATAATGGCTTCCTCTATACGGTGAAGCATGCTGTGGGAAAGTCAGTCAGGTTTTTGGGGAAGATCGTAAGATGAAATCTGTCTGTGTCGTCATTGTCACGTGGAATCGTCTTGAAATGCTTAAGGCGTGTGTCGCAGCGGCGAAGAAGAATGCTGCTGCGGCCGATATTCTTGTTGTCGACAATGCTTCTACTGACGGAACGGGCGAATGGTTGAGTGGGCAAGATGGGATTTCGATTTTATCCCTTCCTGAAAACACTGGCGGCGCAGGCGGCTTTGCGGCCGGCATGAAATGGGCTTATGGGCACGGCTATGAGTGGATGTGGATCATGGACGATGATGTCGTCGCGCTTGAGGGGGCATTGGACGTCATAAGGGAAAATGAATGCCATGCGGATGTCATACAGGCCGCGAAATACGAGGCGGACGGAGGCGAGTGTGTCTTTGAGGGGCTCCTGGATCCGGCTACCATGCGGCGGCGCAAAATTCGAACTTCCGACGTTCCCGCATGCGGCTTCATCCCTTGCAATGTGGCGACATTCGAAGGATTGTTCGTGAGCCGCCGGGCTGTCGAGGCTATAGGCTATCCTGACGCATCCTTCTTCTACGGGCTCGATGATCTGCTTTACGGCTATAGGGCGTCGGAGAGATTGCGTTTTGTTTTCGTGCCGCAGTTCGTATTGAAGAAACAGATCGACAAAAGCCGCGCCAATTTCCGCAATTTGCGTTTTTATTCCTCAACGCCGCAAAGCCGATACTACCATGTGCGCAACTATTGGAAGGTGATGCGCCACATGCGCGCTTCCGGCAACGGCACGTGGCGCATGTATCTGACGTATGCCTACGAGGCCGTCAAGGCGATCGCAATAACATTGACCGTCGAATGGAATATCAAAGGGACAGCATTGGTGCTGAAAGGGATTGTGGATGGGATTAGAGACAGAGGAGGAAGGTCGTGAGGATTGCGTATCTGGTAGATAAGAGATCGGTCGGCGGTGGAATGGAATATGTCCGGCGGCAAATCGCTGCGCATCCGAATGACGAGTGCCGTGTTTTCGAGGCTGACCGGGGCGAATGCACGGTGGCGGCGATGAATGCATGGGGTGCGGAAATCGTGCACGCAAACCATCTGAAGGCTCTTTTGCAGCTGTTCCGCAATCCATTTGCCAGATTGGGCGGATATGTCGTCTTCACCGTCCACGGCATCCATCTCAGGAGATTTGATTTCCTTCCGAATACACCTGCAAACTTGGTGAAACGTTGGGCTCGCCTTTCTCTTGAGCGATATCTGTATAAGAAATGCGACCGTATTGTCGCATTGACTGAAACAGACGCGGCGGATATTCACAGACTGTATGGACGGCATCTTCCCGTCGCAATAGAGCCGAATTCGATTGGCCGCTCTACCTTGCGTTCTGCAGAAGGCCTGCGATATGGTGAAGGGCAATTCGCTTTTGTCTGTATTGCAAGATTCGAATTCCAGAAAGGACAGGATGTGCTTATCAAAGCGATCGCGCGTGTGCATGAAACGTTGCGCAGGTTGGAGAAGAAGACGCTATTTATCGGCGGCGGACCGTTTTTGCGGCACATCAGGTGTCTGGCTGAAGAATTGGGAGTTTCTGATCTTGTTGAATTTGCCGGCGAGATTTATGACGCCGGAGTGTATATGACGTGCGGGCGCACTCTGATTGCGCCAAGCCGCTGGGAGGGGATGCCGTATCTTCTTCTGGAGGCAGTCGCGCGAGGTCGACGCATTATCGCTTCCGATTGCCCGGGGAACCGTGACGTCCTGAAAGACTATTCGCTGTCAACCATGTTCCCGGTTGAAGATGTGTCCTCATTGGCGGAGCAGATGCAGAGTGCCGATTGAATCTTGATGCATCTATCGTGATATAATATGCGGCGATGAAAATTGCAGAAACAGACATTGAAGGAGTCAAGATCGTTGAGCCTGACGTGTTCGGCGATGCCCGGGGCTGGTTCGCTGAACAATACAGCGTTGAACGCTACAGGGCTGCTGGAATCGACGCGGATTTCGTGCAGGACAACGAGAGTTTTTCGTCGAAGGGCGTCGTGCGGGGTTTGCACTGGCAGGCCGGAAGTCATTGCCAGGCCAAGCTCGTGAGGGTTATCCATGGAGCTGTGTGGGATGTTGCCGTAGACATCAGGAAGGGATCGCCGACATTTGGCAGGCATGTCGCCGTGACATTGACCGGCGAGAACAAAAAGCAGTTTTATATTCCCCGTGGCTTTGCGCATGGATTCATAGTCCTTGAGGACAATACGCTTTTCAGCTACAAATGCGACAATCTGTATTGTCCGGCAGCGGAAAGGGGCCTTCGGTTCGACGATCCTGAACTTGGCATCACATGGCCGGAGATGGGAGTCGTGCCGATGCTTTCCGAGAAAGACAGATCGCATCCGGACTTTCGCGAAATCGAACCGTGGGAGGATTGTCGAGTACGGCGATAGCCGCGGCATTAGTCGTGACGGTGAAGTGTTCAGTCGTGAACATTCTGGACGCCAAGACCGGGAGAACAGTCATCCTGTCTGTTCAAGATGGACAACGGGCGGGACTCCTGTTGTCCTAGCGACGTAAGTTAAATGGTGGGTTTTGCAAGTGTCTCTAAAATATGAGGCAGCGGCATATCTGCATCTCGGCAGATGTGCTTAAACGATGGGGAGAGGGGCCGTCACAGTTTCAGGAGATGACGTCTGAGGGCGATTGTTATCGCTTCCGATCGGTTGGCCGCACCGAGTTTCTTGAATATTGCGTTCAGGTGGGCTTTGACGCCGTCGACGGTTATGTCGAACTGCTTTGCGATGTCGGGGTTGGACAGCCCTCTTGTCACGGAATGAAGGATTTCCATCTGGCGCTGCGTGAGCTCCGGGGGAAGCGGATGTTCCTTGGCGTGATGCTCGATTTCCGGCGAGAAGGCTCTGCCGCCGTCCGCCACGGTGCGGATGGCGTTCAGGAGTTCGTCATTGGAGGAGTCCTTCATTATGGCTCCCGACGCGCCGGCGGCTATAGCGCGCATCACATCTGCGGATGTGCCGAACGTCGTAAGAATCAGAATGCGCGCTTTTGGCAGGTTTGCGCGTATCTGCCGCGTCGCCTCCACTCCGTCCATGCACGGCATCATCAGATCCATCACGATTATGTCGGGTTTGATCCTGCTTGCCGCCTGCACCGCCTCAACGCCGTCTTCGGCCTCGCCTGCGACCTCAAGATCGTTCTGATAGCCGATCAGGGCGGCAAGTCCGAGCCGGACAAGCGAATGGTCGTCGACAAGCAGAACTTTCCTCTTTTTCATGTTTCGCAGCCTTTCTCTCCGTGTGATCGGGCCAGCCCTATCTCAATTCTGGCGTATGTGCCTTTCGAAGGGGCTGATTCGATGGTGAATGTGCCGCCAAGCCGTTTGACGCGTTCGCGGATTCCGTCGAGTCCAAAGTGCCCAAGGTTGGGGCCCGGACAGTTTTCCGGGGAGAATCCCTGTCCGTCGTCACGCACGGAGACTCTCATGTGGCCGTTCTCCAGGTTCCCCGCCACATAGATGTGACGCGCCCTGCCGTGGCGGATTGCGTTCGAGACGAGTTCGCGGATGATCCGCAGCACGGCATGCGCCGTTGAATCGCTCAATCTTGCCCGCGGCACGGCCATCCGAACGGAGATCGGCGTCGTGCCGACAACCGGTTGCAGTGTCTTGCGGACGGCTTCGGCGAAATCCCTCTCCTCCAATGTGTCTTCCCGGAGATCCCATATGCATCTGCGAAGTTCCGTGCGGCAGGATTTCAGCATGCGGTCTGCGGTGGTCAGGTGGCGGTCTGCCGCCGCTGTGTCGATGTGTTGGGCCGTCTGTGCCGCTGCGATCTGCAGGGATACGCCCGTGAGATTCTGGGCTAGCGAGTCATGCAGCTCCACCGCGAGACGCGTGCGTTCGTCGATGCGCAGTTCAGCTCCGATCTTGTCGATCTGCGATTTGATCAGGGCGCGGCTGCGGCGTTCGACGATGCGCTGGAGAACGCGGTTCCAGACGATGATCGCAAGCAGCATCGCCAACAGTGACATTATGACCGCAAGAAGCCTTTGCGGTGTCCACCATGAAGGCGACGAGATGATTTTAAGGTCTTCGGGGGAGCGCAGTATCACGGAGAATCCTTTCAGCCGGCCGAACTTTATTCCATCCTCTTCGGGTTCCATCTCCATGATGCAGGCTCCTGTCACTTCAACAACGCTGTTGATCGCCGGCGGTACGGCGGATCCGACAATGACGGAGACGATATCCCCGTCATTGTCAAGGCTGATCTGTGATTCTCCACGGGTTCTGTTCGAAACGTGCCTGACGGTACCTTTCATGCGGATTGTCCTGCCATGGAAATTGGGATCGATTCCAAACCGGCGTTCATCGCCCAGAAGGATTCTCCGGGCGGTGCAGGGATACGGCTTCTCGGCCTGGAACACACCGTTCGTGTCGATTCTCAAAAGCGCCTCGGTAAGACGTACGTAAAAGGCGTCCTTCTGCAGGAATCCAGCTACGGTGACAGGCGTCCCGGATGTCAGCCTTGGAAATGGCTTAGATAGAGAGACTTGCATGTGGTAACCGTCATGCGCCCGAAGCATGAGTCGATTGCCGCCCCATGTCGCCACGATGTGTCCCGAAATGCATTGACGGTGGATGAATTTTCGTTGAGGCAGGCGGGCCAGGTCTGTGACGATGTTTATCCGCGGAAGGCTGAAGGGGTCCGCCGGCGCGAGTTTGATGACCCGGATGTCATCCTTGCTGTGTACATTCAGATGTTTGCCGATGAATCGGCGATGGCCGTGATTGTTGTGTTCGCATATGCCGGTGACGGATACGTCTGCATCGATGAGCTCGTCCAGTTGCTCCCACGATATGGCGGGGTCAGATATGGACACGATGACCTGTCCATGATTGTCCTTCAGATGAAGACGGCTCCATCCCTTGTCGATTTCGTCATAAAACGCCTTTGTCACCGTGCCTTCCACTTTGACGGTGACAAGATGGTAGTTCCCGTCTTCAAGATCGGACGGTGTAACAGACACGATCGGCGGCGGATTGCCGTCGGCCAGATGCACAATGTTGGTGGCGACCACCGAGACGTCTCCGAACGGGTCTATCTGCACATATCCGGCAATGCGGACGAGACTTCCCGGCTTCGGCGCGGGGCAACGCCTGTTTTTTATCCGGATTCTTCCGGAACGGCCTTTGATGGCGAATCCCTTTCTGGCTCGTCCATCGACAGAGCCTTCGATCAGCGCTCCGTGGGACTCTGAAGGATATCTCCGGTCGAGAGCGTTTATGTCCGCAATCGACGTCAGTACGTCTGCCATGAGCGGTGCTGACGCAAGTATGGCGTGAAGAAGGCACGAAACGGCTGTGGATCGGAAAACCATGATGGCCATTATATCACAAGGCGCGGCTCCTCTTGGGAGTACCCGACAGGGTAGTTGCGGATGCGGCGTTGTTTTTGCAGAACTCTGATAAAATGGAGAGCGTTTTTCGGAGAGATTGGGTTCTATAGAAAGGAGTTGTTTAAAATGGTGCATGAAAAGAGATCCTACCTGACGCTGCCTGCAGTTGCTTTGGGCATCTGCCTCGGTGCGGTGGGAAGCCTCTGTGCCGGAGGTGCCGCATTGAAGGATCCTGTTGAGGCTCTTAAGAGGTTTCGTGCGCCGGTCGTTGAATGCCGCGAAGCGGTTAAGGGGTGTCTGTGGATCGAGGCGGAGTCGTTCGCCGATTACGGCGGCTGGGTCATCGACACTCAGTTCGTTCATAAAATGGGCAGTGCGTATTTGATTTCAAAAGGGGTGCTGAAGCCTGCTCCTCCGGCGAAGAAAACGATAACTGTTCCGGCGTCGGGCAACTGGCACGTATGGGTGCGCACACGCGATTGGCTGCCGGAATTCTCACCAGGCCGTTTTACCGTCGAGATTTCCGGAAATCGCGGACGGGAGCTTGGCGCGTCCGGAAAGCCGGGGTGGAGATGGGAGAAGGCCGGTATGTTCCATCTTGAACAGGGGAAGACCGATGTTGCGCTTGTCGATCTTTCGGGTGGATTTGCGCGATGCGACGCGATATTCCTTTCGATGAACGGCGGCAATCCTCCGCCTGATGACGGAGAGGCTTTGGCGTCTGCTCGCATCAGATATGCCGGCGGTGATGCGACCGTCGCCGACGGTGGCGAGTACGATGTTGTCGTTGTCGGTGCGGGTCCGGGAGGACTTGGCGCGTCATTGGCGGCTTCCAGGCTCGGCATGCGTACCGTTTTGATTCACGACCGTCCGGTTCTCGGAGGAAACAACAGTATTGAACATTCTGTGACAATCGGCGGGTCGGGGCATAATTTTCTTGATGGCGTAGTCGATTCCCGCGAGGGCGGCATTCTGGAGGAGGCGCGTCTGGCCAGGCAGCACCTATCTTTGCCTGGACGTCCTCGGGCGTCGATGAGTGCGGCATACCGGATGATGGTGGATGCTGAAGAGCAGCTTTCGGAACGGTCTAACGAGCGGGTCGTGTCGGCCGAAAAGAAAGGGCGTTCAGTGGTTTCCGTAATGTCTGTCAATACGCTGACTGGATGTCGCACCAGCTATCGTGGCAAGGTTTTCGTTGATGGAACGGGCGACGGATGGATAGGGTATTTCGCAGGCGCTTCCCGGATGTACGGTCGCGAGGCAAAATCCCAATATGGAGAGATGACCGCCCCTGAAAAGGCGGATACGGTCACGATGAGCGGCTGCATTAACGATTACGGCTACCACGAAACGAAGAAGGAGACTCGCTACGAAACGCCCGCATGGGCCAAGGTCCTTCCAGATGGATTCAACCGTCATGACGTGCGCGGAGTCAACGCGAGATGGTGGCTGGAGCATTCGGGGTATATTGACGATATTGAAGATCCGGAGGCCGCCCGCGACGAACTCATTCGCATACATCTCGACTATTGGGGGTGGATACGCAGACATCCGAAATACGGCGCGTTGGCCCGCAAATGCGTTTTGGACGAAATCAAAATATGCAATGGCCGCCGTGAAGGTTGGAGACTGATGGGAGATTATGTGCTTACGGATGTCGATTGCATCGAAGGCAGGGTTTTCCCCGACGCCATTACCGTTGGCGGATGGCTGCTGGATGTTCATGATCCTTTGGGCGTCAAGAACCCCAAAGGAAACGGCAAATACTCCGCCAACCAGACGCGGCTCTATACGATTCCCTACAGATGCGTATATTCCAGGGATCTCGACAACCTCTACATGGCCGGGCGCAATATCTCCGTCACTCACGCGGCTTTGGGCTCCACTCGGATAATGGGAACCATCTTCTCCATCGGACAGGCTGTCGGAACGGCGTCCGCCATGCTCGTCCGCACAGGTCTTTCCTCGCGCGAGTTGGGCGAGCGGAAAATACGCGAACTTCAGCAGCTGCTCGTCAAGAACGACCAGTACATTCGCGGAGTCGTAGGCAACGATTCCGCAAATCTGGCGAAAAAGGCGAAGATTTCCGCGTCATCCACCATCGGCGAGTATGAGTATGGGATGGACGATCCGGATTTCAAAGGGGTCGAGAAGGCAAACTGGGCGTGGCGGCGGGAAGTGTTGTACGGTCTTGCCTCTTGTTTTCCCCGCGGCAATATCGATCGGCTGGAAAAGGTGGATTGCTACATGAAAGGCAGTGCTGGCTCGGATCGGGAGTTGACGATGGAGGTCTACGAATCCGACGATATTGCCGAAGACGAAAAGACCCGTACGCTGCTCGGTTCCGCAAAGGCGAAGCTCAAACGCAATGGAATCCGCTTCCTAACCTTCAAATTCGACACCCCGCTGAAGTTGTCGAAGAAATACGTCTGGCTGAAAATGCAGAAGGCGGAAGGTGTGTATTGGTTTCGAAGGAAACATATCTTTGCCGAGGGGGGTACATTGGCCGTATGGCAGAGAAACGGGAATGTCCGGTTTGAGTCCGGCTACCAGTCCGCATTCGTCATTACGCCAAGGCTGAAGGGCCGGATTGATGCGAAGCCTGAATACGTGATTGACGGGCATGGCCGCCCCGATACCCTTCCGGCGGAAGGGGTGTCCACGAGGGCATGGCGTTCGGATCCGGTGAAGTCTCTACCGCAGTGGGTTCAACTCAAGTACGATGAACCTGTTTCTGCGAGCGAAATTCGAATCGTGTTCGATTCGGGGCTTTGCGGTGGCGGTATCCAGTGGCCGCATCCGCCGGAGCTTGTGAAAGACTACGCTCTGCTTGGTCTTGTGGACGGGAAATGGTTGGAGCTTGCCGTGGTGAAGGGCAATTGGCATCGGCTCCGTATCCACCGTTTTGAATCCAAGATGCTGTCTGCCGTGAAAGTGCGTGTCGATGCGACATGGGGCGTGCACGAGGCCAGGATTCAGGAGATTTCCGTATATTGAGAAGTCAAGGAAAGAAAGGGGTGTTCCCAATGTTGTTGGCAGAGAAGAAAGTGATAGCCGGAATGGCGGTTGCATTCGCCGCAATCGCCTGTGATGTCCATGGAGCCGGGATAGAATGGCCTTCAGATTTCTGGCGGCAGGTGACAAACCGTCTTGAGGCGGTGGCGTCAGCGCCTGTAGATTCAGCTGAAGCGGAAGGATTCGTTTCTTCCGGGGTTCATGAACACGCGCTAGACTTCGTTCTCGGAACGGAGGATATTCCGTTCGACTCGCGTCTTTTGTCGGAAAAGACCTCAGATCCGTTTGAAGTCTATTCGTTTCCCCGCAATTTTGCGGTGACAATCCGGTAGAAAGGGCATGTGTCATGAACAAGTTCTCTTATTTATGTTCTGTTGCGGTATTTCTTGGGATGACCACGGCTTTGCAGGCTGCTGTGACTTCTTGCGAAGTTTCGCAACCCGATGCGTCTGGACGGATAACGGTCACGTATGCGCTCGATGCGGATGCGATAGTGACGTGCGAAATGCTCGTGGATGGATCCCCTGTCGAAGACAAGGCGCTTCTTACACTTTTTGGAGATGTTAACCGCAGAATCACTGCCGGAAACGGGAAGCGCATCTTCTGGCATCCGTCGGCGAGCGGATTTTCCGGAGTGGGAAGCATATCGGCAAGGCTTACGGCCTGGCCTCTCGACAATCCTCCGGATTTCATGGCGGTGGATCTGACGGTGCGAAATTCGCGCCGCTATTACGCCTCTGTCGGACAGATTCCCTTCGGCATAACGAATGGAATATACAAAACGGACATTCTGCTCATGCGCAAGATTCCTGCGGCAGGCGTCGTATGGCGCATGGGGCAGCCTTATCCGGACGGGGAGAATTGCGCCACCGGTAACGGTGAGGGTACTAAAAAAGCCGACATACTCAACAATGAAACTGGGCATATGGTGAGTCTTACAAACGACTATTACGCGGCTGTGTATATGACGACGCGAGCCCAGTACAGGCGCATTACAGGCGAGGACGCGAAGGCGACAAGTCCTGCTTTGGCCAATAATTTCGATCCCGTTGCATATGTATCGTACAATTCATTGCGAGGCGAAAGTTCCGAATCATTCCGCGGTTGGCCGCAGGATGGCCATCGGGTTCAGGACGGTTGCGTCTTGAAGCTATTCCGCGATTTCACGGGGATAGTTTCCCTGGATCTTCCGACTGAGGCCGAATGGGAGTATGCATGCCGGGCTGGCACTAGCACGTCGTTGAACAGCGGGAAGGACTGTTCCGATACAATCTCTCAAAGGGCTGACAAAAACATGGCTGAGGTCGGATGGATGCAATACAATGCTCCCAATCGCAATGCTCCGATGCCGGTCGGTCTCCTGAAACCCAACAACTGGAATCTGTACGACTGTCACGGAAACCTGTCGGAGCTATGCCTCGACTGGTGGAGCGGTGGCGATGATTACCGCGCAACGTTTGCGGAAGGATGGGAGAATGGGGCTGTCACTGTCGCCCCCACCGGACCGGACAATGCCGATGGCAAATTTATGTCGCGCGCGGCTCGAAGCGGCAGCCATTTCTACGGTTCCGGTTGGTCGCGCAGCGCTTCGCGTATCCGTCATACGAAGCCGGACAATGAGGCATACCATTTCGGGTTCCGGTTGTTTTGCCGTACGGATATCGAGTCTAACTGAAAGGAATCGTGAAAATGAAAAAGAGCATTGGCGTTCTCGCCGCATTCGTTTTGTCGATATCTTTGCATGCAAAGGTTTCAAACGTCTCAATCGTGCAGAATGACGCCTCGGCAAAGGTTTCGATAACCTACAATCTGGAGAGCGATGCTATAGTCACGCTGAGCGTAGCCACGAACGGAGTCACTTTGGGGTCGTCGTGTCTCAAGCGTCTCGTGGGCGATGTAAACCGCATGGTGAGAGCCGGCGAAGGCAAGACCATCCATTGGTTTCCAGCGAAGTCCTTCCCAGGTAACCTGATTGCCGACGGATCGCTCTCGGCCTCTATTACGCTGTGGTCACCTGATTCACCTCCCGATTATCTGGTGTGCGACCTTACCGTGACGAACGGTGTGTCGTATTATGTGGATGCGGACGCGCTTCCGTATGATGTCACCAACAACCTGTACAAGATGTCCAGTTATGTGATGAGGCGCATTCACGCGACAGGCCGTCCCTGGCGGATGGGATCACCCGTTCAGGGAGAGACGGGTGATACGGACGAATCCCGGACAACAGTAAACGTGCCGCATAATGTGGTATTGACCAACGACTATTACATTGGCGTATTCCCGGTTACGCAGAATCAGTATTGGGTCATGACCGGAGGCCATTTGGACGGAGGTATTGCTTCGGCAAAATTCAAAAGTTCATCCGATGCGCTTGTCTGCCCCATGGAGAACATATCCTACGAATCGCTTCGCGGGACTGATTGGCCGAAGTCAGGCAGGACGGTCAGCGGTTCGCTGCTAAAGATACGCGCATTGACAGGTCTTGCCCTCGATCTGCCGACTGAAGCTCAGTGGGAGTTTGCCTGCCGTGCAGGTACGGGGACTGCATACAACAACGGCAAAAACTGTACAACAGCGAAGGATGGAAATGCAGCGTGTCCAAATCTTGCTGAAGTGGGATGGTATGGCGGGAATAAAAACCAAAATTTCTACGGGAATGCCAAGGATGGAAATACTTATGAAGTTGGGTTGCTCGCCCCTAACGCTTGGGGACTCTACGATATGCATGGAAACGTGTTCGAGTTGTGCCTCGACTGGTATTCGAAAGGGGCTGCTTACACCGGTACTTTTGCCGACGGATGGGAAAATGGCGTGCCAACGCTCGAGCCTGTGGGCGCCGAAAACGGCACTCTCCGCGTGGGGCGCGGCGGCGGTTATTTCTACAGTCCGCTCCGCGCCAGATCGTGCTACCGTTCTTCGGTTGAGCCTGGAACTGAAAGTAGCCACTATGGTTTCCGTTTTGTTTGCGTAATTGGCGAATAATGGGAGATAGACTATGAAGAGTGTACTTTTTCTTGCTTTTTCGGCATTTTGTGCGGTGGTGATGGGCAAGGTGCCGACAATATCCGGCGTATCAGTGTCGCAGCCAAAGTCGGACAATTACAAAAATGTCGTAATCGGGTACTCGCTTGAAGGAGGCGATGCTATTGTCACAGCCGACATTCTCACCAATGGGGTCTCCATCGGTGCGCAGTGTTTCCAGTCTTTGGCTGGTGACGTCAATTGCCTCGTGCCGGAAGGAATCGGCAAATCCATTATATGGGAAATCAAGCGCGATTGGCCGAACCGGAAATGCGAGGTGTCGGTAAAACTGACGGCATGGCTTCCGGGTGCGGCTCCAGACTATATGGTAATCGACATCGCCGATGGTTCCAAGCGGTTCTATGCATCGGCGGATGATGTTCCGTATACTGTCACCAATACTGTTTACAAGACGGATAAGATCGTGATGCGGCGCATTCCGGCGGCAGGCATGACGTGGAGGATGGGGCAGCCGATCGGCGGCGAGAAGTGCAATGGCAATACCGGCAATGCAATGCAATCTGACTTGAGGAACAACGAAACGCCGCATCTGGTGTCGTTTTCGGACGATTTCTACATGGGAATATTCGAAGTGACGCAACGGCAGTACTACAGACTTGTCGGATCGTCTCCGAGTTCCCGCAAGTTCGGCAGTACCGCAGATTTGTATGAAGGTTGTAAGGGCTTTCCCGTCGAGCAAGTTTCGTACGACGATTTGCGCGGAGCGTCATCCGGTGAGTTTGCAGGATGGCCGCAGAATGGACGCGTACTTGGCGAGGGCGCAAAGCTCAAGATATTCCGGGAGAAACTTGGGTTGGATTCGATCGATCTGCCCACTGAAGCGCAATGGGAGTTCGCTTGCCGTGCTGGTACTACATCGGCGCTCAACAGCGGCAAGGAATGTGGAAACCCAAAGACTGGGCAAGCTGACGGAAATATCGAATCGCTCGCCTGGTACTACGGAAATGCGCACGGCGATACGGGAACGGTGCTTTATTCGGGTGCCGGTCCTCGCGAAGTGGGGCTTAAGCAGGAAAACGCCTGGGGGCTTTATGACATGCACGGTAATGTGCATGAGTGGTGTCTTGATTGGCTTTCGCTCGGTGACGGTTATCGTGCGACGTTTGCCGATGACTGGAGCACAGGAGGTGTGACCATGGATCCTGTGGGGGCTCAATCCGGAGACAAACGCATCGTGCGCGGAGGAGACTACTTCTATTCTTCCGCCTGGGCCCGCAGCGCTTGCCGCAGCGGATACCGGACCTTGCCCGACAACAGAACCATGCATTGCGGATTCCGTATCGTATGCAGCGGAACGCTTGATTGACAGAAGGGAGTTTGGTCATGTCATATATCGATCGTCGTTCGTTTCTCTGCCTTGGCGCTGGCGCTTTGGCTCTTCCCTCGTTTTCCTCCGACGGCGCTGCCGCGGCAAAGGGAGTCAGCTCATCCTGGGAGCCTCTCGTGGAAGGGCCCATGAGCGCATCCTCATCGCCCGTTCTGAAGAAGGTCAAATTCACACCGATTGAGATTAAGGTCGGGGTTGCGAAACCTTTTCGCGCCGTCCACTGTTCCGACAGCCATGTCGCATACATGACGGTGAATGATCTGCTGTCGGGCAACAATGATCTTGAGCTCGCCATGTTCAACAAGCGGCTTCTGCAGAAGCCGGATGCTCTTCCGTCGCTCGCCGCCTGTGTGCTGAAGGCCCGTCGCGAACGCATTCCGCTGTTCCATACAGGCGATCTCTACGACTATGAAAGCGCCGCCAACATATCCGTCGTGGAGGATGCATTCAAGGGTGTCGGGGAGTGTCTGTACGCGGTGGGCAACCATGAATATCACGGACACTGGAGAAACGGAATAAAGGGTGATGAAATCCCCCCGGCGCGGGCTCGTCTGAACGCCGCCATGCCGCATGATCTCACATTCGCGTCCCGCATGATCGGCGGTGTGAATTTCATCGCGTTCGACAACGGCGGCTTCAGCTACGAACTCGCGGATATGCAGTTCGAGTCGATGAAGAAGGAATTCGCGAAGGGCCTGCCGACCGTGGTGATGTGCCACCTTCCGCTTTGGTCCGAGAAGGCGGCGAACGACCGTCTGAACTCAGCCGGGCCGTTTGGAGAGTGCAAGCCGCTCAAGGACCGTTCCTCCCTTCGCGGACTCTTCTACGGATGTCCTTTCGGCTCGGACCGGAAGGCGAAGCGCATTGTCCGCTGGCTGAAGGAGCAGAAGAACCTGAAGGCTGTTCTCTGCGGACATCTCCACACCGAATGCAGCTATCGATTCTCCGAGACCGCAATACAGTATATGGCAGGCGCGACGTATATGGGTAAAGCCTATGAAATCACGTTTGTGTAAAATAAAATCCGCCGTATTGCTTTTTGTCATCTCCTGTGCAGCTTTCCAGACGTTTGGAGAGAGAGTTGCGCTTTTGGACGGATGGGAATTCTCCCACGACGGCAAGTCTTGGGAATCGGTGCGCATACCGCACGACTGGGCGATCTGCGGCGAGTTCAGCCGTACGAACGATCTGCAGCATGTGATGATCATCCAGGACGGGGAGCGTGTTGCCCGCGACCATACAGGACGCACAGGCGGGTTGCCGTGGGTGGGCGAAGGCTGGTATCGTAGGCTTGTTTCTCTTCCAGAAAACGCCAGAGAAGCAGAACTTGTGTTTGATGGTGCGATGTCCAACCCTGTCGTATATTCCGATGGCGAGAAGATCGGCGGATGCGAATCGGGCTATGTGCCGTTCGTCGTGAAGTTGCCGGTCAAACGCATACAGTTGATAACCGTACGTCTGAAAAATATGCCGCTCAGTTCTCGGTGGTATCCGGGGGCAGGTCTCTACCGTCCGGTATGGTTGCGTGTGGATCCGAAGTTCAGAAACGAAGATGTGTTTGTGTGGACTGAACGCATTGAGAGCGGTAAGGCCTATATGCGCGTCAGAGGTCCTGGCGGCGAACGGGGCTTCGTGGTCGAGAATCCCAAGTTGTGGACGCCTGAAACTCCGCATCTGTATACGCTTGAGCCTGAAGGAGTCCGGTACGGCATACGGACCGTCTCATGGACGGATGGGTGCTTTAGACTCAACGGTGCAAAGCGCAAGTTCAAGGGTGTTTGTCTCCATCATGATCTTGGGCCGATCGGGGCTGCATTCAACAAATCGGCGTTCCGTCGGCAGATACGGCTGCTCAAGGAGATGGGATGCGATTCGATCCGTACCGCCCACAATATGCCGTGCAAGTGGCAGATGGACATTTGCGATGAAGAGGGAATGATGGTGATGGCGGAGTCGTTCGACGAATGGCGCAAGCCGAAATGCAGGAACGGCTACAACCTTGTCTTCGACAGATGCTGGAGACGGCACCTCGAAACGCTTGTCCGCTTCTTCCGCAACCATCCGTGCGTTGTGATGTGGTCGATAGGCAATGAGGTCAATGAGCAGCTTGATCCCGCCGCGCTGTCCCTGTGCCGCGAGATGCAGGAGCTCTGCCACAGGTTCGACCATACGCGTCCGGTGACGCAGGGTCTGGACCGTCTTCGATCGGCTATAGACAACGGTTTTGTGTCGGCGATGGATGTTCCGGGGTTGAACTATCGTCTTAAGTTCTATCAGGAAGCATGGACCAATTCCCGGCATCGCATAGTGCTCGGCTCGGAGACGGCCTCGACGGTTTCAAGCCGGGGTGTATACAAGTTCCCCGTGGTGGAGACGAAAGATGGGACGTGGGAAGACGGCCACTGCTGTTCCTACGATCTCGGCAGCTGCAACTGGAGCAATCTGCCGGATGACGATTTCGCCGTTCAGGACGACAATCCCTGGACGATCGGCGAATTCGTGTGGACCGGTTTCGACTATCTCGGCGAGCCCACTCCGTACAAGGAATACTGGCCTTCCCGCTCGGCGTATTTCGGCACTTTCGATCTTGCCGGAATTCCCAAGGACCGCTATTGGCTCTACCGCAGCAGATGGAACGAAAAGTCCCCGACGGTTCATCTTCTTCCGCACTGGACATGGCCCGGGCGCGAGGGGAAGGTTACGCCGGTATATTGCTATACGTCGTATCCGTCGGCGGAGCTTTTCGTGAATGGGATATCGCAGGGGAAACGCACGAAAGATCCGGCCAAACGTCTTGACCGTTATCGCCTCAGGTGGAACGATGTGGTCTATCGGCCGGGCGAATTGCGTGTGGTCGCCTACGATTCGTGCGGACGCAAGGCAGGAGAGCGCATCGTGCGAACGGCGGGAGCGCCGTCAGGTCTGGAACTTACAGCGGACAGAAAGAACCTCTCGGCCCCGTCGGTGGTGAGTACGCCTGACTTGGCTTTTGTGACGGTCCGGCTGACGGACAGAGACGGAAATCTCTGTCCTGTTGCATCGGACAGGCTTTCGTTCGCGGCGGAAGGGGCGATACGGTTTCATTCGGTCTGCAATGGCGATCAGACTTCGCTTGAGTCATTTGTCCGCCCGACGATGAAGGCGTTCGGCGGTCAGCTTGTCGTCGTGGTTGAGGCCGTGCGGAGAGGGAAGGGGCGTCTTCGCGTGACGGCGGATGGAGTGAAAGTCGCCTCGTTGAATTTTGACGTAAAGTGAACATGCGCAATTAAATATACATTACAGGAGAATACAAATGAAAAAAACCATGGCGATAGCGTGTGCGGCCGTTTCAATTGGCTGTCTGGCAGGTACGCCGAAGAACGGAGCCGGACGCTCATCCGGCGTTTCGATGGAGATTGTGCTGCCGGGGAAACCTAATGTCTCGGAGCGGCTGGCGGCGGATGAATTGAAGTATCATTTTTCCAAGGCTACCGGCAGTAGATTCGCCATAGTCACCGAGAATGCTCCGAAGTCAGGGCTGCGCAGATTCTATATCGGCCGCGCAGCGGTGTGCGGCGGTGTGGATGTTGCCGCGCTGAAACCGGAGGAGCGTGTCGTGAAGGGTGTAGGGCGTGATGTATTCATCGCCGGTGGCGACAGGCATGCTGACGGCAGGGCGATGCCGGGAAACACCGGTGGCAAGGTCTGCTTCGGTACGCTGTATGCCGCATACGATTTCCTGGAGAACGAGATGGGTGTCCGCTGGATATGGCCGGGCGAGCTTGGCGAGGTTGTGCCGAAGCGCGCGATACCGGTCATAGATGGCGTCGAGCGCCGCGGCCGCGAACCGCTTGTCCTGCGCAAGTTCGGCGGCGAACCGGATACGGACAAGGTGCCGAGCGGCGGCAGGATGCTGGGATGGGCGGACGTGGAGAATGCGCGCAGGGATGTTGAGCGCCGACGCACGTGGCTTGCGAGACATCGCCTTGGCGCAAGGCGCAAGTTCAACGGCAGCCATGCCTTCACCGACTGGTGGAGTCGTTACGGCAAGGAGCATCCGGAGTTCTTCAACCTTCTTCCCAACGGGAGGCGCGAACCGCTTCAAGGGGATGACACCGGCAAGAATGTTACGCTTTGCGTTTCGCAGCCCGCGCTCTGGCGGCAGATAGTCGCGAACTGGTCGAAGAGCGGTGCGGTGCGTCCTCAGCCGTATTACGTTCCGTGCGTGAACGTATGCGAGAACGACACTCCCGGAATGTGCACATGCGCCGCATGCCGTTCATGGGATGCGCCGGATCCGCTCTTTGCCGAGAACGACTACTGGAACGGAAGCGGCAAATGTCCCTTGACGAAGAAGGGTCGTTTCCGTCTCCTTGCCGATGTGCAGTGGGGCGAGACCGGCGGAACGAAGGTTCTCCTTTCCCTGCCCAGCGTATCCGACCGGTACGCGAAGTTCTACAACGCCGTCCTTGCCGAGGCTCGCAAGAAGGTGAAGGATGCCGTCGTGTACGGATATGCATACGCGAACTATCTTGCCGCTCCGAAACAGACGAAGGTCTCCGACGGCGTGATAATCTCCTTCGTGCCCCGCATGTACTTCCCGTACACGCAGGCGGAGAGCGATTACTTCCGGAAGCATTGGACGGGATGGCGCAATGCCGGTGCCACGCAGATGATATACCGCCCGAACTATATGCTCGCCGGCGCCAACATGCCGATAAACACCGCGCGCCGGATAGCGTCCGACATTGCGTTCGCCGCCGAGAACGGCATGATGGCGATAAGCCAGGATTCGCTAACGGGGATCTGGAGCGCGCAGGCGATACAGAACTACGTGGTCACCCGCCTGATGCGCGATCCGAAGCTTGGCTACGAAAAGGCGCTGGACGAGTTTGCGTCGGCATTCCGTCCCGCCGAGAAGGAGATGAAGGACTATTGCGCGTTTCTCGAGGATGTGGGGAAGGGGCTTTCGGTTGAGGATTGGCAGGAACTTGGCCTGCGCAACAAGGATCCCCGGGGAAATGCCGGCGGCGGGTTCAAGAATTTCGTCCTTGTGGCGGCCGATCTCTATTCGGAGGCCTGGTACGACAGGGCGGAGTCGCTTCTCGGGCGTGTGAGGGCGAAGGCTGCGAAGTCAGGAGCGTCCGGCGCGATAGCGGTAAAGCGGGTTGATTTCATGCTCAAGGGCCTGAAGGACGCAAGGCTGACGTACCGTACGCGCGTCGCACAGAAGGCCTGGCAGGCGGACAGCGAAGACGGTGCGAAGAAGAAGGCGTTCGAGGATGCGTTCGAGACGATGCGGGAATATCGCGCATCTGTCGAAGGCGAGGGGATAGCATCGTATTTCTGGACGGCTGCCCGCGAGAGGGACGGCGCCGGCTGGCCTCACAGGCACTGAGCCAGCAGTTTGGAAACGTGGGAGACTCGGATTCCGAGTCTCTCCCTGTAGTATTCTCATCATCAGCTGGCAAGATGCCAGTTGTCTCGGAATGGTAGAGTTTGCAATCACTTCTATGTTGCGCTTTCCGCAAGGCTGGACTGAAAACACTTCACCATCACCCCCAGTTTGTCAAATAGAAAAGACACTCTGTAGATAACTTGCGTCGTGTCCAAAACTAAACGCAAGTTCTGAAAGTAACTGCAAGTCAAATCAATAACTTTTGGCAAATTTTTGTTTTTAACGCAGAGTCGCAAAGACGCAGAGTTTTATAAGTTGGGTAAATTGTCGACAAGGTTTGTTTTTTTGAATTCAGAAACAGGATTTGATGTAAAAAAACCTTGATCCAAGGCCGGTTGAACTTGCGGTTACGTATTCGACTTTGGATATATGTTTGTTCTTGCTTGACTATCAAGGCAAGTTAAAGCGTTCTGTATTAAACTGTCAATATTGTACCATTATAT
>JAZOAC010000109.1:0-15451 GCA_045595285.1 Kiritimatiellia bacterium | reverse complement strand
ACTTCAGACGCCAAAGACGGCGCAACCGCATTGCCGGCATATTCATGCTTGAGATTTGTTTTCCGCGCATATCCGACAAGTTCATCCGGATGCTTTTTCGCCCAGCCCTTGGCAAGACGCTGGTTTGCATTCTGGTAGCTGATTACGAAACGCGCTTCCGGGTCAAGCTGCAGAATTCGGCAAAGCCCCGGACCGAACGCATCGAAATTCCATGTCCCGTCAGGACGCTGATACTTAAGCCGGTTGAAGCGCTGAACTCCGTAAAGATGAAGTCCCATCGCGGCACACTTGCGGATAATCGACTCGCTTGCCGGATCCGGCACCATTTCACACTCCATCATCGTATATGGAGGGAAGGTCTTTCCATTCGTCTCGATTCCCGGCAATAGTCCACGATACACAATCTTCGCATTGGGAGATTCCGGTTCTGCCGCTAATTTCGATGCCGGGAAAGCGCCGCCGCCGTGTTCCATGAAGTCGCGGTACTTGGCATACTCTTCAGGCGAAGACATCTGTTTCACGATATCGCTGTGGCGAGCCCACGGAACCATATCCGCTCCGCCATGTTCGTATGCCGGAAGCCATGCAGAATCATCAAAACCAAAATCCTTCCAACCTTCACTCAATACGCCTGACGCTTTTGTTTCCTTTGCGGATGAATGGAAGTAATATGTGGTGCCGTCCGTATATTCCACTCCTCCATGCACAATTGCACCGAACGATATCTTCGTCAATGTGCGAAAACGCTCAAATGCAACCACATTGCGACCCTTAACGAGCATATCTCCGATTTCAGCACCAACAGCGCGGATCATTCCGCCGAGCTTCATATTTTCCTTAAGAGGCTTAAATTCAATCTTCTTACCGTTGACCCAAAAACCGCGGTTGTTCTCCATAATGGAATGGAGCCAAGCGCGCTTGACCTTTTTCGTCACATCAAAAACAATGCGGAAATACGCATTTGTGGGCGGATTGGATTTAGGCTCGGCCCAAATCCAACGCGCTTCAGTAAACCTGTACGGATCAGGGGCGCACGCAAGCGCACCCCCATCCGCACGGACAACACATAAACAAGCGGAAAACAGTACTATAAGCGAAACTGCAATACCCTTTGTTTTCATCTTATGTTGTTTCCACAAGTATTATCGGATAATAACCGCAGTACCGAACGGACGGTATTTGAGTTTCACCTCATTGCCGTCAATATTGACCGTCCAGCGCGTTGCCATGTCTTCATCCTTCACCGTAATGGAACCGGTAATATCTTCAGCAGATTTGATTACCGTCCATTCGCGAGTGCCCGTCATAGATTTGGCCGCAGAAGAATTTTCGATTTCGAGTTCGGCATCCGCACCGAATCCGAAAGAGAGTCCTGAAACCGCAGAACCATCGGCGATATCCGCCGCATCAATCGTCCACTTGTTTTCAATGATCAGTTTACCCGTCCCGGCAACGAGGGGCATACCTTCTACAGCAGTGACAGTATTTGTTACTCCATTGAGATGAAGCGTTCCACCTTTAAACTTCACGAGATCGAATTCAGGCAGGGTGTTATTGGGAATATCATGAGTAAAAAGCATTCCGTCGCCAGAATCCGCAAGTATCTCGAAATTCGCCGGATCGGTCGTATCACGACCAAGCCGATCCCAGCGAAGTCCCAATTTTTCCTTACCCCACACAGGGTCGGTAGTGCTCGAACTGATACCGCCTTGAGTCTTATTGTCAGTCACTTTGTTGTACTTGCTGTGATTTCCGATACGAATACGATGAACAGATCCCGGGGCGATATCTCTAATTGTCACTTTTGCGATCGCTTTTGAAGAACTGGGATTATGCTCAAACATTAATTCATCATCAAAATGAAAGACTGTGTAGTTGGCGACATTGCACGCAAATGTCCAATCGACACTTTTATTGCTTCTGTTCCACATATATCCGCTGTAAGTAGTGCAATGAGCCTTAACTTTATGATCTGTATCGTCGGCAGGCCTTTTAGTCGTCCAATATTCCCCCATTTCCGTATTCATTAGATAAGGTGACATCACCACCCTGTTTGTGTACACAATTCCGTTGTCTTTAGCTTTAGCGGTGCTAATTTTTATACCCTCCTCAACTATTTCGCCTTGATCATTTAGTGTATCGGCAAAATATTCAACACCCTCAACAAGTCCCGCAAATCGGGCAAACGGGTACGATTGTTCGGAAATTTCCATTACCCCGCTTTTAAGTTCAAGAACTTCCGCTCCGATTATAGAATCATAATTTACCGTTCCCGCACCGGTTTTAACGAGGGTTTTCCATTTTCCCAAGCCGCCGGACACACTTCTCCAAACATCACCGTCAACATGAATAATCCCATTGGGGAGCATATAATTCTTATGCGAATCAAAGTTTACAATGCTGTTGGTCAGCGCGAACACACCGCCTTCGGCGGGAACAGCCCCATTCTCATTTACATTGACGATAAGATCCCTCACGCTTACGCCGCCTTCGAAAGTGCTACCCGCATTGGCAAGATTCACAAAATTTGTCGGGGTTTCTGGTATATTTTTGCTATCGTAGGATAAATTAAGACCTCCAATTCCGCTTACCGGACCCATCAATCCAAACATATCATTAGCCGAAATTACCACTTTCATATCTTTATCGAGGCGAACAGATCCATGCCAAGTACTGCGATTTGTGACAGCAAAGCTTGAAGAAGTTGTTTGCTTCATCATTGATACTGCAGCTGTGGAATTCCAGATCATGGGCCATTCATAACGCCCTCTCATGGCGTTACTCTTAAATCTGGAAGCATCATTAAACGTTATCTGTTTTCCTTCGCTGCCTAACAATGAAACTGTTCCCTCAAAAGAGATGTATGCCATATCCGCCAACTCTATTTCACCGGGAGATTGAATAATAATAGGAGTTGAATTGCCGTTAAAAACCATTATATGAGTTTTGCTGACGTGATTGACTATAGTCAATTTATGCCCATTAAATGTAAATACTATGCCATAAAAATAAAAAGTCTTTTTCGTCATACCTATAGTGGCATCTCCCGTCAAAACTATGTTCTTCCCGAGCGCATGCTTAACTTCTCCTGCAGTTGATATTATTTGTATTGCTCCGTTACCGTCAACACCAGTCCCCTCAATGGATATTTTCTTGCCATCGTTTTTAATTAAAGGATCTGTTCCTCCAATTGCCAATGTGGCTCCATTTCCGACTGAAAATTCACCGACCCCGCTGCCGTCGGTATTTGAAGACAGTTTCCCGAGCGCATTGGTGCAGGCTGCAATCCAAGTGCCTTGATCGACGTAAATGTTGCCGGTATAATTCGGAATCGCGGTTTTGTCATTCATCAGGAGTCCGCCGCGCCCGAGCTTTCTGATTTCCGTTATCTCGTTATTATTGGCGCATGCCACCTTGGATACATCCACTTCATTCGTCATTCCTTCTGGAATCGTAATTTTCAGAACCACACCTTCAATTTCGTACGATGAAGCGGTTCCCGAAGCCGAAACAGGCAGGAATCCTGAAAACACCATTGCGCAACACAGCAAACACCCCGTTGCAGAACTGCGCTTTTTAACACTTATTAGTTCATTTTTTTTTTGTTTCATGATTTCCTCCTTTAGAGTTTCGTGAAGATTAGAAAGTTCCCCCCCGCACGTACTTCGGACCGATAGTCACATCCGATGCGAAAGCACCGTCTTTGAGATAGCCCAAAACCGATTCCGATACGATGCGTCCCCAGTCAATTGGATCCGCCTCTAAGCGCGTGAACGGAACATTGAACGTCAATCCGCTTCCATTGGTCTTGTTTACCAGCGTGACTATGTTCAGTTCTTCGGGAATGCGTATCCCCGCTCCAAGAAGCGCCACCAGTGCGCCGGATGTCAGATAATCATCAGTAAAGAACATGTTCCGGATACACCGTTCCCTGATCTCCGGCACCCGCTCTGAAATGAAATCCAATGCCACTTTCGAAATCTGTGCACCTGCGGCTCCGAGCGGCAACTCAATATGCCAGTCATCCACTCCAATGCCGGCAGCTTTCAAAGCTTCTACGGTCACCCTTTGTTTCCACGCGCTGACAACCGTAACCCGATCAATATTCTTCTCTAAACAATGCGATACAAACGATGAGATCGCGGCATCCTTCCGGAACCGAACTGCACCAATACACGAATTAGGAATATCCCCCGAATCTGTCGTGCAGCATATAAAGGGAATGTTGCGCGCCGACAGCCAACTTGAAATTTCCGGCTTGTCATGCAGCTGCACAACGAGATCGGTTTGCTGATGCAGCATAATGTCCAGCAGGGAAAAGTCGAACTTCCCGTCATCGTCCCTTAAAACGGGAGCGGTAAGCGCAAGGTATCCATTCGAGATAAGACTGTTTCTCAAAACCGCCGACATCGTATTGTCAGCGGTATTGCCTCCATCCGGCGGCACTACGATCAGGACCTGTCCCTTCCAAAGCGGACGGTCCGATGCGCACACCACGCTGCCTACCGACGGACGCGGGCTTATCAAACCCTCCTCGCGAAGCCTTGCGACGGCCTGTTCGGCAATGCCCTTGCTGATTTCAAGAATCTCGGCAAGATCGCGTACGGGCGGCAGAATTTCACCCGGCTGGTAATATCCCGTCTCAATAGCCGTACGCAGACCCGCCGAGACCTGACGTGACAGATCTCCGCGACGTGAACGGTCGAGAGTAAACATCGGCTTCTTGAAATCTCTTTTCTGCACAACGCGCCATATTATATGACAAGTGGGACAAATAAGTCAAGAGATTTTATTTCTTCAATAAGTTGTAAATATTTAATATGAATATTCATTTTATATATTGCGTTCAACATCAGAATTTGATATCTTATTCGTTCTGCGATTCCAGTCGCTATACAATTTGCGACCTATAATCATCCCATAGGAGCATGACTATGAACAGATTTGCAATGCTTGGCGTCCTGTGCGTTTCGGCAGTATTCGCGACACCTATCTACGGCATGAGCGGCGTGGCTGTGTCACCGGGCGGCTGGCATCACCTGTCGGCTCAGTTTTTTACGACGAACGCCACGCAGAAGCTGTCCGTCACTCTGCGCTACACCGATGCCGACGGAAAAACGTGCGGGGAGGAACGCGCCCTTTCCACCGGCGGCAAAAGCGCGGAGAAACCGTTCCGTCTCCACAAGATCGTGAGGGTTCCTTCAAAGGCGGTAAGGTACGAGATTGTCACGAAAGGCGGTGCCGGGCTTGTGCGCAACGTGAAGCTTGACGCTTCGATGGCAGACTGCCGCGATGAGACGGATGAAACGCAACTGCTGAACGGCAGTTTCGAGGAGGCAGACCTCATCCAAGATTTTGTCGATTGCTGGTGCACTGTGCGCGGAAGCGCAAAGCGGACGGCGGGCGACGCGCATCACGGTTCGTATGCATTGCGGCTGCCATCCGGCGCAGAACTTGCATACGCGGCGCCGAACGCCGCCGCCATTGTGACGCGCGGCGGCGAAGTGCTGAACGGACATCTGTCGGTGCGCGGCGGCACGGTTGCCGTGGATTTCGCATTCCGCGACAAGAACGGACGCGATTGCGGCATGAAGCGCATGCGGTTCGAAGGCACCTCCGCATGGCGCGGACACACGTTCCGTCTTGTGCCGCCGAAGGGCGCGGCCGCGGCATCGCTCATGATCGCAGCGGAAGGCGGCGCGGACATCGATTCGGCGTATCTTGGACGTGCATCGTATGAGACGGCAAGAAAGCCGGCGGTCGCACCGATAATCGCGTCCGTGCCGCGGGTACCGCTTACATTGCCTAAATCGGAGGTGAAGCCGTTTCAGGGCGTCCCTACCTGGTTTATCGACGGAAAGCCAGTCGTGAACAGTCTCTACACGTGCCGCCCGCGTCTGAATGCCAACGAAAGAAGCCTCGCCTACCACCGGGAGATCATAAAGAAAGGGAATTTCCCCGTCTATGTGGTAGGTGCCACGATGACGTGCGACGAAACCGCGCCGTCAAGTCTCAGGGGACCGCACAATCCAGATGAGTTCTTCAGGATCGTTGATTTCCAGACCCGCTTCATCCTTGACACGAAGCCGGATGCACGTATCTTCGTCTGGTTCCAGCAGTATCCGTCGCGCACCTTTGCCGACACCTATCCGGACGAACTCGCACGTGTGGAAGACCCCGACCAGGGCTTCAAATACGATACTCCCGGCTATTCGTACGGGTCTGAGACTTGGAGCCGGTACTGCGAAAAAAGCGTGAAGGATTTTCTCGCGCGGATACTTTCCCAGCCGTACGCCTCACAGATCGTCGGGTTCATGCCCGGATTCGGGATTTTTGCGGAGAACAACTTCGGGCACTTGGACGGTACACGCTATCTTTCGCCGCACGACTTCAGTCCGGCGATGGCCAACTTCTTCAGAAAGTGGCTTCTCAGGGAGTACAGAGGTGATGTCTTGGCATTCGCGTCCGCGTGGGGACGGGAGGGATTCTCTTTCGCCCATGCGCAAGCGCCTACGATGCTGCAGAGGGTGCCGCGCCTCGGCGGCGGATTCCTCGATCCGCTCACTCAGCGCAGCGTCATCGACTACGCCCGCTGCGAGTCGTTTGCAATCCTGCACAGGGTCGACCGCCAGTGCCGCGCGGCCAAGGAGTTCACGGACGGACGCATTTTCACCTGCAGCCAGATCGGCTACCTTTCCGGGCGTTACCACCACCGTGAGATGATGCCCATTCTGAAGAGTCCGTGGCTGGACTCGTTCGGCCCTGCGCCCGGCTACATGAACCGGGGTCCAGGAGACGACATCGTCGTAAACGCCCCGGTGGCATCGCTCATGCACCACAACAAGATTTTCCTGTTTCAGTCTGATGTCCGCAGCCACCTCTTCACTCCGAAACGGCACCGGTTCGGCGAGACGGCCACATCTGAAGAGTCGGTTGCCGTCTATCGCCGCGAACTGGGCAAGTACATGACGACGGGGATCGTTCCGTATCAGTGGACGTTCCAGCGCTGGTGGGAAGACCCGAAGATCATGGAGGATGTGCCCAAGTACGACAAGTGGATGCGCATGAGCGCCCGTTTCCCGCGATGGTCCGCGACGCAAGTGGCGGTCGTCCTCGATCCGTTGAGCCTTTCCGCCGGAATCGAATACAACTACAGCCGATCACCGATAACGGCCGCGCAGCATGTGTCGTTCAACCGCAATCTGGAATGGCACCGCCTCGGTGCGCCGTATGATCTGTGGCTGCTTGACGATCTGATGGAATCCAAGGAACTTGACCGGTACAAGGTCGTGGTTTTCCCGGCGCAGCTGGCGCTTACCGTCGAGCAGAGACGATCGGTACGCGAGAAGCTGGAGCGAAACGGACGCACTCTGATATGGATGTATGCGCCGGGGGTATTCATGGCGGAAGGCACAAAGCTCTACATTTCCGATGAGAATACGGATATCTGCGGATTCACGCTCAAGAAGGAAACCGCGCCGCACACTCTGGTAATGACGCCCGACAGGACTGCTTTCAAGGCCGCCTTCGGTAGTGATGCGGTTGAAGACCGGCTCGGGTGGTCAAATACGCCTCTCTACGGGGGCTTCTCATACAAGATTGACTATGCAAACCCCAAGCCGATCCCACCTCAGGTTTTCGAGGCACGATTCCAGGTGAAGGATGAACCGGGCGTGACGATTCTTGCACGATACGAGCAAGGCGGAGAGCCTGCCGCCGCAGTAAAGAAGTTTCCACATCACACATCTGTGTTCTGGGGTGCGGGCATACTGAATGTGTCGGCGTTCAGGGCGATTGCTGCCGCAGCGGGGGTCCATCTCTACACCGACCGTCCGGCGGTGGTGTACGCAAACGAGAACTTCGGCATGGTGCACATGAAGGAATCCGGTCCGGTCCGCGTAAAGCTGCCCCGCAAGGCGAAGCGCATCGTGGATCTTACGGACGAGAGCACAATCGCACACGACACGGATTCCTTCACGGTCGACCCGGGGGCGAAAGGCACGTGCCTGTTCCACATGCTTATGCAAAACCCGTGAACATAAGTGGGCCATGCGCAATCCGCGCCGGATCGCAGGCCAGAAGCGAGGCGGCGGCAAAAGCGACCCCCGCAAACAACATCCAAAGTACACACCCAGACAGTTTGCGGAGCGAAGACCCGCGCATCGCCACCGCATCGCAAAGCCGCACGCGCTGATTCTCCGCATGCGGCATTCCATTGAACATCATTCTCTCCATCATGGTATCAGATCCTTCTTCCAAATCAGCATCAGATTATAGCACACCTTTCCATTCCCTGATCAGTGATCTTTTTGTTGATCAATCGTTGAGCGGGTTGTAGTCGTCGTTCTCCTTGACGGGTGCGTCGAGATCTTCGATCCGTCCCTCGTACTCCGGCGGCACTTCCGGCGGCGTCGAATGGTCTACCTTCCACTGCGTCCAGCCCGGCTTGCGGAACGGATTGCGGAACTCGCACTTCAGCTTCTTGCGCTGTTCAAGATGCGCCATGCACGCGCGGATGCAGCCGCAGGCGCCTTCCACCGCGCGACCGTAGCCGTACTGATGCGGATACTCCTTGTCGAACGGCGAGAGTTCGCCGTTGCATCCGCCATGCAGCCCCTGTTCGCAGGCGAGCTCATCCAGCTTGCCCCACTCGACCTCGTGTCCGGCAAGCGTCACCTTCACGCTCTCCGTCATCGAGATGGCGCGTCCTGAACAGCTCTTCACGCAGAGCTTGCACCTGTCGCAGATCTTGCCCTCGAAGATCGGGTCCGGCTCAAGCTCGGCGTCCGTGAACATCAGCGCGAAACGCTGGCGCGGACCGAACTCCGGAGTGAGGAACACCTTCGACCAACCGAACTCGCCGAGTCCGGCGAGATAGGCGGCGATGCGGAAATGCACGAGTACGTCAGGATAGGGCTTGCCATCCTCCACCGGACGGCTCAGCCCATTGCGGAACATACCCGTCACCGGATTGATGCAGTCGCCTCCGTTGGAGTTGAGGTACGGCACAGACTCGTAGCCTCTCTCCTCGAGAAACGCGTTGAGCTTCCAGAGCACCATCGGCCCGTACACCTGATTGAGCGAGGCATATCCCATGCCGGGATAGTCGAGAAATCGCGTACCCTCCTCGATCCCGCGCAGGAGTCCGCGAGGAATGCGGAACGCAAGGACTATCATCGACTTCGCGCCGGGGAAGATATAGCGCGGATCGTTCTGCTTGGGAGCGCCTTCCCAGCGGCTCATCGGCGAAATGCCGACGAGATCCGCGCCAAGACGCTTTGCTAGCGCCTTCACTTCGGCGGCGGTCACATTTTCGGACAATGAACTCATTTCTTCGCGTCTCCGTCAATGCCGGCCGCTGCGGCGGAACCGTAGTTGGACTTGAGATTGTAGTTCGTGTAGGCGTACTGGTCCTCTATACGCCCCTCGTATTCCTTCTCCACTTCGGGAGTGAGCTCATACGGCTTTGAGTGGTCGATCTCCCACTGCTTCCAGCCGGGCTTGCGGAACGGATTGCGGAACTCGTTCTTCATCTTGCGGCGCTCCTCGAGATGCACCATGCACGCACGGATGCAGCCGCAGCTGCCCTCATGCGCAAGACCATAGCCGTACTTGCGCGGATACGCACCCTCGAACGGGGAAAGCTCGCGGTTCAGGCCGCCCTCGCGGAAAGACTGCGAACACGCCACCTCGTCGCGCTTCGCCCATTCGACCTCAACGCCTCCGATTACGGTCTTCACCGTTTCGGTGCCGGATATAGCCTTGCCGTGGCAATGCTTGACGCACTCCATGCAACGGTCGCAGATCTTGCCGGTGTAGATCGGGTCCGGCTCGAGTTCGGCGTCCGTAAGCATGATTGCGAAGCGCTGGCGCGGACCGAACTCCGGCGTGAGGAACGCGCGCGAATACCCGAACTCTCCAAGACCCGCGAGAAACGCCGCCACACGGTAGTCCACCGCGACGTCCGGCGCGGGCAGGCCGGGACGCACTGGACGGCTCCATCCCTTGCGAAAGTTTCCGGTGAGCGGATTGATCGCTTCGCCGCCGTTGAGGTTGGCCATCGGCACGGCCTCATAGCCATGGTCCTCGAAGAAGCGGTTCAGCTCCCAAAGCACCATCGGCCCGTAGATCGTGTTCAGCGCGGCGTAGCCCATGGACGCATAGTTGAGGAACTGCGTTCCCTCCTCGATTCCGCGCAGGCTTCCCCGCGGAATGCGGAAGCCGAGCACGATCATCGACTTCGCGCCGGGGAAGATGTAGCGTGGATCATGCTGTTTGTCCACTCCCTCCCAACGGCTCATCGGAGCGATTCCGACGATATCCGCACCACATTCCTTTGCCTTGGCCTTCACTTCGGCCGCATTGAGTTCTCCGAGCATTGATTATTCTCCTTTCAAATTGAGTTTCCTGAGGATCGGGCACAGCGCACATCCGGAAACGGCGGATATGGCCGTCATCACGGACGCCAAAGGCACCTTTCCGTATATCCAGTACCCCGCCGCAAACATCATCGAATAGATCGCGATGCAGGCGACAGTCATCGCCAGCATGCCCCAGGCGATGTCATGTCCATTGGCGCGGATCTTGTTCTGGAACGCCGCACGCTTCACCGCCTCGGTCGGCGGAGTTATCAGAGTGACGCCGACCCACGCCGCGGTGGTTATGACCATCACGATGATGAGACGGTGCCAGGACTGGAGCGGCGGCAGACCAAGATGCGGATACACGAGCTGCAGGAACACCGCCACGACGAACGATACCGCCATTGCGGTTATCTCGCTCCATGCGTTGATGCGCATCCAGAACCAGCGCAGAAGATAGATGAGCCCCGTGCCGGCACCGATCTGCAGGATGAGGTTGAACACCGCGCCTGCGGACGAAAGCAGCGGAGCGATGGCGCCGGTGAGAACCATGAGCACGACAACGGTCCAGCGTCCGACGACGATAAGTTCCTTCTCCGAGGCGTTCGGGCGCACAAAACGCTTCCAGAAGTCGTTGGCGACATAGTTCGACCCCATCGAGAGATGCGCCGCGACCGTGGAGAAGAGAGCGCCCATCATGGCGGCGGCAACCACGCCGAGCCAGCCGTTAGGGACGAAGGTGAGCATGGCGGGATAGGCAAGATCGCCCTTCACCAGCGACGGATTGATGTGAGGGAACGCTTTCTGCAATGATGCAAGGTCGGGAAATACGATGAGCGACGCAAACGCCGTAAGGTACCACGGCCACGGACGTATCGCATAGTTCACCACCTGATAGAGCACGGAGCCGGCGACGCAATGATTCTCGCTCTTGGCCGAAAGCATGCGCTGGACGATGTATCCGCCTCCGCCGGGCTCGGAGCCCGGGTACCACACGTTCCACCACTGGATTGCGATAGGGATCACGAAGATGGCGACGAAAAGGTCTGTGTCGCCCGCGTCAGGGAAGAAGGACAGATGCTTCTGCACGACGGGATTGGACATCATCGCCGAAAATCCGCCGACTTCCGGAAGGTCGAGCGCGTACACCATGCCGACGACCGCGCCGATCATGATTATCATGAAAAGGAAGAAGTCCGTATAAATGGCGCCGCGGAAACCGCCGAGCGCAGAGTATATTATGGAGGCAACGGATGTGACGATGATGACAGTCCACTGATCGACGCCGAAAAGCACCTGGCCGATCTTGATGGCTGCAAGCATCACCAGCCCCGTCGTGATGACGTTGAACACGATCCCGAGATAGATTGACCTGAACCCGCGCAGAAACGCCGCCGCCTTCCCCGAATAGCGCAGCTCGTAGAACTCTATGTCGCTCTTCGCGCCGGAACGCACCCACAGCTTCGAATAGACGAACACCGTCATCATGCCCGTCAGCAGGAACGCCCACCACTTCCAGTTCTCGCTGAGCCCCGAATTGCGGATGAACTCCGTGAACATGTTGGCGGAATTCGTGGAGGTGGACGCCGCGCACATCGACACGCCGATAAGCCACCAGGGCATGGAACGCCCGGAGAGGAAGAAATCCTTCGCATCCTTTCCGGCCTTCTTTGAACACTTCAAAGCGATGCCGATGAGAAGCACGAAAAAGACGGCGATGGCCGTCCAATCCCAACAGTTGAGAAGCATGGATGTTTTCATGGCCTGGGATTTTACCGGAAATGCAGTTTAAAACCTATAAAGAAATGCGCAAAAATAATATAACAAATGCACTGCGAGTCCTAGATGAACACCGGATGGTTCAAGTATCCCCTCTTTCGATAGAACTCGGACTTGTCCATTCGAGGGATACGCTGAGTCCAGGCTTGTCGGGAGCGGTCAGAGCGCCACTTGCTTTGCAATCCCCGGCGAATCAAGAAACTCGGATGTTCTGGCTAAGACCTCTTCTTTTGAAGATACGGAATGAACCGATGCCGCTATCGATTTGCGGAATATCGCGCCGTAGTTCTTCAAGACGATGCGGCGGTCTGTAACAACTACAACACCTCGGTCGCTCTTTGTGCGTACAAGGCGGCCGAATCCTTGACGAAATTTGATCACGGCCTCGGGAACCATATAGTCGCGGAAGGAACTGCCGCCCGACTCCTCGATCTGTTCGCTTCGCGCCTCTGTGACCGGTTCACCCTTCTGAGGAAACGGCAGACGCGCCAGCACTACGCACGAAAGAGCGTTGCCAGCGACGTCAACCCCTTCCCAGAAACTCTGGGAACCGAAGAGGACGACCCGTCCACCCGCCTTCAGACGTGCCACCATCGCCTCACGCGAAAGACCTTCTCCCTGCACGAAGAGTTCCAGCCCCAGTACATCGAACAGCGGTCGCGCCAGATTCGCAATCTTGCGCATCATATCGTAGGCTGTGAACAACACGAGTCCCCTGCCGGCCGACACGTCAAAAAGCTGCGCAAGAAACGGAGCGAGCGATTCGATGTACTTCCCAGGTTCTGTCGACGGATCGGGCAGGAAGTCCGTGGCCATAACAAGCGACTGACGGAAATAGTCGAACGGAGATGCGGCAACCAGACGTCGGGTACGGCAATCCGTGCCGTCGGAGCCCTCCTGCGGCACACACCCGAGGCGCTTCGCCATGTAATCGAACCTGTCCCCTACGCGCAGTGTCGCAGAACACAAGACAACGGAGTCCTTCAACCTATAGAAACAATCCCTCATCTTGTCTGCGATGCTCAACGGAGCCGCTACAAGACGGACATCCACTCGATGTTCCCCCTTGCTGCCAAACCTCTTAATCCGCTCCATCCAATATACATACTGCCCATCGCCGCCGGCGAGGACAAACTTGACGTCGGCAAGATAGGAGCGCACGGCAAGTGAAGCCTGCTCCGCCTGTGCGGCCAAGTCTCCGAAGAAATTCAACTCTCCTTCATCTGCGGCGCCTGCAAGGCACTTCGATATGCCGGACAGGGAATCGGCGACATCGGCAAGCTTCTCCTCGAACTTCAGCAATCCGTCAGAAAGAGGCTTCTCATCCCATTGGACGGGATCATAGGTCTTGAAAAGTCCGTTCAGTGAATACTGACGGGGGCCAAACTCGTTCTCACCGACACGAACCCTGCGGTAGCGGATCATCTCCGAATCGGCTGCGGGATTGAACATGTTCGACGCTACATCTATCAGTGCATCCGCTTCAAGCTGCGCGAACACACACGTCGTACGCGCCTTCTGGACCAGTTCGCGTATCATGGACGCGTTTTCTGCATTCGCAAGAGATCCATTGTCCAGCTGGCGCTGTATGGATCCAAGCACCCCCTTTTCGCGACCACGATCCCCGCGCCTGCGGCGAGTGACCTTGTTCATCAGCTGAGCAAGCGATTCGCGCGAGAACTCCACGGAGAAAAACTCGGTAGCGATATCTTCAAGATTGTGCGCCTCGTCGAACACCAACCTTCCGTACGCAGGCAGCAATCCTCCGGCAGGATTGGCAGCATCCGCCAACACGAGTGAATGGTTCGCGACGATCAGGTGTGCGCGAACTGCGCGTTCGCGTGCTTTCCGGATGAAGCATCTCGAACTGTACGGACATCTTCTGCCGCCGCAATCCTCACCTGCACAGACAAGCCTGCCACGCAGAAGCGGCAGATTCACAGAATCAAGATCGCCGTCGCATCCTTCTTCATGGAGCCATTTCACCACCGTGCCGAACTCTTCACGTTCATCTCGGCTCATTGCATAGTAACCGTCACGCATGATGTCGCCAAGAGAGCGCAGACACAGGTAGTTCCCTCGACCCTTGAGGAGTGCAACTCGCACTTCGTCCTTGACGGTCTTGACGGCACGAGGTATGTCGTTATCGATTAGCTGGCTCTGAAGGTTGCGCGTTGCCGTCGAGACGACGACCGGCGTATCGTTCAAGACCGCCCAGTTTATTGATGGGATCAGATATGCGAGGGACTTTCCGACTCCAGTCCCCGCCTCTATCATCAGGTGCTCCCGCGAATTGAACGTGCGAACTACAGCCTTGAGCATGTCCATCTGGCCTGGCCTGGCCTCATAGCCCTTCATGGTGCCGAGTGTGCCACCCGGCATGAGATGTCCGGCCACGGCGTCAACGTCAAGAGGCGAACAATCCTCATGGTCCGGCATGCCGCACTTCCTGCCTCCGGACATAATCTCCGGTACGCACGACGCCCAGTCCGGATCGTCCGCAAACAGCGCCGGATTCACCGGCATGTCCATTTTACCTTCAATCGACATATCTGAACGACACCTTCTGCCTCTAATTCGAACAAGCCCCTTGTCAATCGAAAAAACAGCGCGGACATACACCCGCGCCGTCTTTTAAAAGCCGTTTCGATTCAGCTCACCAGCGGGTGTCCCGCGGAGCGCGATCACGACCTCCACCAAAACCGCCGCGACCACCGCCGAAGCCGCCACGACCACCGCCGAAGCCACCACGACCGCCACGGCCGCCGCGACCGCCACGGCGATCTTCCTGCGGTTTGGGCTGCGATTCATTCACACGAATCGGACGTCCGTCCATTTCGGATCCGTTCAGCGCGGCAATTGCCGCTTCGGCCTGCTCGGCGTTCGGCATTTCAACGAAGCCGAAGCCTTTGGAGCGACCGGTCATGCGATCGGTCACCACGCGAGCGGAGGTAACTTCGCCATACGCCGCAAATGCGGCCTTCAATCCGTCATCGGTAGTGGCGTAAGCCAGGTTACCACAATAGATATCCATCTTGATTTAGTCCTTAGTTTTTTCTATGCTCGCCGCAGTCGGCACTCACCTAATGCGACTCACAAGTTTATAAGTATACTATTGTGGCTGTTTTGCGTCAAGTGCCTTTTCCGGGAATCACGCGATTGCGTTCTTGCGGTAGAGTGCGGAAGTAAATGCACCTGATCTGGTTCATTTACTCATGCGAACTGTATGGAATACCAGAGGATTGTACTTGTCTGACATATATCTCTTTTCTGATAACTTCCCTAGGGAAGTAAGGTGCGTTTAGTCGCGC
>JAZOAC010000108.1:0-2933 GCA_045595285.1 Kiritimatiellia bacterium | reverse complement strand
CAATCCAAGCCCACAACTCCTTGGCTCACAGAACGACATGGCTACGATCCGACTTGACTACTGGTGGCCGAGCCAGGGCATGGGCGGCAAGTACCCGATTCCGGAGAAGTACCAGTGCCGCGACATCAAAGCCGAAGTTTTCGCGAAGGACGCCGCACCAGGCAAGGTGAAGAATGAAATCTGTCGCGTTGTCGCAACTGAAACGAGCAATGGCATTTTTAGGATCGGCCCGGATGGAGATAAGACCATTGTGTATTCCTGGAATGTGCCGCCGAAGGGCAGGGTGCAGGGGCTCGGCCATACGCAGGGGCATTTTGCGTATGTAAACGGTCTGGACGAGGAGGCTGTGGACTGGTTTCTCGCCAGCTACTATCAGCCGTATTACGACCGCTACAAGTCAGCATTCGACGACGGCACGATCGCGGGATTCTTTTTCGACGAACCTGAGACGATGGGCGTGTGGGGGCCGGCGCTCGAAAAGGAGTTGAAGGCGCGCGGCGAGGACATCGGCGAACTGCTCACGTCATTCAAGTTCAAGCTAGCCGACCCCGAGGCGCAGGCGTGCGCCATCTACCGCTACCACGATGCGCGCGCCGAGGCGTGGGGGCGCACGATGTACGGGCGCCAGAGCGAATGGTGCCGCAAGCACGGAGTGATCTCCTGCGGGCATTTCATGGAGCATGCCGAATGCTTCTACAGTCTCGCGATGTCCGGCGGCAACGTTATGCAGCTTATGAAGTACGTGGAGGTGCCGGGCGTCGATCTCGTCTGCCGCCAGTACTATCCCAACCAGCGCGAGGACAGGTGGCGTCAGATCGACTTCGGTCAGATGCCGAAATACGCCTCGTCCACCGCCCACATATATAATAGACATAACGGAAAGAATCTGTGCGAGATCTTCGGCGCTTACGGACAGGACCTGACCTGCCTGGAGATGAAGTGGCTGAGCGACTGGCACCAGTCCCAGGGCTGCTACTTTCTGATTCCCCACGCCTTCAATCCGAAGTCGCCGTTCGACCGGGACTGCCCGCCGTACTTCTACAACGGCGGCAAGGAGCCCCGCTATCCGCTCTTCCGCGTGTGGGCTGACTACAACAACCGCTGCGCCATGCTGCTCTCCGAGGGCGAGCACGTCTGCCATATCGCGCAGTGTGTGCCGGGGCTCAGTTTTCATGTCGGCAAGACGATCCGTCCCGAGATGTTCGCGTTCGCGATTCAGGATGCGCAGCTCGACAGCGACTGGATGGGCTATGACGTCGTGGAGACCGCCCGCATCGCGAAGAACCCTCGCACGGGGCGTCCTGCTCTCCGCACGACGAACGGCAGGGAGTTTTACGACATTCTCTCGCTCCCCGCGACGGAGTACGTGCCGTTCGCGGTCCTCGAGAAGGCGCTTGCGTTCGCGAATGCCGGCGGCGTGGTTGTCGGCTACGGCATCAAGCCGTGCAACACCCCGACGCGCGGAAAATCGTCCGACGACGTGAAGCGTACGGCAGATGCGATCTTCGCGCAGCCGACAGCGATCTTCATTGACGGCGAGCCGAACGGCGCGCAGCTGCGATCCGCGCTCTCGAAGAACTATCCTGGCACGGACAAGCCGCTTGCGTTGCGTGACTTCGACTTCCCCGGCCTTACTGCCGCTGATGGACGCATGCTCGCCGTGAACCATTACGTGAAGAACGGCGCGGAGACGCTGTTCATCGCGAATCAGGACTTCGCCCGCCGCCGCGACATCGTGCTCAGCGCGAAATGGCCGGTCGAGAAGGCCGAACTGTGGGACCCGATGCAGGGCACGGTCGAGAAGCCCGTTGTCGAGAACGGCCTCGTGAAACTCTCGCTCGAGCCGTCGCAGGCGGTATTTCTCGTGTGGCCGAATTCCGCAACCGGCACAGTATTCCCCCGCATCGATATTCCGCAGGGTACGGCGGTTGCGGCGACCGTGAAGGAGCAGACAGAGCATGTTGCTGTAGATGATGCGCAGAAGACGAATACGTCTGCGGCGGAACTCTACTATTATGCAAAGTGGATCTGGCATCCTATTGATTCGGAGGCGTATGGGAAGGTGACGTTCAGTTCAAGCATCGACGTGCCGGAGGCGGATGACGCGGAGATCGTGTTCGCATGCGACAACGAGGCGTACATCTACGTAAACGGGAAGGAAGTGGCGAAACAGGAGTCGGGCGCGAACTACGACGCTTGGCGTTTGCCGACTCAGGCGAAGTTCCGGCTTGAGGCGGGCCGCAACGAAATCAAGGTGCTTGCGGGCAACGCGTTTCCCGGGCCTGCCGGTTTCGTGTGTTCTGTCAAGTGGTTGACTGGTCGCCTGTTCTCGGACGCGAAGTCGTGGGGCGTGTCCCGGGATGGCGATGTCGTCGTGAAGCCGCGTGAAGTCTGTAAGTATGGACGCGGCGTCTGGGGTAGGTTCGGGATAAAACCCAAGTTCACGGGCAGTCCGTATGACGAAAGCGTGGCGACGGAGCTCGCGTTCACGCTGGCGGAAACCAAGAGAGGAGAGCGTGTGTATCTTGTGTGCGACAACGTTGAAGGCGAGAAGAGCGCGGCGGTGACGGTGAACGGCACCTTTGCCGGCGGATTCATAGGCAAACCATATCGGCTCGACATCACACGTCTGGTCAGGGGTGGTGCCAACACGCTGAAGACGAAACCGTTTAGGCTCATCAACCCGCGCGTTGTGGTTGTTAGATAAAGGAGATGACGATGAAACTGGCAATAGGAATAACGACGGCGCTTCTCTGCGGTATTTGTACGGCGGATATTGCGCAGGACTTTCGCTCGCCGCAGGGCGCGGTGCGCGAGAACACAGGTCCGCTCTTCTGGATGCACGGCACGGAGACGGAGGCGCAGCTCAGGGAGTATGTGGGACGCGTCGCCGAAAGCGGACAGGGCGTTCTTACGATCGAGTCGCGCCCGCA
>JAZOAC010000107.1:0-12160 GCA_045595285.1 Kiritimatiellia bacterium | reverse complement strand
TCCTTCAGCTCGGCGATATCTTTTTCATGTGAAAGCAGACGGCGGTCAATTGCAGCAAATTGAGCCGCCTGCATAGCACCTGCAAACATCCGTTCTTTTATTACTTGTGTTGCCCATTGCCTAAAACGAACACCAACAATCGAATTGACACGATACCCTATAGAAATAATTGCATCTAAATTATAATAGAAAAATTTACGGGTGACATTTCGCAACCCCTCTTTTCGAACTTCCAAGGATTCCTTGGAAGTTGCCGTTTTCTCCAGCTCTCCACTTGCATAAATGTTCTTCAAATGAAGTCGTACATTTTCAAGAGAACATGAGAATAATTCCGCAATCTGAGACTGCGGAAGCCAGACCGTTTCTCCATCAAAACGAACTTCTATTCGCATCACACCATCAGGCTGGTACACAACTATCTGATTTTCTGTTTCGGTAGCCATAACAACCCCATCCCTTACATCCCTTGATGACGAAAATTATACCAAATCCCACAGCATTTTTCGCGCTTTTCACTCCACCCTACCCAGCAAGTGTCGGTAGGGTTTTCTAAAAAACACACAAGGAAAAATCCATGAAAGAACAACCCCCAAACCAAGCCTCAGGCGCGTCGGAAACGACGCGCCTTTTTTGTACCCGGATTTCGTCAGCGCGAGATGGGGCGTTTCCTGTCGAAGGCATTCAGCCCGCGCCGACAGGAGAAACTAATCATGAGCCAGAAATCAGCATCAATGGCGCGGCGACTTTTCGCCGCCCAAACCGGTCAATCCGCCGCCGGAGGGAGAGATGGGTGATGGGTGATGAGAATTCTGTTCGGAACAATTCTCTCGCTTCTGATGAGACGGTGAATCAATGAGAATATGATTTGGACTGATTCTCAAGATTACGGAGCGGACGAAATCTTATCCCATCCATTTATCTTAACCCCACCCGTACAACGCGCAGCTTGCGCGTTGCATTTTGGAGGGTCTGTCCCTTCAAGAATCAACAGAAATCATTCAATTAACCAAATGTCCACCCACTCTTTTTAACTTATCTCGTCTTATTGAAGGGCATATCCCCTTATTTTCCTTGGTTAGTTTAGAATTTTAGGTTTAGAGTTTAGAGTTTTCTACCCCCTAACTCCTGACCCCTGACTCCTAACAACTAACCAAGTGGAGAAGCCGGCCACTATAGGTACTGCGACCGGTATATCGTTTCAATCAGTTATCTTTTCTTCCTTTCATTTTTTTAGTTACTGATGTGAAAAATCCATAATACACCATCACTTTCAAACTACTGCTCACAAGCGAAACTGTTCTCATAAACAAATTCGGGAGCGACATCCAATTCACCGTCAAGCCATGTCAACGTTTCATAATCAAGCTTGCAATCTGCAAATACCATCGCATCTGACAATGGTGCGAACGCTTTCCCTTGCAAAAGCGAACGTCCGTCAAAAATACGCGCCGCTCCATTATTAAACACGACTCGCATTTGGTGATTACCACAATTTTCAAACCCGGTAATCTTCAACACCGGCTCTTGATTCTCAGCATAACATATTCCATCGCGCACTATCATAAAAATCCCCCTTGACTTAAATACCCGAAACTATTTTCTCGAAAGGCTTTCCTTGGACAGCAAGATTCCATGCCGCATAAGCCTCTTCCTCATGCAACGCCATCCAACCATCAAGTATCCGCTGTTGCCTTGCCGGCAAACTTCCTGACAACATCTCGCCATCAAGAGCCACCACAGCCTCACTATCGTTGTATTTCACATGAACATGAGGTTTATGATGTTGCCTCGTGTCATAAAAACGCATATAAATAATCAATGCACCAATTCGAGATAATTCACCCATTAAAAGTCTCCTTTCTGTGCACACGAACCGAACACCCAAAGCTTTTCGGCTTTGTGCGCCCTTGCAATAGCGTATATCTCATCACGCTTCGCACGTATCTCATCTAACATGCACATACTAGTAATTCATCCTTGAAACGCCATTATTATACCATTTTTGTACCGATAATAGTAGACGCGAAAACTCATTTTATTACTTATACGGCGACCGGTGACCTTTTCATTTCTGAACACATACGACGACTATCGCTGTGTTTGGGGAATATGACCGATGATTTCAAGCCTCAAAACGCAAACCGTTTGAAACAGGTCGCAGAGAAACTTGAAAACTATGGCGATATGGTTGCAGCCAATAAAATAAAGGAACTCTGCAATCGCCGTCAAAGATGTACTTTTTCACAAATGGCGCATCTGCGACTCCCGGCTGATTTGAGCTTGCGGTAAAGCGCCAGCAAAACGGTCAATTCCACGGCCACGGCCACCGACTTCACCACCGGCATGGCGGTATTGCCGCCTAACAGGTGCGGAAAGCCTTGAGTGAGAATGCCTGCAAGCGCATCCAGCACAGGACGGAAAAACGAGCCGCCGCACATATATGCGGCAAGCGCAAACTGGCCGAAAAGAACAACAACTTCCATGCCACGGCGGAATTTAAGAATATCGGCAATGACGTACAGAACCGCCAGCGAAATCACGCACCAGCCCATCGCCTGGGCGGAGAACGACAACGTGTAAATCGGTTTAATGACCGGTATCCACGGTGAAACCACCCAACCGGCGATTTCCATCACCCCTCCAAAGACAAACAGTTTGATTGCCTTGGTTTTCATGGCTTCGGCGCCGCGGATAATTTCGGCGGCATGGTAACCGACCATCGTCATGGCGGCAAACATGAACGAGGTGGAAAACCATGTATAATGGCTGGGCTTGGCCACGAACGGATTATCGGCCGGCAGAATCGCGGAGAGAATCGCAAAGTCGCTCTTGAATGCGAAATTGCCGAATTCCGTATAATCACCGCATGCGAGAAATACCGTATACGTCAACGCCAGTGCAATCGGAGCGGCGATGCGAAACGCCTTGGACGGCATCAGCATCAGGCAGGCGGTTGCCAAATAACCGACCGCTATAGACTGCAATGTATTGGAGTATGGCGACATCAAGCCCCAGTCAAAGGTCAGCAGCCGCCCCTGAACTATCATGCCGAGAATCCACAATAACGCCACCCTCCCCAGCACATGCCGCCAAAAGCCCGGCTTGGGTCTGCCTTTTTCAATCCGTTTGTGCAGGGCAAATGGAACCGCCGCCCCGCACATGAAAATGAAAAGCGGCATTATGATATCCCACAGTGTGAAACACTCCCATCCGTGGCTGAACTGCCTCATGACCGGCACCGGCAGCGTCCAGACGCTGTTTGCGGCCCTCACGAGCGGCCCAACAACAACAAGCAGCATCATATCCAATCCGCGCAACAAATCAAGAGAGTACAAACGTTCTTTCATGGTCTGTTTTCTTACATTCCGTTCAAGACGGACTCCTTTCTTAGATTTTTGATTATATCATAAAAGCTGTCCCCTGATTTTCCTCAATCATTCGATGCGGAGCGTCCAGAGCTGAAGCCGCAGGCGTTCGGAAAGATATTGATCCTTGAACTCTTTCGTATGCACCCAGGAATTTGAGATGTTCATGAACTCAATCGTCGGAACCTCCTTGAACGAGCCCAGTTGTTCACGCGGAACCACCTTCACGGATGCCGAACCCGTCTCAATCACCTCGAGCGCCGCAAACAGGAAGTCCGCAGGACCAATCATCCTGCCGCCAACATTTATTTCAGGCGGAAGGAACGTGGAAAGATCAATTTTGCCTGCCGCCGCCTTGAGGTCTGCGGCGGAGACCGACGTTTCAGACTTCACGCCACGCGGACGCTCAAGAAAACCGAACACCTTCACCTTTGACGGATAATACTCCCTCTCCCCACGGAGAATACGCACGGCGGCCTGAAACGCATCGGCCACGCACCACGAAGCCGGTGTGCGGATGGTGTTGAAATCCTTCATCAACGCAGCGCGGATTGCCGGAATATCGGCGGAGGCAATAATACGCCGGGGCTTGAACGAGGATATCATCTCTGCAACATCAGTGATCTCAAAACGAGGATCCGCCTTCACCGCCTGGATGAAAGCCTTAAACCGTTCGTAATAGACTGCAGTATCGGCAGGATCACGGTCCTCCACCTGCTTCCATTTGCGCCATTCGCAGTTGTTTCCATGACGATAGTTCACTCCATCCCAATGCTTCTTCTTCAAGGCCATGTGCGGATGCATGTACAGTCCGACATAGTCGTACTCCGCCATGCCATCGAACCATTTCTTGAAATCAGGACACGCCGAACCGTTGCGCGGCATGAAGCTTTCAAGCGTAAACGATCTGTAGTACGGAGGATGATACTGGTTGAAGTACCACAGTCCCGACACCTCGCAACCGTCACGGACAAGCATTCCGTCACCATACGGCCCTTTTCTGGCGGTTCCGCCCGTAAATCCGGTGGCGGCATTGACCGGTATCCCGAGGTCGGAATATACGTCCATCGCAACAGCGGACACGCTGTTCCCCGGAGGACAGGCGAACACTATGCGCCCCTCGCCGAACGCCGCCTCCAGCATTCCGACGCCGCGCGCCTCTGCGGACATCGTATCACGGTAAGCGCGTTCATAGCTTGGGTTGTCGCCCATTTCCGCAATGTCGGGATGCCGGGAATGATAGAGGGTCTGCGTGCCGAGCACATGGTGGCGAAGAGCCTCGATCACATCATGGCGGCCAAGCTCCACTATCCTCGCGCCGAGATATCCGGCGACGTTGAAGTTGCCCTTCACCCCTTCGGACTTCAGGATATTGGCGATGTCACGGATCGCATCATTCGACCTGTCGCACGTATAATCCTCCGTATCGAAGAAGAACGCCACCTTCGTCGCCGCAGATGTACCACCTGCAACAACCAATGCTACTGCCATGGCCATAAAAATGCTCTTCATGTACTGTTCCCTCATCTGATGCAATTTTCGTAAAGCGACTTCAGCACCTTTTCCGCTTTGTGCCCCCTGGGAGAGAACCTGAACAGATTGCTTCTGTCCGGGTCATCCCAGAGCGGATCGGTCCACCGCCAAAAATAGAATCCTCTGCACCAAGGTTCGTCTTTGAATGTGCGGAAAAACGCCTCGTAATAAACGGCCTGCTCATCTTCGTCCGGCGGATTAGCCAGCGTGCATCCCGACGGACTTCTCGCCTGAAACCTGCGCACGGCGCATCCGCACTCGCCGAACAGAAGCGGTTTTCCGTATATGGAGGCGACGCGACGGAGCGTCTCGCGGTGCGGTTCAAGAAAACGCATCATCCTCCCCACGGAAGGAGGATCGGAATCATCTTCAGCCCGTCCCTGCCAATAGTCGCTTACCGAAAGCACGTCCAGCGCATAAAACCAGTGATTCTTGTCTGAAACGACCGTTTCCCAGTCGAAGTCGTTGCAGTGTATCGTATGGCTGCTCGTCACAAGCCCTGAATACACCTCCCTGACGGCCGCGATAACGCCTCTCCACTGCTCGCTTCTCATGATGAACCTGTCAAATTCGGAATCAAGACAGTACATTTCGCATTTCGTCCGTTCGGCGAGCTGCGCATATCGTCTCGAACGGGCCCGCATCGATGCAAACCATGCAGACATATGACCACGCGGCTTGCCAGCGCGTGGCGAATCAGGACCCACCACCACTGCGTGGCGTCCGTTTCCGTCCTGACACTCAAGCATCGGACGCAGTTGCACATGCATCCCCTTGCTGTGGATGTAAGCGATGATACTTTCCAGCTCATGCTCCGGGATGGACTTTTCATAGTCGTCGTATTGGCGCATGGAAGCGAAAGTATCCTGCCACACATTTGGAGTAAGCACGATCCAGCGGATTCCGGCATCGTACATGCGATCCACCTCTGCATGCGCCGCCGCCGAAGTGAAATATCCCGGACAATGTCCGAATCCCCAGGTCATCCCCTTCTGAAACGGCACATCACGCTTCCTCGGATTCATGCGAACCTTTATGCATATCTTCCGTTCCTCGACCGTAACGCCGTCCGACAGGCACGGCGCGTGCGCTGCTCCCGGAAACGCAATCATGAACAGATTCTCGCAGATCGGAGCGACGGGCAGCACCGCCTTCACGGTCGTTCCGTCCGCCCCTTTCGGGAACGGAGGAAATTTCACACCCGGCGGCAGGTCGCCGAACCCTACAAGCTCTTTCGAACCTCTTCCACCGCGCCTGTCGCTTCCAAAGGTCATCTGAATGTCGGCATAATCGCGGTGTCGCTCAGCGACAGACTCCTCCACAGGCCTGAGCGTGACATCCGTCACCTGAGCGAACACATCATCTCCGTCAATCTCATACCTGCCGGGATCAAGGCTGAAAAGATCCGGTCGCTTGAGAAACGCGATCGCCTTTGCAAATTCTGGCGAAATTCCGGCATACCTGTCCGCGTTCTCGATGCGGTCAAAGATCACTCCCGTACGAGGAATTCCGGGATTGAGCACAGTCACATTGTCGAGCGTCACGCCGGTCGCGTCCGGCATATCGACGAGATTCCCGCAAAGACGGTCCAGCGTTATGTTGCGAAGCGACACGTTTTTCGGCGGCAGACGGGAACGCGGCGGCACACGCACACCTTCACGCGCGTTATGAACCGCTATGTTCTCAAGGCGGATATCCGAAATGTCGGTATCTCGCAATTCGTAATCCGGAAACTTCCACCGAAAGCCATTGTACCTCACATTGAACACCGCATCCGTGTGGCGAACCTTGACGTTCCGCACGGTCACGTCATGGACGAAACCGCCACGCCGGTCGTTCGTTTTGATATTCATCACGGAACGGACGGAACCGGCCACGCAGTCCTCAACAAGTACATTGCGGATGCCGGCGGAAAGCTCGCTGCCGCACGCGAGAACGGAATGGGCGGAATCGATTCGGCATCGTCTGACCGTCACGTTCTCCGTAGGCTTGCCAAGGCGCCAACCGTCCGCATTGCGCCCGGCCTTCAGACAGATGCCGTCATCCCCGCTGAAAAACGTGCAGTCCTCGACAAGCACATTGCTCGTCATTTCGATATCCACCGCATCATTGTTGCATCCATACGCAAAGAGATCGACATTACGCACAGCGACATCATCGGACATGTAGAAATGAATCACCCAATACGGAGACTGCCTGATGCTGATTCCGTCCAGACGGACGCCTTTGCAGCGGTTGAAGTGAAGAAGCGCCGGACGGCTCAGAGGGGAAGGCGGAAGCTTCGTCAGATCGCGGGCGGCAAGAGGCGCATTCGTGGAGCACCAGCCGTACAAGGCCTCGCCGACAATCTTCGCTCCAGGCGGAGGCTGTCGCACAAGTCCGCGCCAGTAATCCATCTTCGGCGCAAGCGTCCCTTTTCCCGTAAGAGCTATGTTCGTGCAGCCGTAAGCGTAGATGGGGGAGCTCCATCCCATGCATTCGATACCGGTTGTTGAACGCGGCACGGCGGGAAGATAGTCTTCGGGATTGTCAGAGAACGACAGCACCGCATTTTCCGCAAGATGAAGCTCAACATTGCTGCGCAGCTTGAGCGAGCCCACACTCCATTTCCCTTCAGGGACGACAACCCTTCCGCCACCGGCGGCGGATGCCGCTTCTATCGCATCGTTAAAGGCCTTTGTGCACAGTTTCCTTCCCGGCGCCGCACCGTAATCGTACACGTCGAAATCCGCCGCACGGACGGCCGCCACCGATATTGCCGCAGAGAAGGCAACGGCAAGTTTGTTACATACAGCATTATTCATTTTCATCAATCCGCCAATTCCATTTCGGGGTATTTTTTCTTCAATTCCGGAGCGACATACCGCCACCACTTGACTTCAAGGGGGAAGCTCCTGAAAACCCGTCCCCACGTATCCGGAAGATCGCGCTTGAGCTGCGTGCGCAATTCGATGAGATCGCATGCGATCGAAAAAAACTCCTTGCGCGGAACCTGATCTCGAGCGGCGATGAAACGTTGCGTCGCGATGGCATTGCGCACAATGCATTTGTATTTGAGGATTCGCCGCTTTTCAACATCCGACAATCCCGGCGTTGAATACGCCTCGTCAACAATAGCTGCATCTTCGTTCAATACGCTAACCGGATGAGTGGCAACTACGGTTTTCCAAAGCTGGGAATCGTCAAGACGCCGCTCTCTCGTATTTGGAGGTCTTGCGCGCACCTCCGCAAGCGCCTTCTCCCCGCGTTCGCGCACCCGATGGAAATAGCGCTGCATCGTCTCTTTCGCGGGACCGAACTGTGAAAGGAACTCTTCCTCGAGCCTATCGAATGAGAGTTCTGGATTAGCGGCCACACGACCAAGAACATACGTCTCGAAATCGGTCACGCCGCCGCGGGCGTACGCATCGTAATCGCAGCCTATCATCCCTTCGCGAAGATTCAGCTGGAAGTTATCGTAGAAAAATCGCTCATACCCACGCGGAATTACGCCTCTATAACACAAATAGTTCGGACGCAGAAAGAGGTGCTTCAAGCCTGCTTTCTTCCATGCCGCTATCTGCGCCGCGTTGTCGTCCTCCTGTGACGGAACCATGCCGATTACAAAATTGTCGGGGAATTCTAGTTTCTCCACGCGCGGAGCCTCACGGTAGGACGCATATGCGTAGGTACAGATCATGACATCCGGACGTACCGCCAGCGCCTTGCGAGCGATACGATTCCAGAAATTGACGTATCTGTCGGTTACATGCAAGCCGAACGGCTCGTCCGACGCAAGGGGCCGGTCCAGTTTCCTGCATTCGGGACAGCGGCAGTACTTGGTCGTGTCGTTAGGGCAGACATTGAAATATTTCGGACATTTATCAGCCTTCCAATCGGCGATGATCTGATCGACAACATCCTCGTTGGAAACGCACAGCTCGTTGCGTCTGCTTCTTTTCCTGCACCTTGATCCGTCCTCCTGCATGGCGAAGTATTCAGGATGCGTCTTCATGAATCTGTCAGTCCACTTCGTAAAGGCGTGGCCGAATGTCGGTCTTGTCCTGATCTGATGGCGCATGCGGTGCATCCAGCGTTTGCTGTCTCCGATGTACGTGCGGAACACATCCTCCGTATCGCGCATCGCTGACGGCAGATACGGATTATTCTCTTTCATCTCCTTCGCCGGCGAACCCGAGCGAATCTCAGTCGCCCCCAATGGCGGATAATATTCCCACCGCCAACCGTCAGGAACATTCACGCGTTTTGCGGGCGTGAACACTATTCCGTCTTTTCCGGGAAACACCCAACGCACCCCGAGCACGGTTTCGAGAAAACCGGCGACGGCATGGAGAGTGCCGCGTCTGGTGGTGGAATAGCGCTTCGTCCTGTGATCGTCTCCCCAAAGATGGATCGTATTCCCTTTGCGGCATCCGTATGCCGTGAACGGCGCAGTCTTCTCACCATCGGGCGGCACCCCCAGAACGAAACGCACCGGTCCGGATCCGTCGGGAGCCTTTCCCGCGATGAGCGCTATATGCGAAACGAGTTCTTCCCGCTCCTCGGCGTATGCCTGATCCGCCACTACGGACACGGTGGAAAGATCGATTTCACCGACCGCAAGCGACACCGATGAGAACAATACAGAAAGCAGAAACAAAACAAAACGATTCTTCTTCATTTGAATGTTATTCTTTTTAATGTCTTATCGGACGATGAAATAAAAACCGGCTTCGCAGTGCATGTCTGATACGTACGCACATCCATCGCCGTCATAGCTGAACGACATCTCGATATCATCATGCGGAACGTACAGGCGGAAAGTTTCATGCCCAGACGCGACTTCCGCGAAATGCGCGCCGTTCGTCAGAATCGTCAGTGCGCCGCCGGTTCCGTTTTCGACTCCTGCCGTAAAGGTGCGTACGGGGATATCCTTGCGTGACCATTCAAGGCTAAGTTTTCCAGGAAGGAGCGCTATGCGACCGTTTTCGACATCGTTCGACACCATGCTCGACGCCTCCGTGACGGACACGCCCGTCCCGAGCACATTGCCGAAGTCCGGACGCCAGTCATATTCTCCGGCACCAGCATCAATAGCACCGTTATAGACGCGCTGTCCGCCGGAATAATCCGTGTCCGCATATGCAATCCACTCGGCGGGGAATTGTCCGCCATCCGCCGTAGATGCGGAATATGCCGAATTTCCGAAGTCGATCGCGAGACTTCCCGGAAGAGGCCTGTATGCATCATCGTAGCCTACAAGCGACACGTCATTCGTGCAAAGCGTTCCATCTTCATATCTTAGTGAACCCGCTAAATCGGAAGCCAAGACTATGCACCTGTGAAGATTAGCCCTGTAAGGCGATGAGTTACCTCTAAACACGCAATTGTACACCGAAGTGGTCGGTTCATCGGAATTCTTTCCCATAAGCTGCGCTTTTCCTAGAAACAGACAGTTCACGGCGGTACCGTTCTGAGTATACACTTTACCGCCTTCACCATTGAAAACGCAATTGAAATAACTGCCGTTGCCCGCACCGTTGCCAGTGCCGTCATTGCTGCTGCAACCCGACACATAACAACGTATTAGCACTCCATCATCGCCATTGCTTGCCGCTCCATGCCGATCGCCTGCATGGTTGTCGACGATACGGCAATCAATGGCGGCTGTGTTTCCGTAAAGATATATGCCACCTCCATCAACTCCGGCAGGGGTATATCCGTTACGCACCGTAAAGCCTTTGATATACGCTCCTCTACTGTTCAGAAACACACCGCGGACCGAATCAGTCCCGATTCCGCCCTCCTGTACCGATGGCGCACCTTCTATTATCGTCCTCTCCGGTCCCTTGTCTGAAACGAGCCCAACGCCGATCGCGACGACAACGCGGTTCGTGGCTTTTGTTACGGAATCATACATGAGACCTTCAGAATAAGTTCCCTCGAGTGCACAGACCACATCGCCGGAACGAAGCCCGTCAATCTTCATCGATGCTGCAAGCGTCTTACGCGGGCCCCGCAGTGAATCCTCGGTCCCGTCATGCTCCCTTGCAAGACCATCCCAGCCGTCGTCGCCGTTCACCGCATCAACATAGAATGTCATAGGCGCATACTGGTAGCACCCGATATCGATTTTTCCTTTTGAGAGGCGAGGACGTCCCAGAATATCCTTTCCCGCCTCCGACTCAAAACCTGCCGGATAGACATAATATTCAACATTTCCCTTGCCGATTACTTTTGTCGAATCTGGGCGCATATGAACATCAAGCGTTTGGGTTGTTTTCAATAAGCAACTGTTATAGTTAATCCCTGTATCGCTGGCACCGGAGATTGAGCAGTTATAGGCATTACCCTTAGCGGAGCTGTCGCCTAGTAATGATCCTTCGAACGTACTGTTGACTGAGGTCTGAGCAAACGTAGAGTCTCCTACGATATGAGAATCATAGAAAGAACAATAGATCGAGGCGGTGGCCTGCACACTAGCCTTGCCGCCTTCGGAATTATACCCGCTGACATTACCGCAATCGGCAATGCGTGAGCGTATCAGTGTAGCATGCCCTGCACCACCTCCTCGCACCGCAAAACAATTCGAAATGACGCAGTCTATGACAGTACCATACAAAATCCCGCCTCCATAGCACTCCCTGATCTTAGTCCCAGTACCGGGTTTGATAGGCGTGGAACCGTTACGTAACGTAAAGCCTTTCAGATACCCGGCCTTGTCACCTTTTTCAAATGCCACACAGCGCACAGACGCTGATGACCCATTAGTGGAGATCGACTCCGGCGTTGTCGGAGGCACATACCCCTCGATGAAAGTCACCAGATTCCCCTCGTCAGCCACTATGCCGACACCTGCAACAACTGAAACGCGATTGGATGCCGTATCGCCTTTTATCGGATCCATAACACCTTCAGAATAGACACCCCTGGCAGCATGAACGATATCTCCGGCTTTCAACCCTGAAATTTCCATCGCCCCTTTCAGGGTGCGTTTCGGCCCATGGTTGGTACCCGGTTCCAACACTTTTCTGGTGCCGTCATAGTCGTCGCTCGCAACTGCCGGATCAGGATTGACGTAATAATGATTTACTTCATCCGCAATTGCAACTGACAACGAAAGGCACACCGAAGCAATAACGGCAAAAGATCTAGTCAACTTCAGATGAAGTTTCTCGAGGCAGAGCTGAGACCCACGCCTCGGTTCTGCCAACGCGCATTCTTCCTCATCAAACCGTACTTGCAGATTTCCTACATACGGCTTTCCATTGAGTGATTCTCTC
>JAZOAC010000106.1:0-9986 GCA_045595285.1 Kiritimatiellia bacterium | reverse complement strand
GGGGGGCGATTTACGCGCTTTTTTGGAGGTTGCCCGATGAGGCGCACCCTCAAATTTGCAGCGGTGTTCGCCGTGCTTGCGGCGGCATTTGCCGATAGCCTTAATGCGGAGGTTCCGGCGAACATCGCGCCGGACGGTGTGTTCAAGAAGGGGGATGTCGTCCTCTTTGTCGGAGATTCGATCACCAATGGCGGTCGCGGCGACGACATGAACCACTATCTGGGGCATGGCTATGTCGCCGAAATAGCCTCGCGCTATCTCGGCTACCATGCAGACGAAGAACTCTGCTTTCTGAACCGCGGCATAAGCGGCGACACGACAAAAGGGCTGCTCAAGCGCTGGGATGCGGATGTCCTGCATCCGCAGTGGTCGAAGCGTGAAAGGGGCTGGGAGGGGCCTTTCCCCGGGAGATCGGGCGAATTGAAGCCCAATGTCGTCTCGATACTCATCGGCATCAACGACTATCTTCTGCACCAGCCCGACAGGCACTCGACGGCGGACGAGTACGCGCGTAATCTTGAAACGCTCGTTGAAAGAACCCTGTCGGCGTTTCCGGCCTGTGCCGTGGTCATCTGCGAGCCTTTCCGCTGGCCTGTCGACGCTGCGCCCGATTTCATCGCGCGGCAGAAGGCGGCGCGGGAGGTCGCGGAGAGACATGGGCTTTGCTTCGTGGATTTCCAGCGGCTGTACACCGAGGTTCTGGCGAAGGAAAACGCCAACCCCAAGTACTGGTTCTGGGACAGGTTCCATCCGACATACGCCGCGCACATCCGCATGGCGGACTACTGGATCGACAAGGTGAGGTCGCACAGGGCGCTGTCCGCGTCCGCGTGCAGCGTACGCGCGGAGCAGCCGTTTGACATCTGGGACGACCGTCCGACGGATGCGCAGAAATGGACTGACGCCTATCCCGTGGGCAACGGCGAGGTCGGCGCGATGGTCTTCTCGTTTTCCGACGGTGCGCGCCTCCAGTTCAACCATGCGCGGCTCTGGACGGGGCGCCCTCGCTCGTATGTGCGCAAGGGCGCATCTGACGCGCTCCCCGAAATACGCCGTCTTGTTAATGAAGACAAGCGCGCGGAGGCGGGCGCTCTTGCGGACAGGACGTTTCTGGCGGCTACGAGAGTCGCAGCGAGCTATCAGCCGTTCGGAGACGTGCGCGTGAAGTTCTCCGGCCTTCAGGCGTCCTCCGGGTTTCGGCGCGGGCTGGTGTTTGCGGAAGGCCTTCACGTCTCGTCGTATCTGACGGAGGACGGAACGCCCGTCCGGTGCGAGACGTTCGCCCCGTACGACCGTCCGTCGCTGCTCGTCCAGCGCTGGACGGCGAATGGTTCTGGACGGCTCAACGGATGCGTCGAACTTTCGTCGCCGCACACGAATTCGCTTGTGACGGCGTCGGATGGCGTGCTTGTTCTCAAAGGGCGCGTCGAGAAGAACGGCATATCATTCGCGTCCGTGCTGCGCATTGCGGTCGAGGGCGAACGCGCCAAGGTGTCGGCAAGGGACGGAAAGCTCGTCTGCGAACATGCCGACGCACTGACGATATGCCTTTCCGCCGCGACGGACGTGCAGGACTGGAAAACCCTTGGCGGCGATCCCGCCGCAGCGGCCATGTCCTCGCTCTGTGCCGTCGCCGGCATTTCCTGCGCGGACATGAAGGCCTCCCATGTCTCGAAATGGCAGGAATACTGGCTGCGCGCAAAGCTGCGCATCGACGGCATCGCCGGCCTTGCGGAACGTCCGACGCGCGAACGGCTCGAGCAGCAGCCAAAGGTGCAGGATCCTGCGTTTGCCGCGCTTGTGTTCGACTTCGGACGGTATCTGACCATCGCCGCCAACCGCCCAGACCGGTCGGGCGAGCCGACAACGCTCCAGGGCATCTGGAACGACAGCCTTCGTCCGCCGTGGCACAGCGCCTATACCTGCAACATCAACACCGAGATGAACTACTGGCCGGCGGAGGTGTCCGGCCTCGGGGATTGCCTCATGCCGCTGATGCGCGCGTTGGACGAGCTGCGAGAAAGCGGAGGCGAAGTCGCCAAGGTTCACTATGGGGCTAACGGTTGGGTTGTCCACCACAATTTCGACATCTGGCGCGGCGCGGCTCCGTTCGACGGCTCGCGGTGGGGGCTCTGGCAGACCGGCGGAGCCTGGCTTGCGATGCACGCCTGGGATCACTGGCTGTTCACGCGCGACAGGGCCTTCTTGGAAAGGGAATGGCCGGTGCTCCGCGACGCGGCGCTGTTCTTCGTCGAAACTCTCGTCCCGTATGCCGGGTCCAACAAGGGCGCTCATGGCGAACTTGTGACGAATCCGACGATTTCGCCTGAACACGGCGGGCTGCACGCCGGCGCGGCGATGGACATGCAGATCGTCCGCGCCCTGTACGGCGCGGTCCTGTCGGCGGCGGACGAACTGGGCAAAGAGAACGACGCGGTTGTCGGCAAGATCCGGGAACAGCTGCCCAGGCTCGCTAAGAACCGCATCGGACGGTGGGGGCAGCTGCAGGAATGGGTAGAGGACGAGGACGACCCGAAAGACACGCACCGCCATCTTTCGCATCTGTGGGCGGTCTATCCGGGCAGCGAGATAACGCCTGCGACGCCCGAGCTGTTCGCGGCCGCGAAGCGTTCCATGACGGCTCGCGGAGACGAGGCCACGGGATGGTCGATGGGATGGAAGGTTAACATGTGGGCGAGGTTCGGTGACGGCAACCATGCGGAGAAGATAATGAGGAACCTCTTCCGTCCGCAGAGGGGCGGAAACGGCGGACTCTACAGCAATCTCTTCGACGCCTGCCCGCCGTTTCAGATCGACGGCAACTACGGCGCCGCCGCAGGCATTGCCGAAATGCTTTTGCAGAGCCACGAGCGCACACGCGACGGCAAGACGGTCGTTCGACTGCTGCCTGCGCTTCCCTCCAGCTGGAAGAGTGGCTCCGTCGAGGGCTTCAGGGCCCGCGGCGACCTGGTCGTCGACTTTTCGTGGAAGGACGGCAAGGTCGCGGGCTACCGCGTCAGGAAAGGCGCAAACGCGGTGCCCTACGTCGTCGTGGAGGGCCGCGTTGAGGACGGCGAGGTGAAAGACCTCGTCGTCACGCCGGCTTCCCGCCGCGGCGACGTGGTCATTGTGCCGAAAGGCGAGAAGTAAGACGATTTGACAACTATACACCAACAGGGGGAAAGCAAATGAGAACACGCAAGATGACAGTGGGCGCTGCCTTGTTCTTGGCGGCATGCTCATTCATGATGACGGCTGCCGCGGCGACGGCGCCGGACTTTCTGAAGGACGAAGCCGTATTCTGGCTGGATGCCTCCACGCTTACGCAGTCGGCGGGGCAGGAAGTGACGTCCTGGGCCGATCCGCGCGGAGAGGGCTACCCCGTTGCGACCGCCTACACGAACATAAACCCGCAGATCGTGGAGATCGCGTCGGGCGAGCTGGCCGGCAAGAAGGCGGTCACGTTCTTTGACGTGGGCACGGCCTGCGACATGCATTTCGAGGCGAACATGCTCGTCAAGACTGTCTTCTTTGTCGTCGACATCGACCAGGATCGAAAAGCATATCTTCTTGGTGCGGACAAGAACAATACCGGCGACCCGCTGTATTGGGCGTTTGAGCGCAAGGATGGCGGCATGTATTGCTCAACCAGCGCCAATCAGCTGCCCTGCACGTACTACAATGACGGCAAGGCGGTCGCGTCGCCGGGCAGCACCGCCATTCCAACGGGCTACCAGCTGATTACATGGTGCGCCACCGACAAGTCTGCATACGTCAGGAATCTGACTCAGGACAGGGATGTCAGCGGCCGCATCGGCGGCAAGCGGCTCTGCGAAGTGATTGCGTTCAACCGCTCGCTTACCGACATGGAGCGTTGCGAGGTGGAAGGGTATCTGAAGGCGAAGTGGTACGGGACGGAGTCGCAGGAAGGTGCAACGCTGACCATGTACCTGAACAAGCTTTCCACCAAGCCGCAGGTGCGTTTCGACGCCTCGAGAGCGTCCAGCTTCCACTATGATGTCGAAGGCGACGCGACGGGCAAACTGGTGTCGCAGTGGGACGACCTCTCCGGCAACAACAACAATCTGGTCTCCAACATCACGGCACAGACGGCCAACTACGCATCTGTCTCATCGGTCGGCGGCAAGCCGGTTCTCGATACAGGAAATGAGAATAGTGGCATTGACCTGAAACTGGCGGCGAGGCTCAATTCAAAGATGGTGTTCATGGTCGGCGAGGCAAAGGGCATATCGATTAGGGGAGGATATTGGCTTGGCTGCGATAAAGACTGGAATAACTGGGACTACTCGCCCGGCGACAATGGGGAATTCGCGGATGATGTCCATGGCGCGCAGATTCGCAATGTATGGCAGAACGGCGCGGCGATCGCATTGCCGAAGACCGAAAAGCCTGAACCTGCCGGCGGTCTGTCGGTATGGACTCTGAAAATGAATAACGGAAGATGGAATCAACTCTGCCAGGATCGCAGCATTGCAGGACGAAACGGCGGCAAGAGCGTGGCGGAGCTGATCACCTTTTCCGCCGCGCTCGCGGATGAGGAGCGCGAAACTGTCGAGAAGCTGCTGATGGCGAAGTGGAAGCCGACCGAAGAGTATCTGGGCGAGTTTATCGCGACGGCGGCTGTCCATGTCGATGCGTCTTCCGCGTCCAACTTCACATACACCGACGGCAAGATCACGGGATGGAGGAATGACGGCACGGGAACAGACCTCTACAGGCAGGAGAAACTGTACATTGGCGGCTCCAACCTGAGCAATTCTCCCGAAGTAGAGCCTGGGTATGGATCATACGGTTTCACCAACGGCGTCCCGGCGTTCCTCATGGGGGCGGCGGGTTCAAACATCGACATGGCGTTCACGCGCCTCAGGAGCATCCGCTCCGTGTTCTGGGCGATGGACATCGTGCGCGACCATCCGTCGGCCTGGTTCCTTGGCGACTGGGGCAACAAGCCCGCGAACGTGTCGGGCGCCTATCACTTCGCCCGTGCACGAGGCGTAACGACTGGTCTTGCGGGCGCCTATTTCGGCACGGAAAGCCATCAGAACATTCGCAATGGCACGATGTTCTGCGATGGAACGCAGGTGGCGAGCATGACGAACGAATTGCCGCAGACCTCGACGCGAATCTATGACCTGGTAACGGCTGGGAATGTGGAGGCTTCTGCCCTGTCGCAGGACAGGGTCTGCCGGGACAACATCAATGGCGTTTATGTGAACCGCAACGGCGGGCGCGCGCTTTCGGAGCTGATTATCTTTACCGAGGGCGTCTACGGCCTTACGAGGATCGCTATTCGCAACCGTCTGGCGGACAAATGGACTCGCAGCTGCGGTTGGGCCGGAGACGGGGCCTCCGAATGGGGTGCCGGGAACTACCGCGTGTTTGCCGAAGACGCCGAAGTCCCGAGCGCGGGAGCCGAGGCGTCCGGCGTCGGCTTCACGAAAACTGCGACGCTCGGCGGCGGCTCGCTGGCGCTCGGCGACGGCGGCCTGTTCGCATCCGAAGGCGTCGTCGCGACGATAGCGGCTTCCCTCACCGGCAATCTCGGCGTGTATGGTCCCGGTCGCGTCGTGCTCGCCGCCGGCTCTTCCGCGTCGGCGGACTCCCTTCGCATCGGCGACGGTGCGACGCTGATCGTGGCGAACGGCGCGACGCTGACGGTCTCTTCCGGTTCGCTGGCCGATGACGCGTCCATTCTCGTCGAAGCCGGGGGAACGCTGAGGGTTTCCGGGGACGAGGCGGCGCTGACCGGCGGCAGGATCGAGCTTGCGGACGGCGCGGTGCTTTCGTTCAACTTCACCGATTCCCATGTCGCCCCCACGCTGAACGCGCCGACGCTGGTGCTGCCCGATTCGGGGACGGTCGCCGTCAAGGTCACGTCCGAGGTCGGCGGGTTGACCCGTTCGCGGACACTGCCGCTCCTTTCGGGCGTGGGTCTCGCGGCGGGCGATCTTTCCAAGTTCGCTCTCGATGTCGGCAAGCCCCGGTTCGCCGAGTCCATTTCGATTGAAGACGGGTCGCTTGCAATGACGGCGCAGTTCAGAGGCCTGATCATCAGCTTCCGGTGATTTTCTGCATGACAGCGGCATTTGCCGAGTGCCGCTTCGCCCTGCGACCGGTGGTGGCGGGACGCGGGCGGCATTTGGTATAATGTCAGGCGTTGAAAGGTGCAGGATTTCGCAATGGATACCGTCCTTCTAGTAAACGCATCGACAAAGTCAGAGTCGCACAGGCAGAAGATCGTCGGCGTGTGCCGGTACGCGCGAATGCGCAAGTGGAACGTGCAGCTTGTGGAGCCCGGTTCGGGCGCCGCCTCGGACATCGCGCACTACCGCCGCGTGTTCAGGCCGCTCGGAGCTGTCGTCGAAACGCGAGTGGGCGACTGCGTCTCCGGAAGGGCGCTGCGGGGACTGCCGACGGTTTACCTGGATTCGGACAGGCAAGAATGCGGAGACGATCGGCTTTACGTCCACTGCGACCAGGCCGCCGTCGCGAGGCTTGCATTCGAGGAGTTCAAGGCCATGCGCCTGCCAAGCGTTGCATACGTCGGCTGGTTCGAGACGAAGTTCTGGTCGAAGGCTCGTGCCGAGGCTTTTTCCTCCGTCGCGGCGGCCGAGGGCGTCAGGTGCTTTGTGTTCACGCCCAAGCCGGGGCAGTCCTCCGCCGTCGAGTACGACGAGGCGCTTTGCCGCTGGCTGGGCGAATTGCCGTCCGCGACAGGCGTGTTCGCGGCAAACGACGAAGTCGCCTCGCATGTCCTGGCCTGCTGCCGAAGACTCGGACTCGACGTGCCGCGCGAAATCGCGGTGCTGGGAGTGGACAACGACAGCATGCGCTGCGAAATGGAGTCGCCGACGCTGTCGAGCATCCAGCTTGACTTCGAGAGCGCCGGATACAAGGCGTGCGACATGCTGGGAAGTCGGCTGTCGGGCGCGGCGATTCCGTCTCGCCATGTTGAATTCGGCCCGCTCGGCATTCTTCGCCGCGAGTCGACGCAGGCGTTTCAGCGCGTAGGCCGCCAAATTGCAGCGGCGATGGATCTGATCCGCGCCAAGGCGTGCGAAGGCCTCCGCGCGCACGAAGTCGCCGCGGTGATCGGCGGGAGCCGCCGCCTTGCGGAAATGCGCTTCCGCGAGGCGATCGGAAAGTCGATACTTGAGGAGATACAGGACATTCGCTTCGAGCGCATCCGATTCCTGCTTGCGAATACGACCAAGCCCGTGGGCGCCATCGCCAACTTCTGCGGCTACAGGTCGCCAGAGACGCTCCGCCGCCTCTTCGCGCGCCGCGAGGGGATGTCGATGAGCGAATACCGCGCCCGCAACGCCGCCGAGGCATTGCGCAGCCGTCGCTGAAACCGCGTCAATTGACGCGGGCGCGCTGGTTTAGTATAATATACGGCATGAAACCGATAGCGACAGACACGAACGACTTTCCTTCCCTGCGCAGGGACGGGAAGATATATGTAGACAAGACTGGTTTTGTCTTCCGCATGGTGACGGACCGGGACTCGCGGCTTTTCTTCATGTCGCGTCCGCGCCGGTTCGGGAAGTCGCTAACGCTGTCGGTTCTGAAGGCGCTCTTCTCCGGACGGCGGGAGCTGTTCGAGGGGCTGTTCATCGCGGATAAGACGGACTGGAACTGGAACGAGACTTATCCGATCATCCACTTCGAGTTCAACGACGTGACGACGACAAGCCTTGAGGAATTCGAGGAGGAATTCACCGAGCATGTCAAAGAACGACTGAATGCCGCAGGCTACTGCTACGACGACGGGACGACTCCGGCGGTGAACTTCGGCAGGGCCATCGAGGCGCTTTCCGCCAAGAACGGCGGTAAGGGCGTGGTGATCCTCATCGACGAATACGACGCGCCTGTCGGACATTCCCTCGGCGACATCGACATGGCGGAGAAGATACGCGACAGGATGTCCGCGCTCTACTCGCGCATGAAGAACCGCACGGGCGACATACGCTTCCTTTTGATGACCGGCATCTCGAAGTTCACGCGCCTTTCGGTGTTCTCGGCGTTGAGCAACCTCGTGGACGTGACGCAGCGCAGTGAATACGCCACGATGTTCGGCTACACGGAGGAAGAGCTGACTGCGAACTTCGAGGAGCATCTTCGCGAACATGCGGCGATCATGGGAATGTCCTACGAGGACTACCGCGCCGAGATGAAGAGGTGGTACAACGGCTTCAGGTTCTCACCGGACGTCGAGACGACGGTGTACAACCCGATTTCCGTCGCGCTTACGCTTGCGGCGAAGAGTTCAAGCGGCTTCAAGGCGACGTGGGCGACGACGGGAAGGCCCTCGATGCTGATGAACTATCTGAAGCGAGAGGATATGCTGCGCATCGACCCGGAGGCGACGCAGAAAGTGCGTGAAGCGGCGTTCGACGTCGCGGAGCTTCGCGATCTCCAGCCGATTGCGATGCTCTACCAGTCCGGGTATCTCACGATAAAGGACTACCAGTCTGGGCGCTTTGTGCTCGGAGTGCCCGACGAAGAGGTGCGCCAAGATCTGTGTATGCTCATGACGGGCGTCGCGGCGAACAGAAGCACGACCTGGGCGTCGCGCCTCGGCGATCATCTCCTCGAGGCCGAATGGGACGACTTCTTCGAGGGGCTTCAGTCCCTCTATGCGGCGATGGTGTACGGCTCCACGGAGCGGCGCGTACACGAGAATTCCTACGGACGCTGCCTTTCATTTCTCCTCGCAAGCTGTGGCTTCGATTTCAAGATGGAGGATGTGCAGTCGAACGGACGGGCGGACGTCGTTGCGAAGCGCCCAGACATGATATGCATCTTCGAATTGAAGGTGGACGAGCCGGTGGACAAGGCATTCTCGCAGATACGCGAGAAGGGCTACGCCGAGCCGTACCGCGCCGACACCCGCCCAATATGGCTCATCGGCCTTTCATTCGATTCCAAGACCCGCCGTCTTGTCGACTTCGCGGCGGAGCCGTTCGCGAAGTGACCACAAGGATTTTGACTCGATAGACGCGCCACCGCCGTGTGCAGCAGGTCAAACAATTCCTCATTCCCGCTTCGTGCGCAAACGGCTCTGATTTAGTTTCGCTATTATCGCGATGGAATCGGGCGAATATTGTATAATGTCGCACATGAAGAAGAGTGTATCTATTATTGTCTGCGTCGCCTCGCTCACAGGGTTGGGCGGCGTTGTCACGAACGACTATTCATGGGTGCGCGGGACGCACTACCGGATAAACGGCGACAGGGCGAAGACGGCGCGGGAACTCGGCTACGGCAGGCGCGTGGGGCTGAACGCCATCCGGTTCTGGATGTCGCAGGGCGAATGGCGCAGCAATAAAAACGCTGCAGTGGAGAAGTACCGCGCGTTTGTGCGCCAGGCTTGGGAATGCGGCTATTATTCCATGCCGATTCTCTTCAACGGCAACGGCCTCAACCCCGCAATGCTCGAAGGGACGAGCTGGGCGGACTGCGCGGCGTATGCGACGGGCATCGTCAGCGCGCTCAAGGACGAGCCGGGGCTCCTGATGTGGGACGTCATGAACGAGCCGACATACAACGCTTGGGTCGGCCATGCGCCGGACGCGGAGGAGAAGGCTCGTCGGCAGGAGAAGACGTTTGAATTCATCCGCCGCGCCTGCGCGCTCGTGAAAAAGCTTGATCCCCACTCGCCCGTCACGCTTGGCTGCACGAACTTCGGCGAAGCGGCGAAGACGGTCGACTGCGTGGACGTCCTCTCGTTCCACGACTACTCGTCCACGCGCGCCGAGGTTGAGAAGGGCTACGCGCTCATGGATGAACTCGGCAAAAGGACGGGCAAGCCCGTCATCCAGTCCGAGACCGGCTGCACGGCCTACGGCAACAGTTACGAGATGGCTTTCGAGGCATGCGAGCGCCACAAGTTCGGATGGTTCTTCTTCAATCTCGTCATTGGCGGCTACACCGAGACATTCCACGGCGTCTTTTACGAAGAC
>JAZOAC010000105.1:0-13478 GCA_045595285.1 Kiritimatiellia bacterium | reverse complement strand
GTATTCCCAAGTACCTTCAGGAAATAAATCCACGCCTTTCGGCAGACGAGAATATTCGACGCATGTGTTTTTTGCCTGAAGGATACCTCTTCAAGGATTTCGACAGCATATTCAGCGATGTCTTTGGCGAAGGCATTGCAGCCAAGCGCAGAATCCTGAATATCCTTGCAGACGGCCCGGCGAGCGTCTCTGAACTGGCAAAAGCGATGTCCATCGAGCCGAACGGGCACATAACCAACGACCTGAACGATCTTACTGTCGCGGGTTTCGTGGCGGCAGGTGCCGGTCTTAATCCAGTCACGAACGCAAAAGTGCGAGAAGTACGCTACCGTCTATGCGACAATTACACCCGCTTTTACCTGAAGTTCATCCAGCCGCGACGAGAGGCCATCAGGCAGGGTCTATATCGCTTTGCAGATCTTGAATCGCTGCCGGGATGGAACAGCATATTGGGTCTGCAATTCGAGAACCTTGTCGTCAATAATCTTGCCTCGCTATGCAGGGAACTCGGACTTGGTCGAAAACTTGTGACATCGGCGGCTCCATATGCAAGGCGAAAATCAGCCGCTTGCCCTGGCTTGCAAATTGACCTTTTGATTCAGACGCCGAAGTCCGTATATGTCATTGAGATCAAGCGATGCAATCGCATAGAAACTTCAATAGAAAAAGAAATCGAGAAAAAAGTTTCTCTTCTTGGCATAGGTTCAGGCAAATCCATCCGCACGGCGCTGGTGTACGACGGCAAACTCTCCCCCGAAGTCGAGGAAAATGGATTCATTGACTTTCTCATACCCTTCAACAGACTTATGGAAGCCAGTGACGAGCCGTAGTTGTACACGAAGACGATGCAAACCACATTCTGGTTCCTGGTTTCTGGTTTTGCAACTGGGAACCAGGAATCAGAAACTCGGAACCTTCACTTCATACAACCATATCTCTCAAAACCGCCGCCTAACCACTGAAGATTTTCATTGCAGCAAACAGGGTCTGTCCCCACAGATTCCTAACGCGGTATGGTCTAACCGCGCATACACCTACAAACAGACACTCTTATGGAGTGCCTCCATTCTATTTCAAAAATCAACTTAAATCCTGCCAAAAATTTCATTCTGCAAGGGCCCACAGATTCCAACAAGTAAAAAGGCTCTCTTTCGAGAGCCTCAACCCTAACCCGCGCCTCAAGAACAGCCGCAAGTTCAAACCGAGGGGACACGACGTTCTACCGGACGATCAGTCGCATCCCTTTGGGGCTGAAATGTGCGCGCAGCGTCATCACGCCATCGGACTCCTGTCTCTGGAGTTCCATCTTGAAGCCAGCCAGATGCGGATTGACCACCGCAAGCTTTGCGATTTCCGCGGCAGTGGCCGTCGCCACGCCTATCGTGAAACTCCGCGTCGGCGCGAAATCCGCAGGCACGTCGAACGCCACCGGGATCTTTGCGCCCTCCGGCGGCATGAACGCCGTGACGGCCTTGGTGTTGCGCAGTCCGTATGTCCGCAGGTCGCAATCTTCCGGGTTGATGTCAAGCCTGATGCCCGTACCGGCGGCGAACGTCATCTCCATGCCGTTGAACGCATCGGCGGCGAACGGCTTGACAAACCCCTCCGCCACCGCAAGGAGATTGGAATTCGCAAGCGGCGTATCGCCTATCGACGCCGCAGGACCGAACTTCAGCGGCCCGCCGAGCGCAAGCGTCCCCGCGCCGTACTTGTGGAGACGCCCGTTCATCGTAAGCTGCGTGAGAATCGCGAGTGTCTCGTCGGCATCCACATGGAACTGTCCCTCCGAATCGGTACCGGCAGTATTGGAAACTGCCTTGCCGATACCGGAACCGTCCTCGCCGATGTAGATCCCACGTGTGGCATCGGCAAACGTCACACTTCCCTCGGCCACGAGCCGCGCAAGACGCTTCAGCACGAGCGCCGTGGCGCTGAACGTGGATCGGGGCATGCCGAGCTTCGCGGGATCGGAGACATAAAGCCTTTGGTACTTGTTGTCGGCCAGCTTCTGCGGATCTCGATTGAGTCCGACCGTTATCGAGCCGAAGAACCGCAAATTGTCACCCGTCAGCCGCGTGAACCCCCTGCGTTTTTGGGTACTGCTGTGACTGCCATCCATCACGATTCTGCTGCGCTCGTCGCCGACGATGTCCGCCGCCAAATTCAGGGTTTTCAAATTCCAGACGCAGATATAGGCGTAATTCCCCTTCGGCATTACGATACGGCCGCGCAGCACGGCATCTGTCCTGAACATGCAAATGCCGCTCCCCTTCAGACGCAGCTCGTTCACGTACAGGTTTGTACAATTGACGGACGGCTGGAACGTGCAGGATGTGTTCACGGTAAGCGTCTCGCCCGGAAACACATACTCCTCCAGTCCGTCAGGGGTATAAAGGGTCGAAGGATTGCCGTCGACCTTCTGCAGGATGTACTGCGCGTTTTCATGCACCGGCAATTCGTCCGTCCACGCGCTGCCGAGGGTGCCGAGGCTGACTGCGGTGTTGTGGACCACGGTCGGCGTGACGATTGCGTACAGCGTCTTGGTGCCTGCGGTTTCGTTTGATTCAATTGCGAACCGGGCACGGTTCATTGAAAAGTTATCCGGGTATACGGCGGAGGACGCAGGGAATGTCAGCACCGGGATGCGCGCTGTCGTGTTCGTGTACGTTTCGTAGAAGGATGCGTCCACGGTGACCGTGGTCGTGCCCGCCACAACAAGCGCGCTCGTCACCGCAATCACACTGTTCGTCGGCGTGCCGTCGGCGGAATGGGCGACTGCAATCTTCGCGCCGTCGCCAAGCATCAGCTTATCGACAGTGAATACGTCATCCGCCGCGAGGGTGGCGAGCCTCACGGCATTCGTCGCCAGTACCATGCCGGGGCATGTCGTCGTGCCGAACTTCAGCGTGCCGGGGTTGGATCCAACAGCGGCAATCGTACCCTTGTAGTTTTCAAGCGAGCCAGAGAACTTGAACGTGCCGGCCTCGTCGAACTGGATGTTGAGCGTCTTGCCGGCTTCCGACCAGAATGCCCCGTGGAAGTTGAAAATCACCGGGTTTGCAAAGATAATCGGAAATGGCGCGGTGTCGGACGAGTCGACCGTCACCTTCCCGTACACGTGCGCCTCGAGATTCGGTTTGTTGAACGGAGAATAGTTCGTATAACGCGCTTCTCCCCTCTTGTTGCGGAATATGAGGCCGTCGCCTTTGCCGCCGTCGTCCCAGTCCACGATGGCATTGCCATACGATTTGTGGCGGACGAAACCGACGGCCAGCGACTTGCCCTTGAACGACAGCGATTGCGCGGGCGTACCGCCCGCAAACGTGCAGACGATCTTGTTGTAGGCCGTCTCATAGTCGTGTTCGGGATTGAGGTTCTCGCCATCCGCGCCGCTCGGCGTGCCGGTATCAATGCCGTTTGACGTCCAGCGCACGGCATTGGTCAGCGAGCCGTAATTGCCGCTGTTGTCGTTGTTGACGTTATGGTAAACAGCTGCCGCACACGGCGCCATCGGTGCGCCGGCCAATGAGAATGCCGCCGCGAAAGCAGCTTTGAGGTGGATAGATGACAATGCTTTGCCTTTCATTTCAACCCCTTTCTGGATCAAGTCAGACCAATGGAAACTATCTGAGACGGACGGAGAACATGCCGAACGTGCCGGGGAACCAGTCGTCCCTTTTTTCGTCGACGCTGATGCCGAGTCCGCCGATCATCGGGCCGAACTGCCAACCGCTCACGGGGACACGCTCGCCGGCGACGCCATTCACCTCGATCCACGCCTCGTGCTGGTCGAAGTTCACCTTGACCGTATTCCACACATCCGCCTTGAGCCGGGGACCTTTGACGGTCACCTTCCCCCGGTTGGCTTTGTGGCGCTGCGAAAACCATGCGGCCAGGCCATCGGGCGTCTGCGCAAGGACAAAGCCGCGCATGCTGGACGAGAAGAGCGTTGCCCGACGCGAGACGTCCGTCGGCTTGACGGTGAGCGTCAGCTCGAAGCCCGCGAACCTCGGCACGGTCTGCATGGGCATGGTCGCGGCGCACCCGGGCGAGGGCGGCACGGTCTTGGCCCTGCACAACGCGGAGCCGTATCGGCTCTCTCCGCGGCCATAGCCCGTAACCAGCGACACGCCGCCGCCGAAGACGCATGGCATGTCCGGAAAGCCTGCAGGGCGGAATACGGTGCCGCCGGACGAGAAGTCCCACAACGGCTCCACGCAGCGCGCAAGATCGACGGTCACTTCGCGGACCGGCCACTTCTCGGCGCATACGGGCACCATCGGCCGCTGTTCGCAGAAGTGGAACGTGCGCGTCTCGCCGGATGGTACGTACATGTCCACCGGCGCGGGCGAGACGTGGATGCGGAAGTTCTCATCGACCGTCCTCAACCGCAGAACGCTCAAGCGGCCCATGGGACGGATGCGGAAGGTGAAGTCTGCGGAGTCTATGCCGCACGGCGGCGGAATGGACGGGGTGACAAGGCTGCGCTCGACGACGAGCGATGCGCCGTGTTCGCCGCAGAAGGCTTGCGTAAAGCCCGGCACGAGAGAGTCCAGAGAAACGTCGCGTTCAAGAAGACCGTCGAGGCGCACCTTCACGACCGCGCCCTTCGCCTCGTCCGGCGACAGACGGAAGATTGTCTCATAGGGCTCGCCGGCGGAGAATTCTCCAAAGTCCAGAACGCGGCGCGAGGCTCCAAGCGTGATAGTTCCCTTCAGCGGGCCGGGCGAACCGCCCGTTCCCTGCACGGCGACACGCACGAACGTCGAGGTCGGCGAGAGCCGCCCCGTCACGTCATGCATGTAGACGGTGTCGAAGCAGTCGAGGACTTCAATGGTGCGGAATTTTGTGCGCCCCTTGACCCGGCCCCGTACCTCGCAGGTGCCGTCGGGCTGGAGCGGTCCGGCGGAGATGAAGGATTCAACGTCCTGATCGGTTTCACGGAGAGCGTTCTTGACCCACTTGATGTCAAGATTACGGTTTGCCTCCACGTTGAGCGGCCACATGCCGCGGCCGAACGTGCGCGGGGCGCTGGAGCCGTCCGAGACCGTCAGCTCCGGCAGGAGGACGTGCGCGGAGAGGAGGTCGGCGGCGGGGCAGTTGAACCATACGGCGCCGATGCGTGTGGCGTCGAGTGTCTGCACGGGGTACTCGCGCACGATGCGACCGTCCGGCGTGCGCCAGCGGAAGGATACGGAGTAGGCGGCGGTTCGGGCCGTGCCGTCGGGAATGTTGACGACCTCGACTTCCGCGCGGTCGCCAGCCTGAAGCGACTTGCGGTAGCTGACGACGAGGTTGGGTATGGACGTGTCGTCTCCGGGAAATACCTCCGGCTCGCGCCCGGCGAATGTGTCGGCCCAATAGCGCATGATGCGCTGGGTGACGTGGCCGTTGGAAGTGATGGGCCGGAAATGCGTGTTCTCGTTCTGCTCGTCCCATTCGGGGCAGAGGATGAAGTCAGGCCGCATGAGGGCGACTGAGGACATGGAGTCGCGCAGTGTGCGTGTGCCGATGGAGTCAGTGCCGAACGTCGACCAGCGATAGGAGTTTTCGTGCGCCTGACGTATGCCCATGCCGAGAAGTTTGCCCTTGAACTCGGGTTCCGCCATGACGGACTTGACTATGGGCGCGACGACGGTGTCGTGGAAGACTGGATTGTATCGGCGGCTCTCGGCAGGATCCGTGTCGATGCTCGCCGCGGTAAGTGTGTAGTAGAGGCCGTCGGTTCTGCGCAGAATGCCGCGGATGTTCTCGCGAGTGCGTTCGATGGCGGCAGGAGTGGACAGACTACTGTCGCGGTCGCATATGAAATTGGCATACGGAATCAGCGCGAAGCGGTTTGCGCCATAGCGCGCGTCGAGAGCCTTCTTCAACTTCGGAAAGAAGTCGAGCGATTTCGGATCCTCCTTGGGGACAGATTTGTAGCGCGTGAGAATGACCCTGCCGCCGATGCGGAAGGAGTTGGGCATTGCCAAAGCACGGCCGGCCAGCTCCACGCAGTGCCCGATGCCCTTGGCCTCGTCGCGTCCGCTCATCTCAACCATGATGGTCGCCTCGGCGCCGGGCTTGACGCTCTGCGGGATGATCTCGTGGCGGCCTCTCATGGAGAGGAACACTCCGAAGCCGTCGATCTTCGTGAGCCGCCCTATCTCAACCTGCTTGCGCCATGACAGGTCATTGAGGAAGCGTCCGCCATTCGGCGCGCGCGTCGCGTAGGTGGTGTCCTGATGGAGCGGCCGCTCGTACCAGTCGTGCAGGTAGTCGTCGCGCTCCAGACCGTACTTGAGCTGGCTGCGGATGAATATGCGCGTGCGTCGCGAGGTGTCCGACGGCGTGTCCGCAATGGACGCTCCAGCCGAAACCGCGCATAGCGCCGCCGCCAGAAGCTTGACCGATGCATGGAGCAGGAACACTCGTTGCGGCGTTGCCGCTACGGCGTTCTCCTCGTCAAACCGTACGTGCGGATTTCCCGCATACGGCTTTCCATTGAGTGCTTCTCTTTTTGTCATGGCTTTCGTCCTTTCTTCGCTTTAAATGGCGGTGAATTATATTTGTTTTTTTTTTCTGTCAAATCCGCGTTCTCGCAGTTGCGAGGCGATACAGCCCATAGTGCGCCATCTCGTCATAGTACGGGTCCGCTAACTTAGTCCGTCTTCTTTCATTCTGTCAGCTCTGCCGAACTTTGCTTGGCGCACCATGTTCATTTTCCTTTCACTGCTTTCAATGCAAAGCCACCGGCCCGTAAAGACCGCAACTTGTCAAAGTGTCGTTCGCCGAATATCCTGACGCGGGACGGCTGAAATGAACCTCTCCATATACGTTGTTCAACGGCCCGGTTTTGTATTCGAGACAACTTTCCGTGATACGCTGTTCTGCAGGAAGCAAACAGTCTCCAATCAACCGGTTGCGCCATGTATTGGTCACTCTAACCTCCAGCGAATTCACGCCTTGCCTAAGAGCCTCGGCCGGAACTTTCACAAACCAAGGCGCACACCACACAACGCCGCAATCCGTTCCATTGACAAAAACCTCAGCCAAGCCTCCTGCCACCGTGCCCAACATCAGCAAACGGTCTTTGCCTGAAGCTTGCCCCAAATTGAATTGCGTCGTGTATGACGCAGTCCCTGAGAAATACCGGACAGCGGGGTCTTCGGATTTGGTCCAATCGCCAAGCCGGTCGAATGTCCCGTCGCCAAGCCTCACTTGCCACGGGCCTTCTATCGCCATAGCTTCTTCCAATAACGGATATTCCATCACGGGAGGCACTGCGCAACATTCATTGCGCGTGTCGAAAGCGTGCTGCCCCTTTGGACGGAACACCACAAATATGGATCCGTCCGGAGGAAACTTCAAAGCGACTTTCGTACGTCCGTCAGGCGTAACCTTCGCCTCGTCCGCAATACGGCGGTTTCCGGTGACAGGGTCCCAGAATTCACAGACCTTCCCCGCAACACGAAATGTTATGCTGCCACGACCTCTTCCAGATGTGGTCACAAAATATATATCCGTGCCGTTTGCAGTTCGACGATGGATGACATCATTGAAATCACCTTCGAAATCCGGCGGCAGAAGAGCAGGCCATGAAACAGGTTTCGCGGTCGCGTCGACAAAAGCCGCGTAGCTGTCTTTCAAGCCTATCTTCTCGTCGTTGAGGATGTCGTAGTTGTATCCGCGCGGGATGGCGATTGTAGCGCCATCCCACGGAATCGAGCGATATCGCCCCCAATGCCGATAGGGATTGCGTCCTGCATAAACCGCGATATCGACAACCGGCTTTCCGGCCTGCAGCATCGCCTGGCATCGGGCGAGATAGGCAATGAACGCCTTAGACTGCCGATGCCATGTGACATTGCGGTTTATGTGCGTACCGGCGAAGTACTCGATGCCGGGCTTCCCGAACTCTTTGGGAGAACAGGTGAATGTATGCCACACAAAATGATTGATTCCGTCTACAAACGCATCATCGGCGCTGCGTTTCAGTTTTGCGGGCCATTGGTCCCAATGATAATGCATATGCGTAAACGCTTCCGCCGATGCACGGGGAAGGCCGTAAATGCGGGCGGCGTTCGCGGCCGGCACGTTATGCGCAAAATCAGAATGATGAGCCGGGCATACAGGCCAGAATTCACCTTGCGGCATGTCGTTCATGCCAAGAAACGCCAATTGATCGGCCTCCTTGAATACGCTTGGAGAACGGTTCCAGGGACCGCCCGACTCGGAGTATATCTTTACACCGCGAGCGTGGGCCAAGCGGCGTACCGTTCCGTAAAAGCACTCCCGGAACAGATCGTTCCGGACACGGCGATAATCCGTCACGACCTTCGGATTATCCCCAAAACCGGCAAGAGACGGAAGATGCGCACGAAGTTCGTATCCGGTTCGATTGAGGAAATGCTCCTCCATACGAGCCGTCCATGTCGGAATGGCCCCTTCCCAGCTTACGGAGTACACGTGCGTGAAAGTGGTTCCAACATGCGAACCCAACTCCCTGAAAAGGTCTCCTGTAACACGGTTGAAATGACGCTCCACCGCGCTTGCATCAATCACATCAACATCGAACTCTCGATTTGGAATGGCGCAGTATCCAAAACGCAGCGTCACTTCCCGTCCGCCAAGAGAACCTGGCGGAAGCAGCTGCACTGTGGCCTCATCCCCATCCTGCGCCCACCGGTTCACGACGCCGCCGGCATTCCGCCAGCCGCTTCTGACAACCGCATTGGAAGGTACTGTCACCTTCATGGCCGTTATGTCGCGATAGTGTTCAAAATCGGCAGGAACATCCGTCACATTCACTCCACAGACAAGCCTTTTGGGGCAATCCGCGCCGGTTTTCCACGGGCCCTTCAACGACCCTCCGCAATCGGAGAGATTCATTGTGAATTCAAGCCCCAATCTTGCGCACTTCTGCACGGCAAACACAACCATCCGCCGCCATTCCGGACTTCCGAAAGCCAGCTTGATCGGCGGTTTGCGAAGCACCCTGTCGTATCCGCGGGGATCCAACAGCAGCACACCGCCAAATCCAACCTCCTTCATCGACTCCAAATCAGCGGTGATTGTTTCACGGTCCACATTGCCATTCACCCAATACCAATAGCACCACGGCTTTGCGGAATTAGGTGGAGACAAGAATTTACTATAAAGCGTTTTTGCAGATGAAGTTGCCTGCTTTTTCATGAATGCAACAATTTTCGCTTCAATCTCCGGGATAAGACGGTGAGGCTTTGATCCAGGAATCCAAATGCAATGCCCGGTCAGACCTTTGAATGTATTCGTCGGATATTCAAAAAACTCGCAGATGTTCCCCGCTGCACGATACGCTTGAGCAAATGCCTTATGCGAAGATATCGGCACCACCTTGTCCTCTGTCGCGTGGGTGCACAAAACGGGCGCGGTTCTGGCCTTGATTTTCAAAACGGGATTCATCGCCGCCAGATCATCCTCCTTCACCCCTTCCCAGAACAATCTCCGGTATCTGCCGGCGTGTTTACGGAAATCCGGAACCGGATCGCCGATCGACGAAATCGAGATGCATCCTGCAACTTTTTCAGGCGGCAGATTGACAAGCGTCCAAAGCGCAAGATGACCTCCGGCGGAACCTCCGCATATATATATTTTCTTCGGCATGAATCCGGCTTGCTTGCGGAACCCCTTAGAGAACAGCCAATTCGCCGCCTTGATGCAATCGTCACCGCAGGCAGGCCAGCGGTTTCCGCCTTTCCGGGCAAGGCGGTATTCAATGCTGTAGACCGCGCAGCCAAGCTTCTCCAGGAAGAACTCCGCTATGCCTCGCACGCTTTCCCGATCAAGACCGGTCCACCCGCCTCCGTGAATCAGAAGAACAACCGGAGTGTTCAGGTCCACGGTGTCCGGCAGATACAAATCACCCAATCCAAACTTGCCGTTTCCCGGTGCATATTGGATGTCGCGTACAATTTCCGCGCCAGTCACCGTTGCCCATGCTACGGCCATCAGAAACATCACTTTACGCAACATTATTTCACCTCCGTCACAACCACCGTTTCAATTCCGAGGGCGCGGCCGAGTTTCTTGATTTCGGCGGCATGGTGGCCGATGCCGAGAGCGAGAATTGTTCCGAACTGTATTCTCATTTTCGTCAAGGCATCTCCTTCAATGCAACGCGACGAAATAAGCGCTGCCATCTTTCGATTTTGTAATTTCTGCAACATCAAAGCCCTCCTTGCATTTGTAATACAGATGTAGTATAATTGCAATCATTTAAAAGAGAGGTTTTATTGTCTATGGTAGCCACAAAATCAACTGTCATGCAGTTCCGAATGGATACGGAACTGAAACAAGAAGCGGAAATTCTTTTCCGTGAGCTTGGCACTTCATTCGCCGAGGCACTACGCATATTCGCCCGGCAATGTGTCTTGACCAGATCCATGCCTATTTCCATTTCATTGCCGCAACAGGCAACGGCAAGCGGTGCGTTCGCCAAATATGCCGATCCTGAAAAACGCAAACTTGAAAACGGCGCTTTCGCCCTAGCCATGAAGGCCAAACATGAGAACGCTCGTTGACGCGAACGTCGTGTTGCGGTATATGCTTCACGATGACGAAACACTTTTCCAGATTGCCGAACAGTCAATACGCGACGGCGCATATCTTCTGCCTGAAGTCCTTGCTGAAGTCGTGTATGTTCTTCTTGGCGTATATTCTGTACCACGCGAAGAACTCGCTTCAAGATTACAGTTTCTGGTAGATGAAGTTCAATCTGAACACCCGGATGTCCTGAAGACGGCATTATCAACTTTTGGCATGACAAAACTTGATTTTGTCGATTGTCTGCTTGCCGCGTACAATAATAAGCTTGGAGACAAGGTTGTAACGTTCGACCGCAAACTGAACCGCCTATTGCGGTAGTTCTGTTGATATATGCCGTCCTAAACACCATCTTCAATTCCTCTCCGTGACGACAACGGTTTCGATGCCGAGGGCGCGGCCGAGTTTCCTGATTTCGGCGGCATGGTGGCCGATGCCGAGCACATTCAAACCCGCGGCAAATGCCAACATCATTGATATCAATTTCCGCTTCATACTTACTTATCCTTGATTGTTGTTAAAACGTGATCCATCCACATTATCAATGCCAACTTGTCTACTTGCGGCTGTATACGAAATGTGGTATCATGTTCGGCGTTATGTAAAATAGTATAATACAAAACACTACAATACCAAACACGATAGAGGACCGAAGCATGAACCCTTTCAAGTATGGATGCGCCGTTGACGGAAAATACTTCTGCCAGCGACCTAAATTGGCAAAACGTCTTAAAGAGTACATCAAATCTGGGCAAAACGTCGTAATCCAGGGTGAGCGACGAATGGGCAAGACGTCTCTTGTGCTTGAGACCGTGCGATCGATGAAGGGCATCGCCCTTTTCCATGCCGATTTCCTTTGCGTACGCGATCAGTCCGACCTTTGCAAAAGACTTCTCACCGCAATTGCAAGGCTTGAATCCTCCGAGGGATGGCTTGCAAAAACCATCAAAACGTTTGCCTATCTCAAACCCACGTTTTCCATCGATCCAACCTCTGGCGCGCCTACGCTTTCCGTTGATGCAAGGCTTGCTTCCGAACCGACGACGCTCGATGCAATTCTTGACACGCTTCTCGCTCAGACGGCAAAACGCAAAGTCTGCGCAGTTCTTGACGAATTCCAGGATATCCTCGACCTTGAGGACGGAGAAAGAATCCTTGCCATAATGCGAGCCCGAATACAGCTGGACTCCAATACCCCGTACATCTTTCTTGGAAGCGTACGAAACAGAATGACGAACATGTTCTGGCACCCATCCAGCCCGTTCTACCATTCTGCGGCGGCATTTCCCGTAGGGGGGATTGATCCTGATGACTTCTTCGCTTTCATAAGTTCCCGATTTGCCATCGGCAGAAGAAGCCTTGACCGCGCTGCATTCGACGTAATCTCCAGCATCGCAAACGACACGCCTGGATACATTCAGGAATTTTGTGACGCCATTTGGGACGAGACGACCGCCGGCGATACCATCGACAACACCACAATTGAGCGTGCCCTCAATTCCGTCTTTTCCAGAGAGCAAGAACATTTCACGACATTCATGCGCCAACTTACTGCGCACCAGACACGAATCCTCAAAAATGTTGCGACGCTCGGCGGAAAGGCGGTATGCTCCAAGGAATTCCTCTCCGCCTCCGCAACCTACAACGCCTCCTCTGTAAAGGTGGCACTCTCCAAGATCGAGAAAGCGCAGATACTCTATTGGTTTGACGGAGACTACAGATTCGTCAACCCGTTTTTCCGCGAGTGGCTGCGAAGGCAGTAGCGAATCTCGATATATTGCAGTCACTTCACCTCCGTGACGACAACGGTTTCGATGCCGAGAGCGCGGCCGAGTTTCTTGATTTCGGCGGCGTGGTGGCCGATGCCGAGCGCGAAGTGGTGAGTTGGACCTTCAAGCGACCACTTGCGCAGGAATGTGCGCACGTCCGGCGGGAACTTGCCGTGCGTGTTGGTGTTGCCGGTTGCCGGAATCGGCCCTGCGAGCGATTCCCCTTCCGCGACGATGAACTTGAACGAACCGTCCGCCTTGAGCCCTATGGAAAGCATCGTAATCGGCCCTTCCTTGATGCTGAACTCCACACCCGCGCCCTTGCCGGGCTTGCCGTGATACTTCTTGAGCGAACGGAGGACAGGACGCTTCGAGGCGATGTTCAGGTGATGAGGTCCGTCGTGTCCCACAAGAACGGTATCGCGGTTGAAGTCTATCGGATGAAACTCCGCAAAACTGCCGCCGATATCGAGACGGTCGAATATCATCATCGCAACGCAGTTCTTGAGATCGAACTCGCCGCACATCGGAAATCCCGCCGCCGTGAGGAGCGAATTGCCGACGATGAAATTAGTGACGAGTTCGCGCGTCATGGAACCGGGTTCACCCTCATAGTAGTAGGCGAAGCCGTCAAGATTGCGCTTTTCGATGAACTTCTCAAGCGCGACGGCGGCCTTTGCTGCAACGTCAAGGTCGCGTTCAGTGAGCTTTTCCGTCCAAGGATCGGAAACAGGTTCGGGCGTATCGAAGAAGTCGAGAATGCGCTTTTTCATCGCGATTACTTCGGCGGCGGCTTGTTGCGGCGGTCTCGGAGAGACCGCCCTACCAGCTCCACCCCCTTGGGTCGCGTTGTCTTCAACGCGCCGCCCTTCACCATTCAACTCCCGGTAGAACGTCAGAATCTCATCAGGTTCACACAACGCAACATGACAGCCGAAGGTACGGCATACTGCCGTGGGATCGACCTGCATATCGTACATCGCTTCAAGGACGTGTCCCATCTGTATTGCCGAATGTGAATTGGTAATAAATCAAGGCGATTCGGTAAAATAATCCGGTGGTGGACAGAAAAAAGCCCCTTGCAAGGTCGTTGCAGGGGGCTTTCAATATGCTTGAAACGAGGTTTAAAGACCGCTTCATCGG
>JAZOAC010000104.1:0-28306 GCA_045595285.1 Kiritimatiellia bacterium | reverse complement strand
CCTGCGCCTCATGACCCATATCGCGAACGCCCCTCCCATGAGAAGCGATATGCACAGCGCGTCGAAGAGCGCCATCTCGCTTCTCCTGCCCCTCCTGCGCAGCTGGTCGCTCAGCGTGTGCGGCACATGGCCCATGGTGCGCCCGTGCCTGTACGCCTCGCGCCAGAACTCCCTGCGGTACTCCCTGGAGTCGAAGCCCATTACGTCCTCCTCGAACCACCTGAAGAACCTGGGGGCGCGTTCGGTGAATGTCATCGGTTCGTCCGAGCGCTTGGCGAGGACGATCCGTTTCTTCAATATGTGGCGTTTCACTGCTTTGTCCATAGCGGCGGGAAAGATACCACATCCCCATCGCGAAGTCAATGAGAATATGGTTCGGACTGATTCTCAAGGGATGAGGGATGAGGAGGTGGTGGAATGCGTGTGTGGTGGGTGGTGGATATATATGTGTGTGTGTATATGTGTATGTATGTGTGGATGGTGGTGAGTGTATGAGGGGGGGGGGGGGGATGTAGCCCTTATGCTAGCGTTGCCTGTATTATGATGCCATTCCACAATTTATCCGGCGCATTTTCTGAGTAGGCGGATTGGCATTAAAAATCGCTGCTGGCAACACTGGAAATTGACGACATTCCCATGTCACACGAAAAGAGCCATATCCCCGCCGACTGCAATCGCATTCCAACAGGCTGATTCGCCGAACATACCACAATCCTCCACCATCACTTCATCTTCACGAGGGGAAAGAATGATCTTAGATTTTCGCCGTCCTCACCTTCAGTGGGACTGTTTTAATCCTTGAGCACAATCCTCGAAAGTTTGGGAAGCTGCTCGTTCCGGGGTTCTATTTCCTAACTCAGCGACTTAGAGAACGATAAATTTACACGATCTCGTGAATCCCCTTTCCAACATGCTATGGACCGTGAAGGGGCAAAAGGTTTTGGCTGTCGCTTTGACAAGATGCAAGAAATTCGCGTCAGATTGTCCAGATCACAAAACAACCGTGGCCTCAATATTACTCGGATACAGACACAACACCTTTTTTTATTATGATATTTCCGTACTTTACCGTCTCACCCGTCAGCACGACCGCATAAGCCTTCTTTGCACGTTCATAGAACGCATAGCGCTCCATCCGCTCGATCTTACCATCATACGAAAGTTTGGCACGGTAGCGCTTCTCGACTTCGGGATCAAGCGAATCCCCCGGAACGGGAGCCATCATTGTCACAGGCGTCGCATAGGAGTCAAGCTCAAAAAGAGGGGACAGACCCTTCAAAAGTTCAGCGCAGGAGAGTCCGTCCGCACGGAGCACCCGCGCATTGACGGAATGCGCCGGGAAATGGGCGTCCGCGAAGACGATCTCGTCACCATGTCCCATTTCGGCGAGTATCTTCAGCAATTCAGGCGACAGGACAGGCGAAATGCCCTTGAGAAGGCCGAGCGCAGGCAGCATCGCAAGCGCAGGCACGGCAAAGGCCGCGCAATATGACATTCCGTCCATCATTTCTTCTTTTCCTTTCCGCCGCAGAAGAGCAACGCATACACAAATACAACGGCAAAGCAGATTGCAGGCACGAAGAAGCTCGCTCGGAGCGATCTCTGGGAAAGCTGGAGATTGGAGTCCCATTCAGACGAGAACATCGGAAGCAACCGCGTCCAGGCTCCGTCTGCATCGCCTATGACAGACGCCATCCACGGGGTGATGATCGCACCGCCGAGAATCGACATTATTAGACCGGACGCACCCAGTTTGACAGTCTTGGAATCAAGATCGCCAAGTGCAATGCCGTAGATCGTCGGGAACATGAGTGACATGAAGCCGCTCATCGCGACAAGGCAGACTATGTTGCCGCTGAACGCAAGCCCGCCGACGGCGAAAAGCGTCCTTGTCGGCAGGTAGACGACGCCGACGGAGCAGAGAATCGCACCGAAAGCGAACACGGCCATCATGCGGGCGGGCGAGAGGTATTTCATCAGCCATGTTGCGATCCATCTGCATGCGATAAACAGCACAATGGCGATCGTGTAGTATGTCGCGCCGTCGGCCGGTGTGACTCCAAGTTCCCTCTGGCAGTAGACATTCATCCACGTCCACGCCGCAATCTGCACACCCACGTAAAAGAATTGGGCAATCACTCCACACCAGTAGCGAGGCGTCAACAAGAGTACGGAAAGCATCTTACGGTAATCACGCTGCATAACGACATACATCAACGGACCGACCACGCCGCAGAGCACCCATACGATCTTGTCCATGTCAGGAAACAGAAAATAAAGCATTGTCATCGGCACGACGGAAAACGCAAACGACGCTGCTACACGCCCAAACGCCCGACGCGAAGGAACGGTCTCTCCATCGCGCCTGCTCAAGAAGAACAGCCATATGAGCACAGCGATCGCGCAGAGTCCAACATAGGGCGCGCACACCCAGAACAGCTCATGGTCGATGATGGCCTTCAGTCTCTCCGGCTCCATCTGCGCCCGCTCGGCTGCCGTCGCTGGATTCAGGTGCGAGAGAATGAGCTGCTGGGCAAGCACGATGCCGACCATCGATCCAAGAGGATTGAACATCTGCGCAAAGTTGAGCCGACGGACGGCTGTGCCGGAATCGCCCAGGGAGAGAACATAGGGGTTGCATGTCGTCTCGAGAAGTGAACAACCTCCCGCCACTATGAAAATCGCGATGAAATAGATGTTGAAGCTCTGTTCTATGCAGGCGGGTATGTAGAGAAGCGCGCCTATGATGTAGACCGCCAATCCTATCAGCACCCCTTTGCGATAGCTCAATTCCTCGGCGAGGACGGCAGCGAAAATCGCCAGGACCGCGTAGGCTCCGTAGAATGCCACCTGGACGAGTCCCGCCCGGGACTGATCCATCGTGAAAATCCTCTGGAACGCGGGCACCAGATTGTCGGTCATGTTGTTCAGAAGCCCCCACAGCGCAAAGCAACTCACAAGAGCAACGAAAACAGGAAGGTATCTGCGGGGGACGACACGGTTTTCCGTCATGGCATCAACCTCATGCGCATTTCAGGCGTAAGCGACTCGATCCAGCGTTCGGCGGCGATCTTTCCGCGCAGGATTGCACGCGTGACATGGCGCAGACGCGCCATGAATATGTCATGGAGATCAGGCTGAAGCAGGACCTCCGGCGGCGTCGTGCGCAGTATCCGGTCTGTCCAGTTGTTCTCGACGATGCGGCAAGTCTGGGTGAATATCGTCCAGAGCGAAGGCATTTTCTTCGGATTGTAGTCAGCCTGGAGCGGCTGGCCAAGATTCACATCTACGGCGATGACATAGTCCGCCCCCATTCTGCGGCAGTACTCGACGGGAAGAGGATTTCCGAGGCCGCCATCCGCAATCCAATGTCCCTCATGGGAGACGGGCTTGAACAACCCCTGCACCGCAAGTGAGGCGAAAGTACCGTCCACAAGATCTCCGGAGGTTATCGGATATTCCTTCCCGTTCATCATGTCAAGGGCGACGGCGGTGAACGGGATCTCGCAATCCTCAAAACGGACGTTGCCAAGCCTTTTGCGGAGTTCTTCCTTGACACGCCTGCCGGTGAGGTATCCTCCGTTCCAGGGCCACGAGAACTCGAAGAACATCCGAAACATCTTCCACCAGTTGATCCGGCGGAAGAAGTCCTCGAACGCGTCAAGCCTGCCGGCGGCAAGTGCGGCGCCAATGACGCTCCCGGATGACACGCCCGCCACGCACGAGATCTTTATCCCGTGCTTCATCAGCGTACGGATAACGCCGAAGTGCGCCATTCCGCGCACTCCTCCGGATCCAAGCGCCAGACCTACCTTTAGCCTATCTGCCACGGACAGCCCCAAGCGTCACTTTTCCCAGCCAAGGCGGAGCGCTGCGGCGTTTATGCGCTTGCGCGTACCGCAGGCCTGTCTGACAACGCCATTGCGAATGAGGGTGTCGAGCGCATCGCGGAGCGCGAGAAGCTCCTTCCTCCGGGCCTTCCATTCGGCATCGGACATCCCGTCGAGAACGTCATGGAATTTCATTGCCGTATCCTTCCACACCTTCTCGTACTCGCCTTCACGGGCATAGCCTATCACTTCCCCAAGAGACTGCATGTTCTCGATCGTCGGCTCGATCGGCTTGGCGATCCTGGCATACAGCTTGGCGGCAGTCTCGCGGCGAAGCTTCATCACCTCATTTTCGTCAACACCTGGGCCGCCATGTGTACGGTTGGCGTAGCGGGACGGGATCTCGCGTATCCAGATGTTGCGATAGTGCACCTCGCAACCGTGGTCCTGAAGCAAAATCGGCAGCTTCGTCTCATGGGGAGAGAGGGGAATGCGCTTTTTGTGCGAAGTGAAATAATCAAGTTCCCAATGATCCTGGACCACAACGCCATTGAAAAGCACCGTCATGCTGGCGGGGCTGAGAAGCTTTAGTCCGTCCCACCTGGGCTGATGGAATATGATGTCGTACGTCTGCCACTCGCCTGGCTTGCGGGCAGGGTTGACCATCGGCGGATTCTGGGAATAGACCGCGCCCGCCTGTCCATCGGCATAGTTGGGATTCTTCATGTCCGCAGGGTCCGTGCCATACGACTCAAGAACCTGGATCTCGTATTTGGACATGAGAAAGACACCCGAATTGCCGTGCATCTGAGGCCCTTTGGGACCTGAAACGACCCCCACTTCCTTGGGATGGCGGAACTCGATGTGCAGTTGGCAGTCACCAAACGATTGACGGGTGCATATGTATCCGCCGTTCTTGTAGCCCGGGATGGCGTAGAAGTCATTCTCTTTGCCCAATTTCCATTTGGTGGGTTTGCCGTCCCTGTCACACCAGTTCTTCTCGAAGGACTCCTTTGTTCCGTCGAAAAGCACAATTGCATCGCTGGGGACAGAACCGGCCTCGGCTGATATCTTGACTGGGTTCGGACGGTTGCGGTCATGCACGCTCCATGCATGCTTTGCATCCGGCGTATCTCCATATACGCCAACTGCAGGCGCCGCAAAAACAGGGGTTGCCGCACATGCGGCGACCATACCGATAAGGCAAATCTTTTTCATGGCAGCAGATTATACCATAATTTGCATTCACCGCGACACGCACTGCCGCCTAACCCCGAGTTCCATTTTCCGACGTACCTGAGCGCATCGGCTGTCATTCACATGCCGCGTCCTCAAGATTCTTCCGCAAGATTTCGGTCCCAAACAGTTTCCGAAATTTACCAAAGCACTGAAATGCCGCCGCATGTCCCTGCGCCCCGCACATGAGAAACTGGAAATCTTGTTTCCGCTTTATTTGATATAATTCCGCGCATGTTTCTTTCAGTCGTAATCCCGACTCTCAATTCGGAGAAGACCCTTGGCGCATGCCTAAGGGCCATTCGTGCGCAGTCTCTACCCCAAAGTGACTATGAAATAGTCATAGCCGATGCCGGATCCTCCGACCGCACGCTTGAAATCGCAAGGGAACATGGTGTCGACTCGATTGTCGAGAATCCGCTGAAAACCGGCGAAGCCGGAAAGTCCGCAGGGATCAAAGCGGCCAAAGGAGACATCATCGCCTTGGTGGACTCAGACAACATTCTTCCTTGCCCCGGTTGGATGGAACAGATGTTGGCACCCTTTGAAGATCAGAAGATAATTGCGGCGGAACCCATTGAATACACATGGAGAAAAGATGATCCCGCCCTTACAAGGTACTTCGCTCTTCTCGGCATGAACGATCCGATATGCCTTTTCACCGGCAACTACGACCGCACATGTGCCGTGACCGGCAGGTGGACCGATCTACCTGTATCAATGGAGGACAAAGGCTCCTATCTGAAACTCAACCTGACAGCGAACGCACTGCCGACAATAGGCGCGAATGGATTTGTCTTCAGGCGCGCGCTCCTTGACGGAGTGAAATGGGAACCGTACCTCTTTGACATAGACATCCTCTATGACCGCATACTGAATACCGGCTCTGTGCAGGTTGCAAAAGTCAAGGCGGGCATCGTTCACCTTTACTGCGCAAAACTTGCCGACTTCGCCCGCAAGCAACGCCGTCGCATCAAGGATTTCCTCTACTTCGCCCAGGAGAAGGAACGCATATATCCGTGGGATGGACAGCGCAAGGCCGGAATCGTCATGTTCTGCCTTGCGACTTTGACTGTCCTGCCGTTGGTCTGGCAGATGGCAAAAGGCTTCATCCGCCGACCAGACGCCGCGTGGCTGTATCACATCCCCGTGTGCTGGGTCACACTTTGGGTATATGGCATCGGCACCATCTCAAGGTTTCTCGGAGGCAGGCAGGCGCCTGTGGACCGATCCTCTTGGCAAAAACGGGGAAAAGTGAGATAATACCACTTATTGCACCTAAGGAAGAAGTGCGTAACACGGAAATATCGCGACAGCGAAAGCAAATAAAACAAGGAGCGAAAACAACATGTCCCGTTTCAGACTGCGCGGAAGACGCAGAAAGACAAAAAGCGTGCGCCATGACCGCATTCCGCTCAAGGCGATCGTACCGAACCTCATAACTTCACTCGCGGCCTGCGCTGGCATCACATCAATCTCACTTTCATCCGAAGGGCGATTCCTTCCCGCATTCTGGGCACTTCTCATCGCCTGCGTATGCGATGGGCTGGACGGTCGCGTCGCGCGCATGCTCAAGGCAAGCTCCAAACTTGGAGCGGAGCTCGATTCACTTGCCGATTTCGTGAACTTTGGCGTCGCTCCAGCCATGTTCATGTATTTCTGGCTCACTGGAGGTCCTTCACACACAGGCGTCAATCCTACGCTCGTTCGCATCACTCTCGGATGCGCTCTCTTCTACGCAATGTGCGATTGTTTCCGTCTTGCTCGATTCAACACCATGCTGGAACAGCCCACACTTCCGTACTGGAAGCACTTTTTCCTCGGCGTTCCCGCTCCTGGAGGTGCGTGGATGGTGCTCTCGCCGGCTGTGCTTGTCTCCGCCCTTGATGCAAAAGGCGCGTGCCCCGCGCTTCGCGAGGCCCTTCAGAACCCATATTTCGGCAGTTTCATGCTTCTGTTCATAGGATCTCTGATGGCATCCAGGCTTCCCACCATTTCACTGAAGACCATTCACATAAGCAAATCCTACCAGTTACCCGTAATGGCAGGTCTCCTCCTGCTGATAGCGTTTCTGGTATCCAACTTCTGGCTGACGATTGGCGTGGTAGGAGTCCTGTACATCTGTACGGTACCCGTCACCGGCTTGATATTTCTCAAGTCAAAAGCCCGCTACGAGCGGCAAACGGCATCCACGGAAGCCCAATGATGCGTTGGTGGAGGTGGGGGGAGTCGAACCCCCGTCCGAAACAGTTTCAACCAAACTTCTACGCGTGTATCCTGCCTTTAATCTCGCAAGAGGTATGCCAACAGGAGGGCTTATCCTCGAGCATCCGTTCGGTTATACGAACTTCGGCGCCCGAGCGGAGAGCTCCGAAGCAAGTCCTGCTGAGTTATGCCGCGGCGGCTTAGCAGGCGTCTGCCGGGCGACATCGGGGCTGTAATTAAGCCGCGAGAGCGTAATCGTTGTTCGCGATTATTGTTTTATCGGATGATTAACGAGGCCAACCGACATCCTCGACGCGCGATCTGATCTCCACACATCCCGTCGAAACCGGATCACCCCCATTGGGATAAAAACGGCGCGTATTATATAATCAATGAACCATCAGGTCAAGTCGGCACTTTCGTTGATATTCGACAATCCAGTCGCATGTCCACCATTGCAGGATCATTGACCGAAATGAACCGCAGACAGTTCCAGCGCCTTGCCGATGGACTGATCCATGTCGTAATACCTGTATTCGCCAAGCCGTCCGCCGACGACAAGCCCATCAATCTTTGTCGCCTCCGCACGGTATTTCTCAAGCAGGGCCTGCGACTCGTGATTGTTCACCGGGTAATACGGTTCATCACCCGACTTCCATGTACGGGGATATTCGCGCATGATAATGGTCTTGCAGCAGGACATGACAGCCTTGTCCTCAGGATGATAGTGCTTGAATTCATGTATGCGGGTGTAGGGAACATCCGCCTCGGTGTAGTTCACCACGCTAGTACCCTGGAAATCCACCATCTTGAGCGTTTCCTGCTCGAACGCCAGCGACCGCCACGGAAGTTCACCGTACCGATAACCGAAAAGACGGTCTATTGGACCGGAATAGAAGACCGGAACACCGGTGAGCGACGAAGACTGATGTCCCTCCAGCGTGAACTCGCGTCCACACTCCACCATAATGTTCGGATGATCCAGCAAACGCTCAAAAAGCGAATTGTATCCAGAAAGCGGTATTCCCTGATTGTAGTCGTTGAAATAATTCACGTCATACGTGGAGCGCACAGGAACACGCTGGATGATGGCCGGATCAATCTCCTCCGGCGGCTTGCCCCACTGCTTTGAGGTATAACCGCGGAAAAACGCGTCGAACAGCCTGGTCTTGTGCTCTTCATCCGCCATGAACGCGGGAAGTTCCGCAGGCGAAAGCTCTACGCCGAAAAACTTGTTCACGAGCGCAAGTCCCAACGGCAGGAAATACGTTCTGTCCCTGTAGCGGGCAAGCACCTTGTGCTGATAGCCGTTGAACTCGACAAACCTGCGGACAAAGCCCCAGACATTGTCAAGATGGGTATGGAATATGTGACTGCCGTATGTATGCACCTCGATGCCAGTCTCCGAATCCGTCTCACAGCGCACATTGCCGCCCGTCACGGAACGACGCTCCATAACAAGCACCTTGCGTCCGCGCTCAGCGGCACATCTTGCGACCGTGCACCCCCAGATGCCCGCTCCCGCAACTATAAGATCCACACTCTTCATTGCATCACCCACTTAAGCTTTTGCAAAAAGACCGGTACGCCACTCACCAATGATCTTCGAGGACTCCTCACGAAGCCCCAATGACTCGTACCTTTCCTTCACTTCCGGATATAGATCATCAAGAATTCCGGAAAGGATAATCCTTCCACCGGGATTAACCAGCGACGCTATGCGCTCGGCGAAGCGGATAAGCACAGGACCCAATACGTTCGCCGCCACAAAATCAGCGGGCTCGACTTCGGGATTGCCCTGCATATGCCCAGAAAGGTCTCCACGGAAAAAGGGTACGGACACATTGTTTCCGGCGGCAGTCTCCATCGCAACCTGAACGGCGTCTGCATCAAGGTCGAATCCTCGAACCTCGCCGAACCCAAGCAGTTTCGCCGCCACGGCGAGAATGCCACTCCCGCAGCCGACATCCAGAAACGACTGCGTCACCTCGGTCTCGGCTATGTACTCCAGACATGCCCGCGTGGTCGCATGGTTTCCAGTGCCGAACGCCATGCCAGGATCTATGCGGAGAGCAGCCTGACCCGGTGCCGGCTCATGCCTCTCCCATGCAGGAACTACTACAAGACGCGGAGAAATCTCGGTGGTCTTGAAATGAAGCCGGTAGGAAAGTGTCCAATCCTCGTCAGGGAACGTACGCACCTGAATATCCACCGAAACGCCCACGATATCCAGAGCAGCCCGAAGCGCGGAAACCGCAGCGGCGCGCGTTGCACCGCAATCCCCTTCAGGCTCGGGAAAGAATATTTGCATCGTCGTGGAGGACTCCTCCACGTCACGGTATGAAGACAAAACGAAATCCCCTCCGTCGAAAACCTCGAAGAGGGGATTCACGTATTGTTCGGCAAGCGAACAATAGACGCAGGTCATGACTGCCCTTACTTGGCGACGGCGCGCTTCGCGAGCATCTTCTTGACTTCCGTCGGACGCTGCACGAGCACACGGACGCTCTCATCGCTCATGATCTTCACCTCGTCCTCGCCAAGACCGAACTTGACGAGACGACGGCGCTGAGCCGCGCTCTTGCGCGCCTTGCCTGCCGGCGTCTTGCACGGACGGACATGCGATTCCTTGCGGAGTGTACGACCTGTACCCATTATTCTAACCTCATTTCTTCTTTCTAAAACTGGTGGCGAGAAAGGGGATCGAACCCTTGACCTTAGGCTTATGAGTCCTGCGCTCTACCGACTGAGCTATCTCGCCTTTGAGCCGCATAAGATATCATATCCGGCATTCCAAGTCAATAGGATAATTTAAAAATATTCGGGCGGAGTTTGCCGTATTTTCCCTGAGAGTGCGGCAAGCCATGCCTCCATCCGCTCTCGCGTATCGCATTCGACGATGAGACGAAGATACGGCTCCGTGTTCGACTGGCGCACCGATATCCACCCTTCGGCATATTCGAGCCTATATCCGTCGATATCGCTGCGCCCGGTCTCGGAGGCAAGACCCTTCGCGGCGGCAAGAACACGCCCGATGGCGGCTGACTTGTCTTCGACCCGGAAGTTCACTTCGCCGGAATTCGCGTATCGGTCCAGCAGCGGAGCCATGAATGCGCTTACGCTTTTCCCGTCGCGCCTTGCGGCTGCAAACGCGCTGAGTATGCGCAGAGCGGCAAGCTCGCCGGAATCGCAGTGGACGAAATCGCGGAAATAGTAGTGCCCCGCCAGCTCACCGCCGCAGATCGCCGCCGTCTCGCGCAGCAGGACCTTGGCGTACGCATGGCCCACTCTACCCATCACCGGCGTGAAGCCGGATTCCCTGAGACGCTCGATCGCCGCCCGGCTTGTGCGCACGTCGTGAATGACAGCCCCGCGCTCCTCGAACGTCTCTGCCACGACGGGGATCAGATAATCCGGCTGGATGAACTCACCCCGCTCGTCCACGAACATCGCACGGTCCGCATCGCCATCGAATATGACGCCGCAGTCCAGCCCCCGATCCCTGACCAGGGCGGCAATCTGCGCCCTGGCTTCGGCTTTCAGCGGATTCGGACTGTGATGCGGGAAGTTCCCGTCCGGAACGTCGTTGATTATGACGGCATCCGGGAAGAGGCTTCTGGCCAGAATCCCGGCGGAGCCATCGCTGCAGTCGACGGCGAACCTGAGCCCTGAAAGGTCTCCGCCATGCGCGGAGAGCCATGCCACATAGTCATCAATGCGCGCCATTTACGATCTCCTCCACTTCCTTGAGACCCGAATCATACCCAACCGGCAGTCCGCCTTTCCTGGACACCTTGAGTCCGTTGTCCGAAGGCGGATTGTGCGACGCCGTTATCATAACGCTTCCGTCGAAATCCTCCTTGACCGTGAAGAAATAGACCATAGGCGTCGTGGCAATTCCGATGTCGGTGACTTCAACCCCAGATTCCGAAAGCCCCTTCACAAGGGCGTCCCGGACAGCCTCGGACGTTGTTCGCGCATCGCGCCCGACAAGCCAGCGTCCGCCTCCGACGACCTTGGGCAGGGCCTTCCCCACCCTGTAGACCGTATCGAGATCGAAATCGACCCCGAACGTGCCGCGCATGTCATATGCCTTGAAGAACCCCATGGCGTCACCTCCTCTATCAGCTGTAGTCAAAAACCGAACCGCCAAGCGATTCGCGCAGTATGGAATCCCCCGGTATCAGAGAATGATCCGTTATCGGCGTAACGGCCTCCAACGCCGCCAACAGACGGCGAACCTCCGAATTCTCGCGTCCGCCAAGATACGGAACAGCCTTGAGCACAGGCACCACAACCGGTTTCATGATGGCAATCTCGTAATCCAGCGACGTGTTGAAGATGGAATCTGCATAACCTCGGTATGGATTGATCCAGCGCATTTCTCCGGCGGACACCTTCTCCCACAGAAGGATTGTCTTTTCCGGAGACATGTCGCGATACATCTTGTCGCGCACGATCCGACGCATAAGACGCGTATCCTCAAAGTAGAGCCATCCGCCTTCATCCGCAACAAGCTGCGTGAGGGTGTTCAGATACACACGATACTTAAGATCGTCCGGAACGCCTTCTGTGAGCACGGGGTTGAGCGCGTGGATGCCCTCAAGGACAACGACCACGTTCTTCGGCGGCACAAACTCCGCCGGATCATCATACCCTTCGTGCTCCACAAAACTGAACCTCCTGCGGTGCAGCGCCTCTCCGGCGAATATCTTGAGAAGATCGCCCGAAAGCCTGTCGCGGTCAACGGCGTCAAGATGTTCATAGTCGAGATTTCCATCGCTGTCGCGGGGATTGCGACTGTCGCCGACGAAATAGTCGTCCGTGGATATGCGAAGCGCGTTGATGCCGTTCGATTCGAGCTGCCTGCAGAGACGCATTGCCGTGGTGGTCTTGCCGGCGCCGGACGGACCCGCAACCAGCACCAGACGGATGCACGGCATCCTCGCCGCGATAAGTTCCGTCATGCGGGAAATTCGTTCTCGGTGAAGGGTCTCGCCCTGCTCCACCAGCCTTGCGAAGCCCTTCTCGGCTATGGCGGCATTGAGCTGCGATATCGACTGGAGATGACGCTCGTTCATTACCTGAACTCCTCCGATGTGCGGCGTCCGCCGTCGAGCGCAGGATGGCGGTGCGCCCATACCGCCTGCCGGGCGACCCCCAGCAGCAGGGCGGCATCGTCCTTCGTGACAACGCCGCGCGAAAACACGCGATGGATACCCTGCATCATGTGGTCGGACTTCTTCTCGTCCATGTACCCGATGTCCTCAAGCATCTCGCGCCACATCTTCATGAGCTGCATCTTCTGCCCCTGCGGAGCGGGCGGCGCCTTTTCGTGCGGAGGCTGGTAGGAACCCGTCGCCGTGAACAGCTCATACGCCGTTATCAGCACAGCCTGCGAAAGGTTGATCGACGTGTATCCTTCATGCACGGGAATGCGGATGAGATGCGTGCACTGCGCGATCTCCTCGTTCAGGAGCCCCTTGTCCTCCCGTCCGAACACAATGGCGACAGGACCCGTGGCCGCGAGCGACAGGATGTCGGCCGCGCATTCGCGCGGAGCCTTGACGTGCTGACGGTAGAGACCTCCGCGGGCGGTCGTCCCGACAACCGCCACGCAGTCGGCTACGGCCTCTTCGAATGTCGCGAACTCCTCGCGGTTCTCTATAAGATCCGTCGCATGGACTGCAAGCCGGTTTCCCTCCTCCCAGTCGTTCTGGAGATTCGGGGCCGCAAGCCGCAGATGGCGCAGTCCCATGTTCGCCATGGCACGGCATGCGCTGCCAACATTACCCGTGTAGAGCGTGCCGACAAGCACGATTCGAATGTTGTCCAAGGGGTTTGTTTCGTCCAGTTTCATATGTGTCCGATTATACCATAATATCGTGCGGCAAAGGGAGTCTGACACACCTCGCCGCCCCGTCCTCCGCAAAACCGCATGCCCAATCCGCCGACGGGGCCGTCATGCACGATGGCAAACCGGGATACGATGCGGCAGGTATGCAGACACCAACGCCGTGAACGGGGCCACGAGCACGAGCCCGAATGAACCGACAAGAGTCTTGACCACCTCTGCCGACACGACAGTTGAGTTCAGAAACGCAACGGGCGGAGTGCCCTGAGCAGCAAAAGCCATAAGAAGCGTAAGATAACCGCCGGAATAGGCTAGGAGCAGGGTGGTGGTCATCGTGCCAACCACGGAACGCCCGATGCGCAGACCGCTCATCAGGAGTTCGCGCTTCGGAAGCCCAGGATTGCGCAATGCCACTTCATCCACGCCCGCCGCAATGTCCATGGCCAGATCCATCAGTGCGCCGGAAGACGCAAGCATCACCGCACCAATGAATATGTCAGCAAGATCAAGGTTTGGATATCCCGAATACAGCAAGGCCTGCACAAACGGCATCGTCGCGCCGGTTACATGCATTGCATCGGTGAAAAACCGGGCAAGGATCATGGAAGAGCCGACACCGAGCATGGAGCCAAGAAAAGCCGAAATGCCTTTGCGCGTGCATCCCGCGACCAGATACATTATGACGGCCGTAAGCGCGGAGACGGATGCAAACGAAATCCACGACGCACTCCATCCATCCAGACACAGAGGAATGATCAGCTTCCACACGATGAAGCAGCTGAACACAAAACTAAAAAGCGCCTTCACCCCGACCCAGCCGCCAAATACCGCTATGAGAACGCAGAACGAACCGAAGAGAACCATTCCCCATCCCAGTCGCCAATGGTCCCTCGCCGTCAGTGGTTCGCCATCCTTCACACCATCCTCGGGCCACGTAACGACAGCAACATCTCCCGACCGGAATTTCTTGTCAAAATCAAGCTGCGCTCGCAACTCATTCTCCGCACGGAAGCGCTGCCCTTTCAACGGTCCATCCAGAAGCTCAACCTCCAGATACTGGGTTCCGTACTCAAGCATGCCCGTGAGCGCAATGGAACTATCGTCAACAGACATGACACGGGCGCGAAGCGGACTGCCGTCATCCTTGACGACCGGACGTACCGGGGGAATGAACCACATCGCCACGCAAAGCAGCGCAAGTGCCAACGCCGGGATGTAGTCGCTCTTCCTCATACGGTCATTTCGCCAGAAGCCTCTTCAGCCGAACGCCAATGTCTGTATTCTCCAACATCCCCACCACTATGTCTGCGCCCGCCCCCTGAGCCGTGGTGAGTGTGGGCAAGGCCGTATGGGCGCCCGTGCTCCAGCCGATTCCGGCATGGGTCGCAAGTATGTTTCTCACAGTGGACGCAAACACGTAGCGACGTCCGACGTCGTGCGCGGTGGTGTCCGAAACCTGCTTCTCGACATATTCGCGATCCTTCTCAAACGCCTCCTTGAGAATCTTCAGTTCGGCACTGCGAACACACATCGGATTGCTCCGGTCTTTGGTGAACACAAGGCCGAACCTCTCGGTAACAAGAGGCTTTACGTCCTCAAAATCCAATTTCGGGTTCGCCTTGAGCATTTTCTTGATCAGGGACGAAAAACTCTCCGTTGAACACTTCTGGTTTGCGAGCAGCTCAACCTTGAACTTGCCGCCGGTACCGGCGAACCCCAAGGACATCCCTCCCGTCTCGTGATCTCCGGTTACCATGACAAGGGTGTCATTCGGATGCCTATCCGCAAATGCGAGTGCAACCCTCACCGCCTTGTCGAGAGCAATGACGCTCCTGACGCTTGTCGCCGCATCGTTTGCATGCCCGGCGTAGTCGACCTTGCCGCCCTCACACATCATGAAGAAGCCGTTCTCATTGTCAAGCACCTCAATGCCCTTCTCCACAAGCTCGGAAAGCGACGGCTGCGAGCCATCAGAGTCGATGGCGAAATCCATGGCTCCCATTGAAAAGTAGCTCCAGGACTTCGAACCGGGTTTGAGCGCCGCCCAGTCCTCGCGGTTGCTGACAACCTGATAGCCCGCCATACGGGCGAGGTCGAACACATTTCCACGATACTCCGGATCCTTCCTGTCATCGTGTTTGCCACCGACTCCACCGCCGGCGAAATAGTCGAACCCGCTCGCCACTAGATCAAGCGCAATCTGATAGGACAATCCCCGTTTCCTACGATGGGCGTAGAACCCGGCGGGCGTAGCGTGAACTATCGTTACGGTAGTGATGATCCCTACCTTCATTCCGGATTTTCTAGCCACCTCTGCGATGGATACAAGCCGCCTTCCGTCAGGAGCGACACCAACCATTCCGTTATTCGTCTTCTCACCGCACGCCATTGCCGTGGCGGATGCCGCCGAGTCTGTAATGATCGAATTGGCGGACTTCGTACGTGTATTCACCTGATACGGCATGCGGTTCATTGCAAGTTCGCCCTCTCCGATCTTAACGGAGAACTCTTCAGCCACCATGCGCTGCGGCGTAGACATCCCGTCGCCAATGAACAGAAATACATACTTGGGCTTCGCCCCGGCAAACGCCAGCGCACCCCAAAGTACACTCGCGACAAAAAGCAGTTTCTTTGACATAATGGTTCGTTATTATACCATATGCAAAAGAATATGTCTCCGCCCACACACAAATACCTGAGTCAGCGAGTCATTATGTCCGTCTCAGTCGAACTGGCCGTCGTTGAGCAGCATGCGGATGATGCGCCCGCTGCCGCTGGCGTTCGGACTCCACGGGAAGTACCACGGATTGTCGTCGCGGTAGCGCTCGCCTACATAAAACTCTTCCGTCACCGAATACTTCAAGATCGCATCAAGCACGAGATCGGCAAGATCGTCGCGGCCGATTCGTCTGAAGCACCAGTAGAAGTGCTGTTCGGCATTTGTCGTGTACCATATGTGCCTGTCGCTAAGATTTTTCTTTGGCGGATTGTTTGCGCAAAGCCCCTTCGGCGACGCCTTGCCGCTGCGCAGGCACCAGTTGTACACCTTCATCACATCCGACTGGGGCACATATCCGCATTCAAGCCCGATGCGCAGCACGTACCCGTGCGAATTGTTGAAGTATCCGGCCTTGAGGAATGCCTCATCATCGCCGCTGGGAACAATGGGGATCCTAAATTCATCCTTATCCTTCGCCGCATCGCTGAACTTCCTGTACACCGACGCTATCAAGCCCCGCAGATCTTCATATTCAGCCTGCACCTCGTCCGCGCGGGGATCGCCGAAATGACGTGCTGCAAGCGCAAACGACCTAAGCGCCGCCAAAGTGCTGTGATCGGTAAATACCCACAGCTGGATCGGAGTCTTATTGTCGGTAGCCCGGGCGGAGGGGAAGAATCCCGGCATTCCCTTCTTCGGATCGGTTGCCGTCTCCTTGCGTTTTTGGCAGATCCAATCGAACGCCCTGAACGCTGCGTCGCGATGACGATTCCATACATCGCGTTTGTCGAACCTGCGGCAATAACGCGAAAGCGAATACAGACATTCGCCGGAGTTGCACACCCAGTCGTTTTTGAACGGACCAATGCGCCCATCTTCCGCCGAATATTCCCGGAAATAGAAATCAAGCACACCTTCAATGTACATATCAAAGTCACCGATGAGCCCGAGCGCGATGAGCATATCCTTGCAGTCCCACGGCCAAACAAACCGCTGCAGACCGCCCTGACGCGGCAGAATCAGATCCGATCCGATGGGATGGCTGAAGCACTGGAGCATCTGAACGGTAAGATTTTTCACGAGCCGCATCTTGGCAGGGTCATTGCGAACCGTCGCCGGCAGCCGGTTGATCTTTTTAAGCTCGGCCTTCCAGAATTCGGCGGTGGCCGCTTTAACCGTTTCACGATCCTGCGGACGCGTGACGGCATCCGGCGCACTCATCGTCAAATCCAACACGAATGGCTTACCCGGCTTCGGAAACGCAGTGAAACGGAGCGCGGATGTCGTCCAATCCCAAACGACGCCTTCAGGCAGTTCGGCGGCGCGGACCACCGCCGACACGCTCTTCCATGTATTGGAGAAGGTACTCGCCTTGAAATCAAGCGGATCCGACCAGCGGAAAGGATTCACCTGCGTCTCGTAAGGCGCATAGATATCCGGCGATCCCTTCACCGCATAGTGCTCGCGCATCCGGCGCATCATCACCGCCATCGGCAGCCCCGCTTTCGCGGTACCGTCATTTTCAACCGTCACGCGAATGAAACATGCCGGCAAGCGAACTCCCGTTTCGCAGAAAGCATCTAACGAAACGGTCAAACCGTCCTTCTTCCATGAAAGTCCGTGAAAAGGCGCGCCGTCTTCAGGGAGCCGGTTCTTTGCCGTTTTGAAATCAAACGGCTCGTCTTTCTCGCCATGCATCAGCCAGAGAACATCGGAGCGCAGATTGTAGTACCAGTCGGACCAGTCGTGGTGATGCGCCACATCGCCGCGGATGATCTTGCCGTCGTTCCACAGCGTGAACATGTTCTGCGCCAGCGGCGGCTGGAGATATCGCCGCGTCGTACGCGGCCGCTGCCACGAGGCCTCTTCACCAAAAGACGACAATGCGAATGCCGCCGCGCCTGCCAGACAAACTACCTTTAAGACTTTCATTTAAACTCCTTGATATTGAAAGATTTTTCCGTATTGTTTTTACTTCATGCCGATGACGCCATCGGGATCGATGGAGACAAGCGGTACGCCGTCAACGCCGATCTGGATCGCAAAATCTTCGTCAACCCTGGGAAACTTCAATGCCCACACTTCGTTAGACAGTGTCTTCTGACGTTTTACGCTGAAAACCTCATTTGCCCTCTGATACGGCATTTCAGCAACGGTCTTGCCTGAGGCGTCAACCAGAATCGCCTGCACGGGCTCTTCCGGACTTACTTTTACCGTTACAGTCTCAGCATTTGCCGGCACACAGAAATGGAAATCCACATTCTTTCCACCGCGAAGACGCAGGATTTTATCCGCCATCAATGCACCGGCGGCGCCGTCGCACGCCATCCTGAACATCAAGCCTCGAGGCGATGCCACCTCAAACCTGTACACGTTGGCGCCACTCGCCTTGAGGGTATAGTCAAATTTGCCGATAGGAACCTGAAAACTGCCGAGGTCCGTGTCAGACTTGTCAAACAACTGCACCATGACAGTATCTACCGCAAGGTTCCCTTTCGATTTCGCGGATCTGAAATGCACCTTATATTCACCAGGACCCGGAACCGCAACGACATATATGAACGATCTGGATACACCCGGAGTGAATTTCCCCTTTATCGGACAACCGGCTGACATCGGCTTCAGTTTGGGAAACTCTACTGCCGTAGATTTGAACCTGACGATGCGCTCCGGACGGGGCTTGTGCTTTGCGGCAAATGCCGCCAGATCAAACTTCTCAAGTTTTCCGTCGCATTCAACAGCAAGGTCGCCCGAGAGTTTCCCTCCGATTCCAACGCCGGTTTGGGCTACGAAACCGAATACCTTTCTGCCCTTGTCAAGCTTCACGGTGCAACGCTCGAACGTAAGTCCGCCGAAATCTCCGAGATAGCGGTTGTTGTCGAAATAAATCGCACTTTGGCCACTTGAATCCCTTGCATCGAAAATGCAATCAGCAAAACTGATATCCATACCATTGGTCGAATGGTTGCGTATATTCAGCACAGCGCCGTGGTTGCCGGCGAACTCGCAGTTTTCAAACCGCACAAATCCTTTGACCTGCCCGAATTCCTCGATTCGGTTCGGAGTGCCGGTCATAAACGATACGCCGCAACCCCCGTTGCCGTACGCCTTGCACCGGCGGTAAATTATGGAAACCGGTTCTGTACGCGCTGTGAAATGGCCAAAGTGCATATCTATGCCGTGTGAACGGTTGCCGTTGAATACACAATCCTCATACACCACGTTGACGAACCTGTTGTCTTCCCTGTTTGGCTCCATGTCGATCCCGCATTGAGGAGGGACTCCGACCGTATCGTTAAAGCAGCAGCGACGCACCGTCATGCCGTCCACACTGATCGGGCTCATCCCCTGACGGTGATGGTCGCGCACGACAAGGTTCTCAAGAGTCACATCCTTCGCTCCGTTCACATAGACTCCATCTCCTCCGGAGGAGAGGATCGTAAGATCCTTGACCGTAACGTTCTGCACTTTCAGGATCGACACCGCATGACGCCATTCGCTGAAGGAATATTTGTTTTTCGGGTTCTGATAGTCCGCCTTGTTCATCTTCAGCACGGCCTTTCCTTCGCCGCGCAGCACAATGTTTGAAATGCCGCCCGTAATTCGCACCAGGCAGTCGTTCCTGCCGTAGAATTCACCGCGCTTTGCCTTCAGCGTCACGCCGTCCGCAAGCACCACCTCGATATTGGAGTTGGTGATGACCAGTGGTCTCGAAATCCAGTCTCCTGCCTGCCGGTCGATGATGACCTTGCTTGCACCGGAGTCGAACGCCGCCTGCAGCGCTGCGGTGGAGTCCTCGGCGTTCCAGCCGAACGACGAGACCTTTACGCAATCCGCCGCCAACGCCGGCAACATCCCGAAAACCGCCGCCGCGAAAAAACATCCCTTACTTTTCATTTTTCTATTCATTTCTCTTTCCTTTACTCATCCCTCATTACTCATCCCTCATTACTCATCTCTCATTACTCATCCCTCATAACTCATCTCTCTCCCGTATAGCTTTTTACTTTCCGCCGATAACGCCTTCTTCGTCGACCGATACGAGCGGAAGCGCTTCGCCTCCGATTTGAAATGCCATATCCTCCTGAATCATGGGGAAACGCAATTTCCAGACTTCATCGCACTCAGTTTTCTGCCGCTTGACCTCAAAAACAACGGTTGCACCCTGGTACGGCATACTCCTGACAACCGTTCCAGTGGCATCGATCAATTCGGCGCTTACATTCTCCATGGGAACGATATTTACCGAAATAAGTTCCGATGCCGCCGGGACGCAGAAACTGAAGACTTCATTCCGTCCCTTGTAGAGACGCACAGGGGCGTCCGCCTGAAGCGCACCGGCCGCTCCGTCGCAAGCCATTCTCACGATGGCCATATTGCGCTGCGAAACTTCAAAGCGGTACACGTTCGCGCCGCGCGTCTTGAGCGTATATTCGAAATCTCCCACCGGCACGTCAAACTTGCCGAGATCCGTACCGGCCATATCTAACAGCTGCACGACCGCGGCCACATTCCCCATTCCAGCCGTCCTGAGCCGGTTGGAATTGAAGCGCACCTTGTACTCGCCCTCCCCCGGCACCGCCACCACATACACGAAAGGTCTGCGGACAAAAGGAGTGAACTTGCCTTTGACATTGCGCGTATCGCTCGCCGCTTTAAGTTTCCGGAAATCAACTTCCGCGGATTTGAATCGCACCACCTTCTCCGGTTGCGGAACGTGCTTCGCCGCAAATTTTTCCATGTCGAACAATTCCTCTTTACCGTCGCGCTCAACCGCAAGCACGCCACTGAACTTCTCGCCGATGCCGATGCCGACAGGGGCCTCGAACGCGCAGACTTTTTTGTTTTTATCAATCTTGACCGTACAGCGCTCAAAAACAAGTCCGCCGAAATCTTCCTGATGACGGTTATTTGAAAGCATAATCGCACTCTCTGCCTTGGTACCCCTGGCATCGAAAATACAGTCGGCAAAACTGATATCCATCCCCGGCACAGTATAGTTCATTATCTTCAAGGCTTCGGCGCCATTGCCAGAAAATTCACAGTCTTCGAACCTGACAAATCCCTTGACCTGCCCGTATTTGGCCAGCAGTCTCGGCGCGCCCGTCATGAACGACACTCCGGAATTTCTGTTGCCGTACGCCTTGCAGCGGCGGAAAGTTATGGACACCGGTTTCGTAGGGGTGGTGAAATGTCCGAAGAAAAGGTCAATGCCGTGAGAAGCGTTATTGTTGAACACGCAATCTTCATATACCACATTGACATAGAAATTGTCCGGCGAATTGGGTTCCATGTCGATCCCGCACTGGGGCGGCGTGCCAAATGTATCATTGAAGGCGCAATTCCGCACCGTCATATCGCTTGCGCTGATGGGACTCATCCCCTGGCGATGATGATCCTTGAGCACCAGGTTCTCAAGCAGAACCCCTTTTGTCCCCCGCACATAAACGCCGTCTCCGCCTGACGAAAGAATCGTTAGATCCCTTACCGTGACATTCTTCGCGTCCAGGAGCGATACGGCGTGACGCCACTCGCTGTGTGCGTATTTCTGCTTCGGATCGTGGTAATCAGACTTATTCATCTTAAGCACGGCATTTCCTTCGCCGCGCAGCACGATATTTGAAGCGCCGCCCGCAATTCGAACCAGGCAGTCGTGCCGACCATAGAACTCACCGCGCTTCGCCTTAAGCGTAACTCCGTCGGCAATCACCACCTCGATATTGGAGTTGGTGATGAACAGCGGACGGGTTATCCAGTCCCCGGCCTGCCGGTCAACCATCACCTTCTTCGCACCGGAATCGAACGCCGCCTGAAGCGCGGCGGTAGCGTCTTCCGCGTTCCAGCCGAACGACGAGACCTTTACGCAATCCGCCGCCAACGCCGGCAACATCCCGAAAACCGCCGCCGCGAAAAAACATCCCTTACTTTTCATTTTTCTATTCATTTCTCTTTCCTTTACTCTTTACTCATTACTCATCCCTCATCCCTCATTACTCATCTCTCATCTTACTATAACCCGAAATCCGACGAAATCATAACACGCGCTGTACGTGGTCAATCCCGTTACCGCATCGTCTTCACGGATCACCCGCTCCAGCAAACCGTCGACAACGCGAGACTTGTTGAACTTGATGCGTGAACCAAGATTAAGCGCATTGGCAGCAGAAGTCTTCACCGTCAAAAGCCCAAGCTTATAATTTTCTTTCGATGCGAGCAGATCGGCGTAATCGGGATTGTCGATGCGCACATTGATTTCACCGGCTGCCGCAAACGGCGCATCCGTATTTACGTTGAAAAATCCGTAACGACTGACTTGGACGTCATCGGGATTGAAATCAAGCGCAAGTCGGCCATTTTCCAGCAACTCAACCGTCACCCCGTTCAAGCAATCATGCCGGAGGGCTTTTACTGCGCCATTGGTCACTGACAATCTGCAATCAACATCAGATCGCGGAACACTGGCCAATTCACCTGCAGAATCGAGAAACTTCGCATCTCCGCCAAGACTCAAGGTTCCTCCGCCGACTTTACGCAACGGGCCGTCAAAAGTAATCGGCCAATTGCAGACAAAATCACAATCGGCATCAACATTGATTGTCGCCGTATTGGTGACGTACAAACCGCGATTCAGACCTTTCGCCAATTCCAGCGAGTTGGTTACAATCATTTCAGAACAGTCTGCCAGCGAGAGCGCTTTACAGTTGAATTCATCAAGCGCACCGCCCAATCCGGCAGGATTTACCACCACCATCTTCAGGTGATACTCATCAGCAACGGAAGTAGCGGCCTCATACTTGACAAGTGAAAGGCTTCCCTTCCATTGCGAATTGTCGGCGGTAAAAGCTATCTTGCAATGTGGCTTTTCTCTTGATGAACCCCGCACTTCCCAATTACCATTACCAATAAGCGTAGAGGCTATCGTCAATTCACTGCCGCTACATGCCAAAGAACTGACATTCGCACCCATATGGATGGTGCCGGCAAGCGTTGGCTTAAGGCCGCTGACCACTCGAAGCGAGAGATCGACCATCAATTCAAGATTTATAGTGGTTTTTGTATTGTCGGCAAGGGTGAAATTGGCGGACGTACCACCGGTTCGCAATACCAAACCGGGGAATACATAATCCTCATTGCGCAAATATGGCGTACGGATGCTGTGTCCGCCGCTTCCCCATTTGTTTTTCATTCCAAATTCATATATGGTAAACTCGTGCGGCGTATTGCCACTGAACCATTGATTCGCTTTTTCTTCAGAAAAAGCTGAAGTAAGCTCTGCATATTCAGCTGCTGTCTTTTTTCCTGAGTAAACATTACTATCCGCCGTTTTCAATCCATCTCGCCCGGGGAAAACCGCCACGAGGGATTTAACGCCGTTTTCCGTGTCTTCAATTACGCGAAACAAGGGCTTTTCATAGACATTAACACTCGCTTCATTAGACAAAATAAATCGCTCCGCTTCTATCGTTTGCGTATCAGGAACAATCAATACCGGAAATGCACACGGCTGATCGTTTGTCGCGGCAGGCAAAGAAGAAGTTGAAAAACATAGCCTTACCTTGCCTTCACTTTCGGGAATTGAAAACGCATCGGTAACACGGATTACACCGGTCGTACGACTGGTGCTATTGTACGGAATCGTGATGAGCGATTCAGTATGCAAGGTCAGACCGGAAAGTTTCACTTCGCCCACAGAGGCAACCTTAAACTCCGCACCTCCTTCAATTTCCACCGTAGCGTCAGAATCGGTAGGCCGCAAGACAAACTTTATATTGCCTTGGGTCGGCGAGATAAGCGGCTTTTTTGATATAATCCGAATGTCTCCATGGTATTCAGTCAACCCTTTTTCATTATTGGAATCAACACCAAATGTAAAATTGGTCTTGTCCATGTATTGTATACCCGTACCGTCGTAGTAACCGCCAACAACAATACCTACTCCATTCTCACCGATAAGTGTCGTTGTTATATTGAGCGTATTGTCGTTTTTCTCAGACATAAAACCAAAAGGTAAGTTCTTGGGCGACACAATGGTTGGACTGGCAAGATTCAAACTGGCGGAACTACCCGCTTTCTTAACATACCCGGAAGCAAGTTTCAAGAATCCGTTATAGTGTGTTGTGTGTGCGTGCATCTGCAAACAACCTGAGGTGTTAAGGTCTCCAATCCACAGATCACCACCTTCAAAATTATGTGATGCTCCTAACGTAAGACCGTCTTTAACAATATATGTATCGCTGGGATTGAGAGCTTTGCTACCATCCTGCCCATCTGATGATTTTTTCCAATATTGTCCGGCGTTCTCACCATTCCATGCCTTATCATCGGTTGAACTTTTAAGATACCATGTTTCGGCATGAACCACTGCGGCAATTGACAGCAATACACCTAGCGCCAACAGTTGCTTTAAGATCGGGCTTTTGTTTTGCCCCGCGTAGACACACCCCTCGTCAAACCGCATGTACGGATTTCCAGCATAGGACTTTCCTTTGGTCGCATCTGTCTTTGTCATGACTTGCTCCTTTTCATTGGTCATTACAGTGAAATGAACTGCTCTTTCGTCCGAACACGCGACTGGTCACTTTTTCAGCACACCGTCGGCGAAATCCATCATCCACATCCAGTCGTACGCGGATATGCCATGGCTCTGTGAGCGGCGGATGTAGCCAAGATCCTTGCCGATGGCCGACGTATCAAATTCCGCGGGGAAATCGACGTCCGGAATGCCGCTCTTACCGAGGAATTTCCAGACGGGGCTTGCTGCCTTGACCGAAAGGAACTCGCCCTTGGGATCGAACCACGGCTTGCCGAATCCCTGAACAAGAAGCGCTCGCGGAGCGATGCAGGCCACTAACAGATGCTGGTCGAACGGCAATGTCTTCCAGGGGGCCTTGGCGTACTTGGCATAGGCGCGGCAGTACCAGTGGGTGAACTTAATGTTCTCGGTGGAGGTATTCTCTCCATAGTCGCGCTTTGCAAGCGGAACGCCGCCGCCACCGGTCTGGTTCGGGACGCATACCGCGAAGCGCTCGTCGCGGGCCGCTGCGATAAGCGCCGCCTTCCCAAGACGCGAACAGCCCGTCACCACGCTCTTTCGGGCATCAATCTCGGGGATGCGACCGGCCAGGTCGAGACCGCGGGAAAGAGCCCATGCCCATGCACCAAGCGAAGTAATGTTGTCGGTACGGGAGTTGTCGCGACTGCCCCACAGCTCGAATACTCCTGTGTATGCGAAGGGATTCTGCTGGAACTTCGGATTCTTCTCGTCCTTCGTTGGATCGGGGGAGACCTCACAGTAGCATGCACTCATGACGGCGTAGCCGCGGGCAAGAATCATGCCAAGAGGGAAAATCGTCGGATCGTTCTGATCCTGCCGCTTCCCGCGCATGCGAGCGGAGCTCTTATTGCCATCGGTTTTCCCCGGTTTATCCCGTGTCCATCCCTGCTGCACCGGGATATCTTCATCAAACACAAGTTCATGATTCCCCCGGGGATTCAGGAAGGAAATCACCGGCACCGGCTTCTTGGCGAACTTCGGTATCCATACGATCCAGTTGATGCATGGACCGGACTTGTCAGACCTGAACCACATCCTGTACTGGCGACGGATCGCATAGCCGTCAACGGTCTCCTTCTCGTCCTGAAGCTCCGTTATCAGCGCTTCAGGCTTCGGCGGTTCCTCTCCGTACATTTCCTTCGCGAAGATTCCGAGAATCTCCTTGCGCCGCACCGCCCAATCGGCGGCGTCTTCAACCTTGCGGCCATCGATGAACGTTAGCGGATCCTCAAGAGTATAGGGCGCAATCTTCGATTCATCATAGTTTGGCAGCCTGACAAATACATCTCTATCCTGCACAAACACGGTCTCCGCCTGCGCTGCCAAAGCACAAGCGACCAACGAAAAAGCGAAAATCAACTGCTTCTTCAACGCCATCTCCTCATTTCCGTATGCCAATGATTGAAATGCTTCAAAATCAACAGATATTGTACAGGACTAAACGAAAATAACACGAAATAAATAAACGAAAAAAATGCGAAACGAAATTTTAAAAATCTGGTACAATTACGCCATGAAAGTTATTCTGTTCTGCAGGCAGGAGATGCCGAAATTCTCGCTTTTTTCCATCATGGCGACTGGAATCATCCAGCATTATTTTGCCGGAGATTTCCGCATTCAAATGGTCGAAAACAGTATCGATGCAGTGCAGTTGCGCAAAGTGATCGACTTTTGGCGACCGGCGGGCGTAATCGTCTCGGCCGCAAGCGGATACGGTGTATTCACAAAACGGAATCTGAAATCGCTGCCGACTGTGTATCTCGACCCTCCCACCATATCATCTTCATCATTCAATGTGGTCCAAGACAACGAAATGGATGCGAGGATTGCCGCCACCGAGCTGCTTTCACCGGACATCAGGCACTATGCGTTCGTCGGCAGCCAAAAACATTTCTGGTGGTCGGCGGAAAGAAGCAAAGCCTTCATTTCGGGGATGCGCGCCGCTAATCTTCCATGTTCCACATTCGAGCGCAAGCTTCCCGAAGGCGACTATCTCAAGGAGCTCGCGCTCTGGCTTCGAAAGCTCCCAAAACCGTGCGGAATATTCGCCGACAACGACATAACCGCCTTGAAGGTGGTTGAGGTATGCTCAGCGCTGAACATTGCGATTCCGGAAGAGATAAAACTCGTCGGATGCGACAACAATGCGGATATATGCGAAAAGTCCCCGATCTCGATAAGTAGCGTATGTCCCGACTACGAAAACGCCGCAATGCTCTGCGCTAAACTGCTTGAAGAACGCATGGCGGATCCTTCAATGGCGCCGCGCACCATCAAATATCACGCATCCGGTCTTGTCCGGCGCACATCGAGCAGCAATGTAACCAAATACGACCGTCGCGTCGACTCGGCGCTGAAACTGATTCATGCCAAGGCTTGCGACGGGATAACCGTATCGGATATCGCCTCGGAGCTTGGCTGTTCCGCACGGCTGCTTCAGATGCGTTTCAAGGCCACCGCCGGCACACCGATCAAAGAATTCATATCCGATGTGAGAATGGAGCGGGTTTTGATGATGCTCAAAAACGGCCTAACCCCGATTCATGACATCGCCAAGGCCTGCGGATACGGAACCGAAGCGGCTCTGCGCACTGCGTTCCGCAAGAAACATGCAATGTCAATGAGCGAATGGCGTCGGCAATATCTGACCTGGCGAAAATAAAGCGCAAGTTCCATGACGATAATCATGGCGAAACCATTTGGCAGTACAGTGGAATGGGTAAATACCGGACACTCAAACTTCTGCGAGGGCAAGTGGTTGTCATAGGCATCCGTGACGGTATCTCCACCTTTTGCACTTGCACGCACTTAGTCTTATAGCCCAAGGACTCGCTGCAGAGAGCTTTTCGGGGGCTAACTTTACACCTTAAGGAAGGATTGACACTACATTCCATGCTCTACCTTTGGTTTAACTTTTTCGTAATGTGGCAAAGTCTGGGATGGACACGTTTTCTATATGCATGCACACCAATCAGATATACAAAGGTAAAAAAGAGTAATATGTATATTTATATCTAATACCATGCGTTTTGTCGTTTATGCTTATAGGATTAGCAAGGTTCGCAATCGTTAGCAATACTAATTGAACCGCACTCATCCCAGACTTTGCCACATTATCAACTTTTTCGTGCCGCCAAGTGATTCTATTCCAGATGATCCTGCATTCCCGTAACATACCACTTGAAAACCCGTGTGTGAAAACCTTTGTTTGCAACCCTTAAAATACCAGAGCCGTTCATCCAACTGCAGATAGCCCTACCGGTGAAATCCATACTGCTGGAAAGCCTACTGCTTAAGTTCTCATGCAGAGAACCTCATAATGAAGTCCTACTGCTGAAAATCCTGCTGTGGAAAGCTTTATTGCATATTATAGAAAATCAAACCATGACAAGCCCAATCGTAATAGGCCCAACCGTAACATGCCCAACCGTAACATGCCCAATTGTAACAGGTCCAATTGTAACAGGTCCAACCGTAACAGACTTAACCGTAACAGAGCTAACCGTAACAGACCTAACCGTAACAGACCTAACCGTTTGAAGTCCAATCATTGATACTCCAACCATTAGAAATCTGATTGAAAGCCCCCTCATCCCTTAAGAACCAGTCCGAACCATATTCTCATTGACTTCGCGAGGGGGATGTGGTATCTTTCCCGCCGCTATGGACAAAGCAGTGAAACGCCACATATTGAAGAAACGGATCGTTCTCGCAAAGCGCTCGGACGAACCGATGACATTCACCGAACGCGCCCCCAGATTCTTCAGGTGGTTCGAGGAGGACGTAATGGGCTTCGACTCCGGGGAGTACCGCAGGGAGTTCTGGCGCGAGGCGTACAGGCACGGGCGCACAATAGGCCATGTGCCGCACACGCTGAGCGACCAGCTGCGCAGGAGGGGCCGGAGAAG
>JAZOAC010000103.1:0-27670 GCA_045595285.1 Kiritimatiellia bacterium | reverse complement strand
TGGGTTGAGCGTCGTGCGTCTGCGGATGCGCCTGCGCTCCTCCGTAAGGCCAAGCCTGCGCGTACGCTCAGTCTCGTAGTACGACGGACGGCGCAGACGGTGCAGATGCAGGTCTATCCTGCGCCTCATGACCCATATCGCGAACGCCCCTCCCATGAGAAGAGATATGCACAGCGCATCGAAGAGCACCATTTCGCTTCTCCTGCCCCTCCTGCGCAGCTGGTCGCTCAGCGTGTGCGGCACATGGCCTATGGTGCGCCCGTGCCTGTACGCCTCGCGCCAGAACTCCCTGCGGTACTCCACGGAGTCGAAGCCCATGACGTCCTCCTCGAACCACCTGAAGAACCTGGGGGCGCGTTCGGTGAATGTCATCGGCTCGTCCGAGCGCTTGGCGAGGACGATCCTTTTCTTCAATATATGGCGTTTCACTGCTTTGTCCATAGCGGCAGGAAAGATACCACATCCCCATCGCGAAGTCAATGAGAATATGGTTCGGACTGGTTCTTAAGGGATGAGGGGGCTTTCAATCAGATTTCTAATGGTTGGAGTATCAATGATTGGACTTCAAACGGTTAGGTCTGTTACGGTTAAGTCTGTTACGGTTGGACCTGTTACAATTGGGCATGTTACGGTTAAGTCTGTTACGGTTGGGACTATTACGGTTGGGACTATTACGATTGGGCATGTTACGGTTGGGACTATTACGATTGGGCTTGTCATGGTTTTATTTTCTATAATATGCAATAAAGCTTTCCACAGCAGGATTTTCAGCAGTAGGACTTCATCATGAGGTTCTCTGCATGAGAACTTAAGCAGTAGGCTTTCCAGCAGTGGATTTTCCTGCAGTATGGATTTCACCGGTAGGGCTATCTGCAGTTGGATGAACGGCTCTGGTATTTTCAGGATTCTGAACAAAGGTTTTCACACACGGGTTTTCATACGGCATGTTGCGGGTGTTGCAGGAACATTTGGAATAAAATCACCTGTCGGCATGAAGAAAGTTCAAATGACGATCTAACATGGAATGTTGGGTTAGAAGAATATTATAGGGGCATCTTCCTTGGCGACACAAATCAACTGACTGCATTAAATGCACTTTCAGTACAGTCTTAAAACAGCGAAAAAAAAACTTGTTTTATCAGATGCCGATAATGTAAAATAGGGTCATTTAGAAAAAGATTACAAACGGAGGTTTCCGCCATGTACATGACAACCCAACAGCGAAAGAAGATGCAGAAGGATTTTCTAAACAGATGCGGACAGAACACAATGGCCTTTATCGGTCTCATCAATACGTTGCCGGACGCCTGCTTCTACATGAAGGACACCGAATGCCGCATCATGGTTCTCAACAAGAGGAACTGTGAGGTGTGCAACATAAAAAACGAAATTGATGTAATAGGCATGCGTTCTGACGAGGTTTTCTCACCGAATGACGGTGCCTCGTTCATGGAACTTGATCAGACAGTCATGCGAACGCGAAAGCCCGTATTCAACAAGGTTGAGATGCGTCCCGCCGACAAATCCAATCATTTCACAGTGGGAAGCGTATTCCCGGTGAAAGACAGCGAAGGCAACATAATCGGCACAATGCGCCTATACAGAATGACCACACTCAAAGACTCTGTGCATGAATGGCAGGGAAAACTCAGGGATGTGGCGGCGTACATCCAGGAACATTACATGAATGACCTTCCCTTGGAAATGCTTGCCACAATGGCAGGAAGCTCCGTAAGCCAGTTCAAGCGGAAGTTTCAATCGGTATTCGAGATGACACCGGGAAGATATATTATGAACGCCCGCATAAACGCCGCCCGCAAACTTCTAGAGACATCCAACATGCTCATATCGGACATCGCACAAGAATGCGGATTCTACGACCAAAGCCACATGACGAAAGCATTCAAGACAGTCCGCAAGACGACACCGGGTGAATACCGCCGCAGCCATCGTTCAATTTTCGAGAGGAAAGCAACAAAATAAGCCTGAGTAGCTTTTGATGCGGCATACACGACTGCAAGAGGCCATGGAGAGTCTAGTCCGCATTAATTAGTCAACAATGCGGCTACAGGTCAGCCTTCCCGCGCAAACCGACGTCTGATCGATTCTTCGACGGCCGCGAGCTGCGTCTCGATGGAGGCATCCGCAATGCCCGCCGCTGTTTCAACGGCGCATGCGGTTCCTTTGAGCCTTGGATCCTCCTGGACATCCACTTCATCCAAAAGCGGAAAATCTGCGAGTATACCGTTCATCCTCGAACGGACGGACTCCACCATGTCAGGCGAGACGCGCAGCGTTATCTGTCGCTGATTGCGTACGACAGCCTTCATCACCTTCCGGACGATCTGAACGACCAGTTCCCTGTCGCCGATCTCATCTACGCACTTGCGGAGCGCCTTCATCACAATGTCGCCCATCTTCTCCTCGACAGACACCATGAACGCGGCCGACTCCTCCGCTAGTTCCAGTTTTCTCCGCGCCACCTCCGCCTGAACATCTGCCAAGCCCTTCGCGTAACCCCTGCGCCGCTCCTCCTCGAATGCTGCCTTCGCATCCTCGACAAGTTTCGCCGCCTCTGCCTCGGCCGCCGCAATGACGGACTGGGCATCACACACCGTCTGCACATCCCCTGCCTTCACGAGACGGGCAGAAGACGACAATTCAAATGATTGCCTTTTCACGAGCAGCATAATTCGTACGCCTCCGGAAATTTCAGTTTGAGAAGAAGCATCACCATGTTGAAATCGGGACACTCCACCTGCGACACGCGGCAACCTTTCGCGGCAGAGATCCGCACCATCTCATCCAGAACCCCACGCCATTTGGCGAAATAGGCTGTGTATCGGAACACATCCGGATACACACCTGGATATTCGACCTTCAATTCACGCACCTTGGCACCGTCTACAATCTTTCGCCATTCATCAGCCGCAGCAATCGCATCCAGCCATTTTCCGATCGACGCACGTGTCGATTCATCAAGCAGTTTGAGGCGCGACGGATCCTTGGCCGGAAACAGTTCAAACTCTCCACCAGCCACGAGATAATCTCTGACCTTGGGCCACAGCTTGCCGTTGCCGATAAGTTCACGGGCCTGCGTCACTGAGATATCCATGACCTATCTCTCCCCTTGCGCGACTCAAGGAAACGCTTCCAGCGCTTTGTGCTCTCGGCGCTGCGTCCGGTCATTGCAAGCGCACGTGTCTCCAACACCGCCTCGGCACGAGCGAGCTCTGGAGGGAAATCCGCCGACCGCAGAACCTTGAGAGCCTCAAAGCCCTCCCCATCGGCGAGCATCAATTCCGCAAGCGCCGCAGCGGACACGCCGTCCCGCGGATCGACCTCCGTAAGCGCCTCCACCAGCGCACGTGCGCGGTGCGGCTGGCCATGACGAACAAAAAGCCATGCGGCGGTAAGAAGGAACTGTCGTTCTTCGGCGGTCATGTCACTTGCTGGGTGGAGAGTCCTTGAACACTGTAACGGAAATCTTCTCGTACTTCAATCCCTCGATGGAATTCTTGACCAGATTTTTGATGGAAGGTACAAGATCTGATATATCAGAGTTCCAACGGCTGCGAATCGCGACAGCAGCGCTGGACGGAAGAGTATTCTTTGCGAACGGATCGTTCTCCGGAAGCACCACATGCACGCGGGCATCCACAACCCCGTCAATCCCTGATATCGTACGCGACAGATCCTGCGCAAGCGCGTCCATGAAACGGATGCGCTCTTCTGACGGAGAGGACACCATGCCCGTCTTTTTGAAAACTTCGGCAACGCCCTGATAGGCGCGACGCGGAAGACCTTTACGTTCAAGCAGGTTTGCGGCGGCGGCAAAATCCGACTCGGATATCATGACATTCCACATGCCTTCATCGCCTGAAACCTTGTGGCAGGAAATGCTTTCGTCTAGAAGCGCCGCCATTACCAGATTGGCCTGACGCTCCTCAAGCTGCGAATGGAGAGCCACCTCCTTGTCGCAACCGGCAAGCAGTATGCCTCCAAGCACTATCAATGCAAATCTCTTCACTGTCAGACTCCTTTCCCTCCTCGCCACATATCCATGGCAGGAGGAACAACACAATTGCCAAACGGCCGAAAATGATACCACACACCTATCATGCAGGTCAATGCGTCCAACCGGCGCCACGATCTGACTGCACCCTGCGCCAACCGTTCCAGCGGCAGGTTTCCCTGACTTCCGTGCCGGGCGGCAAAGTGACCACGATCGGAGAATTCACACTCGGGGCGAAGCGCAGCACCATGGACGAGACTTCCGCGACATTGCCTGGCCGATCACCGTCCGGGACATCGCCGGCAACCGACACCTTTGTGTTCTCTGTGGATGCCCTGTCCGCAGACACAAACGTCAGCCGGACAGGCTTGGCCTTGGCCCTTGCATACCGCTTCGCCTGCAGATCGTAGTAGCTGAAGGACACCAGCGCGGAATTCGTCGCCGCGGTGGTACGCGGCACTATCATCTGTCGCCATACAACGGAGTTTGCGTCGCGGGATATCTCCTTCATCTCATACGCCTTGAACTCGCGCGAAAGATTGTCCACGCGCACCTCGGCATTTGAAGGACAGTATCCGTCAAACACCAGTCTGTATTCGGCCGTCACCAGATCGCCAGGATGCACCTTGTCGGGCGTGAGTTTCTGAGTAAGCCTGAACCGCCGCCCCACGGCGCCCGAATAGTCAAGGGGACGGCCATTCACCGGCAAAGGCCTGACAACGACGCGCAGCGGCTGCGGAACGACGCGGAACGACTGGTTCATCACGCGTCCTGTGGATATCATGTTTCCGTTGGTTACGGTGTATGATCCTGAATAGGAACCGGACACCGCGATCCTGACATCATTTGTGCCGGGCTCAAGGAACGTCGTCCTCACGCGATATTCACTGTCGGATATCTGCCGTAGCCGGCCGTGCGTGGCCTTGTCCGGAAAGCCGGCCTCAATGTTCACGGAATTCTCCGCAATCCTCACAGTTCCGGGATTGAGGCGCACAATCATCTCGACCGGTTCGCCGACCGTGGTGACGGCATTGCTGAAACAGGCCGCCACACCAATCGGACACACGTCATTGCCAAACCCCATCCTGAAACCAGGCATGCCATCAAAGAAATCCGAAAACGCGCTGCGTCCAAAAGGAAACGCGAATGCGGAACACGCCGTTCCGCACATCAGCGCGAGAACCGCAAGCCGGCGACCTGCACGAACCGCAAGAATGAAGAGAACGGCAAAGGCCAGTCCCACGCCGACGGCGGACAGCACCCTTCCAAGCAGCGGAAGTCCGAACCAGAACGGGAAGAGAATGCGAGGGAGCGGAAGATCGGCGCGCGGATCGTTCTTGATGCGGGCATATGCCGCCTTGAGCCCGCGGACCGTCTCCGGCGTTGCTCCGGTGATGAGTTCGCTCTTCTCATATGAGGCTATTGCCTCACGGGGCTTCCCCGCCATCGCCTGAAGCGCGGCGAGGTTGCAGAGATGGACCGCCCTGTATGCGACTCCATCTTCCGCCTGCGCCACGCGTCTGTCAGTATCCAGCAGTTCGACAAACGAGGCGTAGCGTTCCGCCGCCGCCGCGAAATCCTTGTCCGTCTTCGCCCTTATCGACAGCGAAACGGCATGCTTGAGCGTGAAGTTCTTCGGAGTGAACGGCAGGCTTATGCCGTCCGGCACGGGGAACTCGTCGGTTTCGCCGCCTATTTCGTCCATTGCGCCGAGAGTGGCCTGCTCGCCGGCCTTTATCTGGACCGGGATAGGGATTGTCCTTTCAATCCGGTATGTCCGTAAGCGCAGATCGAACCACGCCACCTCCACGGAAGGGATCTCGACAGTTCCTGCGCCGACAGCCCTCACGCGCCATGTGAACCGCTTTGAGGCAGCAAGCGTCTCGGTTTTGAGCGACGCCTCGTCCAGTCTGAAGGACGAACCCCTGAACGCGGCGGAAACGAAAGGAGCATAGACCATCGCCGCGTCGGTCGCGCCGGAAAGCTCGAGCGTGAAGAGAAGCGGATCTCCGGAAGTGCATACATTCGCATCGACAGACGCCGTCGCCGAGAAGTCCTCCGCGATCGCTCCGCAGTAGGAGTCCGGGCGTCCCGCCTCAGGCGGTCCCATGACAACAAGCTCGACCGTTCCGGACTTCAACTCGGCGGTCTGCGAAACCATTCCGAAGAAATCGGTGCGGACAGGTATGTGCGCTGTGACCGGCCCAAGCGTCCTGACGCCGGCTGCATCGCCTTCAACCGGAACTTTCGCCACATACCGCCATGCGATTCCGCCGTCCCTCCGCACCTGCTGACGCTCCATCTGCAGACGCATGCCTTCGGGGATGAAATCGGCGGAGAGAGACGGAGTCACCCTTTTCGGGATGAGGACACTGATTGTCGCCTCGGCCTTCTCCGACAGGACAATGTTTGTCGGCGAGACGGAAAGTTCCACCGCCGGAGTGAACGCCTGCAATGCGGCCGGCAGAGCCGCCATGAGCAATGCCGCTAGCCTGATCATTGGATCACCACCACCGCCACATCGCCTTTTGCCCCGGTGACGCGCGTTTTTACACCATGGGATGACGGAGCGGAATTCGTCGATGACGAAGTCTCCGCAAAGCCGCTGAGCTGCGAAAGCGCTTCGCGGAGACGGGCGTCGCGCCGCTGCTGGTGGCGGTTCTCGCTGACGGACATTCCGCACAGCATGCCTCCGGCGAACGCGACAAGGGCAAGAAGCGCAACCGATGCAAATACAAGAAAGGGATGCCCCGAACGCGCCAGCCTCAATTCCTCCTCGGCCCTTGCACGCGCCGATTCGAGCCGCGAACGCTCAAGCTCAAACGCCTCGCGTTCAAGCCTGAGACGCTCCTCGGCGAGCGACACCAGCGTGGATGCCCCTTCCGGCATGGCTCATTTCACCTCATGGCACCAGCCGTGCGTGTCGGGCAGCAGACCATACTGGATGCCCTGCACGGTGTCAAAAAGCTTCTGGAGATGGGGACCGACCTCATCCTGCTCGCTGATCTTGATGACATCGGATCCACGCGTGATCTCCCACACGGGAGTGACGACCACCGCCGTTCCGCAGGCAGCGACCTCGGCGAACTCCTTGATCTCCTCATAGGGGATCTGACGGCACTCGACTTTCCAGCCAAGATCCTCCGCACACTGCTTGAGCGACATGTTCGTGATTGAGGGAAGGACCGAGCAGCTGTCCGGCGTGACGTACGTTCCGTCGGCCTTGATGCCAAGGAAATTGGAGGTGGAGAACTCCTCGACGTACTTGTGCTCCTTGGCGTCCAGATAGAGCTCTACGGGCCATCCTTCCTTCTTCGCCTTCTCGTGGGCGTAGAGCGATGCGGCGTAGTTGCCGCCGACCTTCACATCGCCCATTCCGTGCGGCGCGGCTCGGTCCCAGTCGTCAAGGATCACGGCGCGGACAGGCTTGAGTCCACCCTTGTAATACGCGCCCACGGGCATCACCATCATGATGAAAGTGTATTCGTTCGCCGGTGCGACGCCGATCTGCGGACCTGTACCGATGAGCAGAGGACGGATGTACATGGACCCGCCGGTGCCGTACGGCGGCACGTATTCGATGTTCGCCTTGACGACCTTCTCCGCGGCCTCGACGAACATCTCGACGGGGACGGGCGGCATGACCGTGCGCTGCGCGGTGCGCATCATGCGGCGGGCGTTCTCCTCCGGACGGAACAGTACTACCCTACCGTCCTTCTGGCAGAACGCCTTCATGCCCTCGAAGCACTCCTGCCCGTAGTGAAGGCAGCTTGCACCGATGTGCATCGTAATTGTGGGATCCTTCACGAACTCGCCCTCACTCCACTTGCCGTCCTTCCAAACGTAGCGGATGTGGCAGTTCACGTCAGTGAAACCGAAACCGAGACTTTTCCAATCAATGTTAGGCATTGCCTTTTCCTCCCTTTTAGGCGACAATTATATCATATCCCGAAGCAGTAAGCCTCCATACGCGAATTCTCGATAGATTCACCAAGGCCGACAGTTGTCACACTTTCCGTCTTTCCACAGTTCAGAACAGCATGCCCTGTTCAAGCACGCCGTCTTCGGAGGCGGGATTTTTCGCGGCAGGCAGCTGTTGCCGGTCCTTCTGCGGAGAATCCTTTGCGACATCGCCAAGCAGTCTTATTAGTTCGGCTTCATCTATAACCTCCGTGCCAAGCTCCCGCGCCTTGGACGTTTTCGCCGCGCCAGTGTTCGCGCCAGCAATCAGATAGCGAGTCCTTGAAGTGACGGAGCCCTGCACATTGCCGCCCGCAAGACGGATCAGTTCGGCATATTCGCCGCGCGGACGCGACAGCGTACCGGTGAGCACACATCCCGCGCCCACCAGCGGACCTTCAGTGGCAACCTTCGGTTTCTGGGCACTCCTCGGATCGATGCCAAGCTCCTGAAGCCTTGACAGATAGCGCCGTCCGTACTCGCCGCCGAAGAATCCGAGCACCGCGCGTGCCGCCTCGACCTTGATGGGAAGTATCTTGCGTGCCTTGCCCTTCAGCGAATCGTTTTCCAGTACGTTCTTCAAGACCTGCGAATCGACGAGGTCCGCCATCCGTTCATGTTCGGCGGCAATGTCGGCCGCGACAGTGGTACCTATGCCTGGAATGCCGGTGGCGAAAAGCCAGCGGTCCAGCGGCATGGTCCGCGATTCGTCCAGCGCCTTGACGACGGACTCCGCATTCTTGCCGAACCTGCGCCCTGAAATCTCAAGCGCCGAGAGGCGTTCCCTGGTGAGAGTGAAAAGATCGAGCGGATCGGATATCCACCTCTGCTCAATGAGCGCTTCGATGGCCGTCTCGCCAAGCGCCTTGATGTCCAGCGCATTGCGCGAGGCAAAATGCTCCACACGGCGAAGAAGCTGGGCGGGACACGCAGGGTTCACGCACCTGAGCGCAACCTCCCCGTCAAGCCTGCGCACTTCGCCGCCGCACACCGGACATGAGGTCGGCATCACGAAATCCCTCTCGTCGCCGGTGCGTTTCTCGGGGATGGAAGATTCGATTGCGGGGATCACATCTCCCGCCTTCACAAGCCAGACATGATCTCCTATCCTGATATCCTGACGAGCCACCTGGTCGGCATTGTGCAAAGTGGCTCGAGAGATCGTCGAACCCGCCAGCTCGACGGGCTTCAGCTCCGCCACGGGAGTGAGGACGCCCGTGCGCCCCACCTGCACGGTTATCCCCTCCACGACGGTCTCCGCGCGTTCCGGCGCATACTTGTAGGCGCGCGCCCAGCGGGGCCCATGGGCCGTGGCGCCAAGGATATCGTACAGTCCGCGCTCGTCGAGCTTGATCACCGCTCCGTCAATCTCAAACCTGAACGTATGCCGGAGCGTCTCCAGTTCATCGATGGCGGCAAAAACATCATCGATCGTCGGACACGTCTTCGACCATGGCGTGACGGGGAAACCCCACTTCCGGAATGTATCGACCATCTCGGCATGGGTGGCGAAACCGTCGCACCCGACGCCGCCCGCATTGTATATGACAATGTCCAAAGGACGGTTTGCCACCTCCTTCGAGTCCAGGAGCTTAAGCGAACCTGCGGCGGCATTACGCGGATTGGCGAACGGTTCGCGTCCGGCCTCCTCCTCACGCCCGTTCAGCTTCACGAACCCGTCGCGAGTCATGAAAACCTCGCCGCGGACCTCAATCGCGTCGGGCGCGTCGGGCGGCAGACGGAGAGGGACGGAGCGTATCGTCTTCACGTTCAGCGTCACATCGTCGCCAACCTGTCCGTTGCCGCGTGTGGCGGCACGGACCAGCTGACGGTTCTCGTAGAGAAGCGACATCGACACGCCGTCGACCTTCGGCTCGACATTGTACGAGAATCCGTCCACCTCCCTGCGCACCATCGCGTCGAAGTCGGAAAGTTCGCCCTTCGAATGGGTCTTGTCCAGCGACTGCATCGGCGGATCATGGCGCACCTGTGCGAAGCCGGAAAGCGGTTCGCCGGAGACCCGCTGCGTGGGAGACGAAGCCGAACGGAACTCGGGATGTTCACGTTCCAGCTTCAGCAGCTCCTCGTAGAGAAGGTCATAGTCGCGGTCTCCAATTACCGGACGGGCCTCGACGTAATACAGCCTGTCATGTCGCTCAATCTCCGAACGGAGAAACTCTATCCTTTTCCCGATGTCGCTACCGTCCATGCGAAACCCTCCGTTCATTTATAGCGTATCTTCCTGAGCTGCGGCTGCGGCTGAACCTGCCGCGGCTGCTTCGGCGGCGGCATCGACGAATGGGAGTACGCCTTCTTCTTCGTCACCAGCACGCCGCGCGTGTATCCCGCCCGGCGAAGGATGAAGAGAAGTCTGCGCGGAGCCTTGAGACTGCGCATCCGTTCCGAAACGCGGATATCTATCTGGGATTTCCTGCTCACGCCGGAGTCTTCAAGAAGCTCGGGCAATTCCTCAAGTCCGATGAACCTTCCTCGCCACAGCAGACCGCCATCCTCGGAGAACTCAACCTCAGGATGCTTCGAGTCCGACACGTACGTGGTGTGCGTGCATCCGGGAAAGGCAATGGCCGCCGCCAACAGAAAGACATTCAGCACAGACAGCTTCTTGCGCATTTCAGCTCCTTCACGCCTTCGGCTTACGCCACCAGGCGAGATATTCGATGTTTCCCTTGTCCTTGCCCTTTATCGGCGATTCGGCAAGTCCCAGCAATTCAAGTCCCAGCCCGGCCCGGCCGAATTCAGAAATATCCGCCACGACCTGTTCGCGCACAGCAGGATCCGTCACAACGCCGCCTGGCGCCGCGCCGCGACCGGCCTCAAACTGCGGCTTGATCAGCGAGATCATCTCTCCCCCCGGCTCCAGGACCTCCACCATCGGCGGCAAGATCAACTTGAGCGAGATGAAGCTGACGTCTGTCACGGCGCGGGACGGAATCTCCGGAAGATCAGCTGCCTTCATGTAGCGAGCGTTGAAGTTTTCCTTGACCCACACCCGCGGATCGGACCTCAGTTTCCACGCCAGCTGATTCGTTCCGACATCCACAGCCATGACGCGTTTCGCGCCATGCTGAAGCATGCAGTCCGTAAAGCCACCGGTCGACGATCCGACATCCAGACATATGCGATCGGTCACATCCCAGCCGGCGAACGCGGCGAAGGCGCCTTCTAGCTTTTCGCCGCCCCGGGAGACGAAGCGTGGGGGTGCCTCAACCTCTATCCTGTCCGTATCCTGAACCTGGACCGCAGACTTCGCGGCGACCTGTCCATTGACGCGCACCTTGCCCTCCATCACGAGCGACTGGGCGGTCGTGCGGGATGCGGCAAGGCCTCGCTCGACGAGTGCGCTGTCGAGACGGCATTTCATCATTCGAGCGACTTGATTGTGCGGACGTCAGCCTTGCGGAAATCCTGCATGATGCCTTCCTTGACCTCAAGACGGTAGGTGTCTGGATTGTTGCTGTCCATGAGGACGCCGCGGTACGTTCCGGTAACCGTCTCGATCTCGGTGTCGGGTATGAAGATGCGTTTGAGGCGGAGATTGAGCCTTGAACCCTTCTTGGCCTCAATCTTTATCTTGCCCTTCGCTTCCGCATAGCCGCGCAAACGCGCCAGAAGCTGGTATTCGCCAGCGCTTACGTCACGGACGAAAAGCACGTCGGACTTCACGTTCGAGAGATCTGCTTTCTTTCCGCGATGGGCGGATGTCGTTCCGACTACCTTGCCGTCCAGCATGATCCTCGCGCCGGGCGGAGTTGTCGTTATCTCGATCCAACCGAGAATCGACTCGAATTTTATCTCCTCGGTCAGTTCGCCGCCGTTCTCCATCACGACCGTCTTGAACACCGGCGCGTATCCGGAGAGCTCCGCCTTTATGGTATGCACCCCTGGACGGACAGGCGAAAGCGTCAGCGGAGTCTTGCCGACGTAGTTGTCGTCCATCGTCACACGGGCGCCATCAGGATAGGAGATCACGGAAAGCTTGGCGGCCCTGCCGCGCATCGCCAGGGAAAGCGACTGTTTGTCGCCCGGCACGATGCGGAGCTCTCGCTTTTCGTCCTCAAACCCCTTGAGCTTGAACACGAACGTCGCGTATCCCTTCGGGACTCGGTCGATGCGGCACGGTGTCGTGCCACGAACAATGCCGTTCACCTGAACTGCCGCGCCGGCAGGCTCGGATACACACTCAACGACTCCTGAATCCAGCACAAGCTTTTCGCTGACCGCAACAGGGGTGCGGCCCGAAAGCGCAACGTTGACGCGCTTCGTCTGATAGCCGATACTCTCAAGGTTCAGTGCGTAGGTCTTGTCGGTGTCGAGATCCGTAAGAAGGAGAGGCGTGACACCAAGCGAGACTCCGCCCAGTTTTACGTCCGCGCCTTCAGGCTCGCTCTTCACCAGAAGAAGTCCCTTCTCGGGCTCGAGATCGTAGTCCTTGGTAAGGAAGTCGCCGTCTGCGACCGATATGATCTCCTCGACCGGACGGCGGCCAGCGGCCTCGACCCGGAGCAGATGCTTTCCGGCCGCGACGTTGAACACCGACACTGGGACGACGCCCTTTGATTCGCCGTCCACCAAGACCTTTGCGCCTTCCGGTCTTGCGGTGACGTCAATGCGCGTAGGGGCGTTACCGAACGCCGCCGTCGCCGACAGCGCACACAGGGTTGCTGCACGTATCATTCCAAAGAAGCTCACTTCGCACCTCCCTTCTTGATGCGGTTCTCAACATCCACAAGCTTCGCTGCGGCCTCGGCATGGCGCGGATCACGGCTGTCCGGCACAAGCTCGCACAGTATCCTGAGCTCGCGCACCGCCTTGTCCCAGTCCCCCATGTTCACGGCGCGGTCCACCTCGAAGCGCTGATCCTTGTAGCGGCGGTCCAGCTCGGCGCGCACCATGTCGCGCTTGGTGATAAGTTCGCCATAGTCGGCCGGCTTCGGGTTCACGGTCTCAAGATCCATCACGGCCTCGTCGTACAGCTTCAGAGCGGCGGCAAGGTTTCCGTAGTTGACGTCGCGCTCCTCCCACTTCGCGTCGGCGGCAAGACGCGCCTCTGCGCTCATTTCGGCGAGCTTCTCGGAAGAATACTGGATAGCCCAGATGCCCAGCTCGTTCTGAGAGAACGTCTCAAGCGCGAGGCGCACCGCGCGGAAGGGATCAGGCTCAGAGGCATTCTCCACGACGCACGAAAACGCCACCGTTCCGCGCACAACGCGCAGCTCGTAGCGGTTCAGTTCGCCGGGGCGGGGCGTACCGGAGTATTCCCTGTCCAGCCGGAAAAGCTCCGACGACGAGAACAGCCTGTCAAGCTCATCGCGAGCCTTATTGGAAAGCTGTGCCGACTTCCTGATGTGGCGGTCGCTTTCCGGGATGTCATCAAGTTCGGCGCTGATGCTGCCGCCCGCATCGACATTGATGGCGTATCTGCAGATCCCCTTTGTGGACGCCTCCACCTTCTCGTATGACACGGACCATAGCTTTGCTGGCGCAAGCGGCCTCGCCGACACCACTCCATCTGCGCCGCCCCTCGGAGCCAGAAGGATTGCGACGGCGGATCCTCCAAGCACAAGCACGAGCACAAGCCAGAGAATCAGGCGCAACGGAGAACCGCCAGAAGGCTTCGCCCCATTATCAACACTTTCCGCAGAGGACTGCGCAAACCCAAGATCGACCGCAGATACATCCTCGCCTTCCGCGGAAGCATCCATTCCAGGAACGACGAGCATGAGTTCGCTGTCGCCGGCCTGCACACGGTCGCCCCCCATCAATGCACGGCTGGACGCGCCCAGCTGCTCTCCGTTGACCTCGGTTCCGTTTGCGCTGGCAAGGTCGGTGACATACACCGCTCCGTCCCTCAGTTCGAAAAGACATTGATTCCGGGAAAGCGACGGATCTGATATGGATATCTCGCATGACGAAGATCTGCCGAGCCTGATCCCCGCCTCAGTCACTGAAAAGCGCTGGCCTTCGAGAGGCCCAGCCGTGACAAGAAGTTCTGTTGCAGTGTTTTCCATGTGGAATGACTCCTTCACAAGATGTTTTTGGCCGCCTCAAGCAGAATCGGGGCGAGCAGCACGATCAATACGGCCGGAAAGATGCAAAGAAGCAGAGGGCCGAGCATCTTCACGGGGGCTTCGTTCGCCAGACGCTCCGCACGGTCGAACCTGCGGGCGCGCAGCTGTTCGGACTGTATGCGCAGGATCGGACCTATCGGCACACCGAGCTCGTCTGCCTGAATGAGGGCAAACGACACCGACTTCAGGTCGGGCTGACGCGAACGGTCCGCCATGTTGCGCAACGCCACACGGCGCGAAATGCCCATCTGAACCTCGCGCGTCATTCGGATAAGTTCCTCATTGAGCGGATCGAGGCGCCGACGGCTGCAGTTGCGCTGAAGCGCGCTCATGAAGTCCATGCCGGCCTCCACCGAAAGCGTAAGCAAGTCCAGGACGAAGGGCAGCGCACGCATTATCGCGAAATGGCGTTTCTTCAGCGTGCTCCTTAGCCACATGAGCGGATAGGCATAGAAATAAAGAAATCCCAGCATCGCCACAAGCAGACTGTTGCCCGAAAGGAACGAATCGGAATCAAGCAGTGCCGGAGCTATGACGGCTATGCACCACAACGTTCCGCACACAACCGGGACAAGCATCTTGAGCGCCACAAACTCAGCGCCCGAAAGCAACCCCTCCAAGCCGGATGCGACAATCATCTGATCTGCCATCTCGCGCGACTTTGCGAACGCAGGACGGCCAACCACGCGCGAAAGGTTGGATACGAACGGAAGCAGAAGCCTGAATATCAAGGGGATCTTGCGCTCGGTCTTGCGTCCATCCGCCAAGGTTACGTAGGTGATCTCCGAGGCTATCGACGCAGCATAAACAGCCAACAGGACCGCAGCTGCGGTCCAGGCAAGAATCACAGGTATCTGCTGTATCGTCATAAAACATGGCGCCCGATGCAGGACTCGAACCTGCCACCCTCTGTTTAGGAAACAGATGCTCTGTCCAGATGAGCTAATCGGGCATTAAATTATGGGTGCATTATACCATAACATACGGAAAAACGCACCTGTCTTGTTCAAGATTCAAAAACGGGCAGTCCCGCCCCATGCAGTGTCTGCCTGACAAAAACGCATTTCACCCTTTGTAAGGGCGAAATGCATTTTCTCAGTCAAAAAAAAAAGCAAACTCCAAACCTCAATCAAACCAGACAAGCGGATCCCTGAAGCGATCCATCCACTTGGGCTGGCGGCGGGCTACAAGGATTCTGGCATTGAGCGCGTCGGCGGCGGAATGCAGCTCGCTAGGCGAAAGCGAAAGCGCGGCTGTCGTAAGCGCGTCCGCTATCGCACCGTTCGGCGCAATCGCCCAACTCTGCTCCCAGCGCGTATTCTTCACGCCACGTCTCACATCCCATATGTGCTCGCCCTGAATCTCGGTGCCGCTGCCAGACAGCGCCCCCTTCGTCAGTTTCTCGACCACCGGAATTCGCGTGCGATCCTTGAACGGACCTCCTACGCCCAACGGCCATGGTCCACCCGAAACCAGCACAGTGCTCGTTCCGGCATCCAAAAGCCAATCATGCAGGTCGAACTGTTCTCCTTCAAGGATCTTGCGGCACTCGTCAAGGGCGAACCCCTTCCCGATGCCGCCGAAATCCAACGACACCTCGCCCTTCACGGACACCCTGCAATGTTCGGTATCTATCACGAGGTCGGCAAAATTGCGCCTGTCGGTCGTCGGGTCGAACGCCCCGGCGGTCGCCGCGCAGACCTGCGCACATACGATCAGGATATCGACGGTCTCCCGCGACACGACCGCGATTTCGCCTGGGGACAGACCCTTTATAACAGCCACGTCGCTGGTGTCATTGAACTTCGAGAGCGTCAGCTCCAGGGCATCGATCCTGTCGAAGCAGGCTTGCGCAGCGGAGGCGGCAATGGACTCGTCTGCGGCGTTCACAACAACAGCGAACTCGGTATCCATTGCCTTATGATGATGGCGAAACATGATTCCTGCGTACCAAAAAAGGACGCGCACAAGGCGCGTCCCCTTCTTGCACAAGGCATCGGCCGATTAAAGCTTGTCGTTCGAGCCGAGAACCTTCATGATCTTGTGGATGTACATCTTCTTCATGCTCTCGCGGGCAGGAGAGAGGTACTGGCGCGGATCGAAATGGCCCGGATTCTCCGCGAAGTGCTTGCGGATCGCCGCCGTCATCGCAAGACGGGAGTCGGAGTCGATGTTGATCTTGCACACGGCGCTCTTGGCGGCCTTGCGGAGCTGAGCCTCCGGGATGCCGACCGCGTCAGGAAGCTTTCCGCCGAACTTGTTGATGGTGTCGACCTCGTCCTGCGGGACGCTGGAAGATCCGTGAAGGACGATCGGGAAACCGGGAAGCTTCTTCTCGATTGCCTTGAGAATGTCGAAAGCGAGCGGCGGCGGAACGAGCTTGCCGGTCTTCTTGTCGACAGTGCACTGCTCACGCGTGAACTTGTACGCACCGTGGCTGGTGCCGATGGAGATAGCGAGGGAGTCACAACCCGTCTTCTCGGCGAACTCAATCACCTCCTCAGGCTTGGTGTAGTGGGACTCCGCGGAGGAAACCTCGTCCTCAACGCCTGCGAGAACACCGAGCTCGGCCTCGACCGTGACGTCGTGCTTGTGGGCATACGTGACGACCTTCTTCGTGAGCTTGATGTTCTCCTTGAAGGGAAGATGGGAACCGTCGATCATGACGCTGGAGAAGCCGCTGTCAATGCAGCTCTTGCAGGTTTCATAGCTGTCACCATGGTCGAGGTGAAGAACGATCTGGGGCTTCTTGCAGCCGAGTTCCTTGGCGTATTCAACCGCACCCTGAGCCATGTAGCGGAGAATCGTGGGGTTCGCATACTTGCGGGCACCCTTCGAGACCTGCATGATGACGGGAGACTTCGTCTCAACCGCCGCCTGAACGATGGCCTGCATCTGCTCCATCGTATTAAAGTTGAAGGCCGGAATAGCATATCCGCCCTTGACCGCCTTCGCGAACATCTGCTTCGTGTTCACGAGTCCGAGTTTCTTGTAGCTGACCATCTTATTATTTCCTTTTCCCTGATGGGTAATGAAAAAACGAGTGCGTATTATACTATCTATCGCGCTTTTTTTCAAGGCAGGCGCAATCACAGTGCTTCTTAAACCTTATCTGCCTTTTCGGAAAGTGTCCACTATTATGGCAAACTGCGCTTGCGTTTAGTTCTGGATACGACGCTTTTTTCAACTCCTCAAAAATGCTATAATTCAAATGTATGATTCCACGAATAAAAACAAACTATGAAATTTGTGCCTGTCATTCCTTTAACCTAAAAATCGCAGTTGAAGACAATAGTATCTGCCCGTCGGCTAAAGTTGACGGGGTGAAGTGACCAGGGTGCGGTCGGGTTGTCGTTTCAGGCAAGCGGAGATGCACTTTCAAGTTGTCCATGACGAGGAACACCTTGCGTGGCGCGTCTTCCATAGGAATCAGCGGGCGGCAGTTCCGGCGGCGCCGATTCTGCGCTTCTCCGCCTCCCATTTCCTGGCACGGCGCACCGATTCCCTGGATTTCTCAGCGACCGCAGGGTAAATGTCGATGTAACCCTTCGCCGCCGCGACGAGTTCAGCGAACCGCTTGGCCTCGATTGCCGAAAGCTTAGACGTATCAACGGTTTCGAGAAGCGCGAGATCGCCCTTGAAATCCTCCACGGAATGGGCGCCGGCAACCGTCCCGGCGAGCTCGGAGTCGTCAAGGACATCCGCCATTTCCGCTTTCATGCGGGCGGCAACCTTCGCACGAGACGCATCGCCACGCTTCTGGATGCGGGCATGATATGCCTTGACCGTCTCCGCCGCCGCGCCATACTGCGAACACCATTCGTCAATGATGGTTTCGTACGAGAGTTCAGGGAACGCCACCTGACGGAACACCACGTAGTATTCCAAAGCCATTACAGGTGTCGCGCGACCGTCGTAGTCGACGCCGAAGGAACCTTCCCTGTGATAATAGTGGAAGGAATCGTAGAGGAACCTCTCCAGTCCGCGCGGAAGCTCTCCCTTGTACGCAAGATAGTTGGGACGGAAGAAGAAGTGCTTCAGCCCGGCCGCCTTGAAGCCTTCGAAGTCGGTCTTGTAGTCGTCTTTCATCGACGGGACCATTCCGAAATACATGTTGTCCGGGAACTGAATGCGCTCGCGGCGCGGCTTGAAACGATAGTAGCTGTATATGTACGTGACGGCCTTGACGTCCGGATTGACCTCAACGGCCTTCGCCAGCAGGCGATTCCAGAAATTGAGGTAGCGGTCGGTCTTGTGGTGGAAGAACGGCTCGCCGGGGAGATCCGCGTCAAGGGCGCGGCATCCGGCGCAGAAGCAGTATCCCGGGGTGCCGTCGTTCGGGCAGATGTTTATGTACTTGCCCGCACCCTTCGACTTCCAGTCGTTGATGATCACATCTATGACCTCTGGATTGGAAAGGCAGAGCTTTTCAAGCCCCATGTACTTCTCGATAACGCCACGGGTGCCATCCGGTGCCATCCCCAGATATTCCGGATGGTCCTTCAGGAAGCGCTTCTGCCAGTCGCGGAACGCATGGCCATACTTGAACGGACGCCTTGACGCATAGCGCATGCGCCGCCCGAACTCGAGATCTATCCCACGAATGACAGCCGTTTGGGACGGGCAATGGAACTCATACATCCAATCCTTCGGTATGTCGACCTTTATGCACGGCTTGAACACAATGCCGTCATCCCCTGGCCGCACCCATTTCACGCCAAGAACCTTCTCCAAAAATCCATATACCGCGAAAGCCGAGCCATAGTACGGGTAGCGGCGCGCGCCTATGTCATCGCCCCAGAACCAGATCGTATTCCCCTCGCGCTTGGCAAACGCCGCATATTGCACACTCTTTGTCCCGGACGGTCTCCCGAACACAAACCGGAACCCTTCGCCGTCACCTGTACGGCCGGCGATCAGCTTAAGATGCTTCTCAAGCTCATCTGCCGCGATTTTCTGCTGCGGGTTCTCCTTCTTCGCCCTCACGATCCTTGCGCACGAAATGTTCACCATGTCAGCCGAAGCCTGCGGCAGCAATGCCGCGACCGAAAATCCGCAAAGCAGATAAGCAACCTTTTTCAACGTCATTTTACTTTTCCTTCTTAAAGTTCTCTGTGAATGCGCGTAGACATCTCCGTAAGCGCGACATGCGGGACTTCACCCTTCAAGACAGCCCGTATGCCGATGGATTGCCGCTTGCACCGAATCCCAACAACGAACATCTAAGTGCTACCTTATGATGACCTTCATTGCCTGATATTTCAGCCTGTAGCCAAACGTAACGTCGCCGGTCTCCTCATCGGTCGTCTCGACCAAGGTGGACGTATAGGACTTGAACGGGGACTTGACCGTCGTCGGCAGCATTGCCTTCACATCGGCGGCGGCATCCCCTGAAACCGTGAGAAGCGCAACGGTGAAATCGGTTGAGGGCGGTGTTGCGTCAGCGTCAAACACCATCGAAACGGGAAGCTTGTCCACACCCGCGCCAAGGACGAATGGCGTATCCGTCTTCACATTGCGGATTCCGCAACCGAGCAGCTCGTCATCGTCAAGATCGACGGCAAGCTCGAGAGCAGTGTCTTTGTGCAGAAGCATCTTGCATCCGTCGACCGCACCTGCGCTGCACACGCGCACAACGCCGCCGGTCACGATGAAGTTGTTTTTGCCGTCAGTCGGGTTCGCGCCGAGGCCATCTTCGCCAAAGGCCATGCCTCCGGCAAGTTCAAGCGTTCCGACCCCGTCCTTGTAGAAATCTCCGTTTATGGCAAGCGGTGTCTCCATGCGGAATGTATAGGGAGCAGTCTTGCTCGCCTCCACCGAAATGCGCCCGATGTCCTCAATGAAGATTCCGCGATTTGACTGTGCTGACAAGGTTGTGTCGCCTTTGACGATGAGTTTGGCGTATCTTGAAAGCAGAAGCGCCTTTGGTTCCGGGCTAGGCAGATTCCCTCCCAGGCTCAATGCATTGGTAACCATCAAACTGTTGTAATTTGACTCATAGCTGTTCCTGTGCCCGATAACGACATTCCCATTGTCATCCTTATACTCATAGTCATCGATTTTTGATTGCCTTATGATTATCCTGCCCATGAACGCATTGTTTTCCGCATTGAACTCATATTGGGCGAACGGCGTGCTGCTAGTGCCGTCATAATGTCCAGCCAGCAACAAATCCGCCGCCCCCTCAATCGTGGAGTCCACTACGAACCTTCGCCCATTGGTTGCCGCAAACGTGACGATGCCATTCACCGCATGCAGCACTCCGCCACTGACGGTAATCGGGACTTTTGTACCCAATGATATCCTTGAGCCGGCCATCATTCGCAACAGCCCGCACGAGAATTCCGTTCCCAATGAACTTGTGGAATCGACTGTTTTGCCGCCATATAGCCTGCCTTTAGCACCTATCGTCAATGAATCTCCGGCAAACATATACGGATCCAATTCTCCGGGTATCTTCAGCGACACGCTGTCCGCACCGCTGTTCGTCACATACGCCACATCAAGGCAATAGTCTGCGCCTTCATGCACGGGCAGTTCATCCGACCACGCCTCGCTTGCCCCAAGCTCCGCCACATCGGAAAGCTGCACAACATCCGGATAGTTGACGCAAAGCGCAACCTTCCCGTCAATATCCTCAACCGAAAACCACGTTGCAGGAGCATTTTTGTCCGACACAAAATCCGATGAAGACATTGAAGTTCCGGCAGGTGCCGTAATGATGGGAATCTTTCTTTCCATTCCATCTTCGAACCTGGGAACGGCAACATGTATCTTTTTGCCTACCGTAAATGCATTCGTTACATCGATCCGCCCCATGCCTGAATCTCCGTACGGAATCGTCACCCATGTATTGTAGGCAAGGGAAAGCGTGCCCACCTTAAGGACATCGCCACCCGAAAGCAGCTTCAGGTGGCAATTCGTCCCAACTGAAAGCGTTCCGGGCAATTCCGTGGCTGCAACCGCAAACGTTGTATCGTAATTGCCAAGCACTGCGTTTTCAAGCAGATTGGAATGTGAAAGCACTTCAATGGATCCTTTCACTCCCGCGCATGAATTCTCGGCAGGCAGTTCAATCGTATTGTTCAAGCCTTTCCCGACTCCGCTCTCGTTGCTCCCCACAAACAAGACATCGCCTTCAGCGACCGAAAGCGAACCTTTATGCCGGAACACCAGGCTGTTATAGCAAAACTCTATGCTTGCATAGGCACCTTCTGCCGTATCCACATTGATTGGGCCATCTGTAATATGTGTCAGTCTATGTGAATTAGCAAAAACAAGGCATCCATGCTGAATCCTGAGTCCATTATTGCCGAAGGTTATCACATTCGCGCCACTCACATAATGATACATCTGCCCCCAAGAATTCCCCGATCCCCAACCAAGCACAAGCGTTCCGCCTTCAAAACTCGCTGATGACGCCCCCTTGACATAAAGTTTACCCCCGTTATCCTTATAGACCAAATATTCAGCCGTTGAATCAAAGTCTTCCAAAGCAGTTCCTGATGAGCTGCCGGTGGACGACCACCCTGTAGGATTGTAAAACGCCCCGTTGTTTTTGGAAGTCTCGTTTGTGATCAGATAATACTTGTCGACCGCAAGGCAATTCAAGGCCATGGCGCAAACTGCGCCAATCAAGACAGCGTTATTAAGTAGAGTCTCACGCCTCGACCTTGCTGCCATTGCGAATTTCCTCTCGCTAAACCATACGTGCGGGTCTCTCGCATACGGCTTTCCATTGAGCACTTCTCTCATTGTCATGGTTTTCGTCCTTTCTTCGCTTTTAAAGCCTTTAATATGTGATGAAGCATTTGCAAAGCCTAGTCGCAAAGACGCAGCTGCTGATCGCAGAATGTCCGGACGTAGCCGTCATCTGTCGCGGCGCGCCTGCGCGCAAGCGCGGCAACCCACAACTTGCGGCGTTCCTGCATCTTCGGGCGCTTTGAGCACATGACGAGCTGCGTCACAGCGGCAATCTGCGTCAACGCGATAGGGTCGCCGTCATAGGATGTGCCGATCTTGGCGAGCAGAGCGTCCGCCGCTGCGGAAGTCTCCAAGAATTTCGCAAGAACCTCAGGCCTCGTTGCGTCCGCAACCAGCTTGGGATTCGCCTGTTGCCATTCGTATGCCATCTGATAGCCATCATGGTGAGCCATCGCCGTCTTGTATTTGGCGTAGGCTGTCGGATTCGCCGGTGCCAGCTCGCCCTTCGGCTCAAACGCACCATACTTCCCGGTCGCGCAGCCGGCCGCGAAAAGAGCAAGCGCGACAACTGTCGACGAGTAGGACAAGAGACGCGAAACGAGCGATGTTTCAAGTCTTAAGTTAGTCATTCCAAACCTCCTAAACTTCTCAACTTCTCACCCAAACATCTCCGTCCGCCACGGCTCGCGCATCATGTCATCCTGGTAGAGGAAGCGCTCTGCGGCCTCGTCGTTCTTCGCATGAAGCGTGACGGGGTCGAATTCGAATCCGCGCCCGAGACGCCATGCGACTATCGCCAGGTTGAACATCGTGCAGCTGCGGAACCCGTTCTGCTCGTTGAGGGCAAACTTCTTGCGCCTGATGCACGAATCGATGAAGTCCGTCTGCTGGGGCGCGGGCTTAGGGAGGCCGGCGAGCGTATTCAACACCTTCTCATCCGGCCACCACGTGCCATCGGCCTCGCGGATGCGGAGCGTCTTGCCGCCATCCGCCTTCCTGTACACGCAACGCCCGTTAGATCCCCGAAGAAGCGGTTCGTCCCTCAGCGAGACGTCACCGTCGAGAATCACCTCCGTGCCGTCCGCGTAGGTCAGCGTAAAGCGGTCGAAGCTGCCAACGGACTCTGGATGCTGCGGAAGCCCCTTGTAGTCGATCTTCACAGGCGAAGTGTCGTCCTTGCAGAGAAGATACTGGATTGGGTCAAGATAATGCTGCGCCATGTCGCCAAGCCCCCCCGAGTCGTAGTCCCAGTAGCCGCGGAACGAGGTGCCGAAGCGGTGGTCGGTATAAGGCTTCCACGGGGCCGGGCCTAGCCACATATCCCAGTCGAGACCCTCGGGAATCGTCTGCGCCCTGTTCTGCACGCGGCCGGACCATCCGAATTTCCATGTCATGCCCTGGCCTTCGCCGAAGACGCACTTGATAGGTCCGTCGCCGAGAAAACCATTCTCGACGATCTGGCGGAGCGGTTCGATGGATGTTCCGAACCGGTAGAACACGTGCTTGAAGTTGAAGCGGTAGTCGGTGTTGATGCGGAACATGCGCTTGCCTGCCTTCACTGCCTCCATCACGCGCCTGCCCTCGCCGACGGTGCGCGTCATCGGCTTTTCGCACCAGATGTCCTTTCCGGCCTTCGCCGCCATGACGCTCTGGACGCCGTGCCAGTGGGGCGGCGTGCAGATATGGACGATGTCGACGCCCGGATCGTCGAGGACCTCCAGGAAATTCGCGTAGCCCTTTATCCTGCCCCATCCTGCCTTTTCAGCCTCCGCGAGGCCTTCGGCTATTCTCGGCGCATAACAGTCGGTAAGGCCAACCAGGCGCGAACCCATTATCCTGAGATGGTTGTTGGAGTGCGCAATTACGCCAAAGCCTATCAGCGCTCGCGTAAGCTGGTTTGAAGGCGCCGTCACGGAGGCCAGCACGCTGGACGGCACGATGTTGAACGCGCCGAGCGCGGCCGCGCCCTTCAGGAATCTCCGTCTTGATGTCTGCACATTCATCGTCATGATTATCCTTCTTGGTTGTCAATTGAAAGGTTTGCTTTCCGAAAGGAAACTGATTTCCTCCGCCGTCGGCGTTCGACCGTATTCGCTGAGGCAGAACACGTCGGCATGGGCGCATTCGAGACCATGGCGGCGCGCGTCCGCACCGCTACGCGGCTCAATCCAGTATTTTGAGATATACGCGGCTACGGCCGGCAAGTCGTTCCTGGCCGGCACTTCGTCCAGTACGCCCATGTCGTACGGTAGCCATTCGAAGACCTGCGACTCGTGGCATGCAAGGGCGCGAATCTGGAGTGAGATGGAGTCGTCGTCCAGCGCCACGGCGAGATCGTGCGTCTGCGGCCATGGACGCTCGAAACCGTCGCGCATGTAATAGACGACAGGCTTTGCGTCAGGAACCGGGCAGTCGGGGCACCACAGCGGAACGCCCAGGAGATAGGTCGCGTCCATGACAAGCTGCCCGGCGGCACGGTGGTCGGCGTGGTAGTCGCACGTGCGGTGGGTGAAGATGGCGTGCGGGGCGAATTCCCTTACGATCCGCGTCAGCTCGCGCCGGGTCTCGAGGGTGGATTCCAGTTCGCAGTCGCGGTGGTCAAGGACGACATATTTCTCGATGCCGTAGATGTGCGCGGCAGCCTGGGTTTCCGCCTTGCGGCGGACGGCCAGCGAGGCGGAATCCATGTGCTGGTGCCCCTTGTCTCCGTTCGTGAGCGAAACGAACATCACGCGCGCCCCGCGTCTGGCCCACAGCGCGGCCGACGCTCCGCAGTGGAAGTCCGGGTCGTCGGGATGCGCCCCGATGACCATGATGCGCATCGGACCTTCTGCGGGGTTCCACGCCCCGCGCGAATAGTGCAGATCTCTTCCATTCCCCTCAGCCATTGTCCGCCTCATGCTCCTTTCCCGCAAAATGGCGTTCTATCTCCTCAAGCGACTTGCCCTTCGTCTCTGGGAGGAAGAACGCAACGGTGACGAAATAACCGACAGCAATGACTGCGAGCGTGAGGAACACTGACGAGTTCCCGTATTTTGCGCTCCAGGGCAGGAACGTCTGCGCCAGGGCGTAGCTCGCACCCATCGCGACAAACTGCGCGACCATCATGCCGCCGGCGCGGACGCGGAGCGGCATCAGTTCCGTCATGGCCAGCCACACGCACACGCCGGGGCCTATCGCGAAGGACGAAATGAAAAGCACGAACGCGCCGACTATCGCCCAACCCGCGACAGGCCCGGGCTGAAGAGTCCCGTGTTCGACGGCCCAGAAGAGCCCGCCCACGGCAAGCAGGCCGAGCGTGACACCCGACGTGCCGATCGTCAGCAGGAACTTGCGGCCCTTGCGATCGACGAGCGCCATCGCGACGCACGTGAAGATGAAGTTCGCAAGCTTGATCGCGGTGTCAGCCCAGTTGGCGTCCGTTCCGGCGAGTCCAGCCCTCTGCATGAGGACGACCGAGTAGTTCAGGAGCGAGTTGACGCCCGAGGCCTGGTTGAAGACGGGTATAAGGATCGCGAGGGCGAGCGGCGCAAGATACTTCCGCTGGAAGATGGAATCGCGCTTCATTTCTCCGCCGGACGTCGCAACCATCTGCGAACGCTCGTTTGCCTCGAGTTCCGCGATCGTCCTGCGGGCGGATTCCTCGTCGTGGTTCATCATCAGCGATGCGAGCGCCTCCTCACGACGTCCCTTCTTGAAAAGCCAGCGCGGAGATTCGCGCAGACGGAAGAGTCCGGCGAAAAGGACGAACGTCGGGATTATCGAGACCCAGAAGATCGCCTGCCACGCATGGCGCTTTGCGTCTGCGGAGACCGCATCGGAAGCCGCATCACCGAAGAACATTGCGGCTCCGAGTCCTATGAGCGCGGCGACGACAAGCCCGACCGTCAGCACAAGCTGGAGCATTCCCGTTCCGCGCCCCCGGTTTTCGCTGCTTGCGCACTCCACGACGTAGAGTGCGGCGGCAATTCCCATGAAACCGCACCCCGCGCCCTGCAGGAGCCGTCCGGTGAACATGACCCAGAAATTCCCGTCCGAGAGGCAGATGACCGGCACAGCGACGGCGAACACGAGCGCGGTGGCCTTGAGAGACGCGAGACGCCCGGCTTTCTCAGCCACCCACGCCGCACACATCGTGCCGGGTATGCAGCCGAGCATGACGGCGGCGACGATTCCGGAAAGCTGCGACTCCGTAAAACCGGACGTCGCCCTGATGTACGGAAGCGCGGCGGCCACAAGCCCCATGTCGATACCATAGAGCAACCCCGCGAGGCCGCACATCGCGAACAGAAGCCGATCATATCGTCTATGTTTGTTCATGTGCGGTATTATATCTCAGCCTCCATGCCATTTCTTCCGCGAAAAACATATCGATTCTTCCGCACAGAATGGCGAAGCTTTGATATACTGTGCGGCGGAAAGGATGTTGCAGAATGATGAAAACGGCAGCCAGACAGCAGAAGAAGGTGCTGATTGTGCTGAATATGGCGGGAACGGCTGGGCGAAGGCATCTGGAAGGCATACTAAGGTATGTCAATACCGTCAGCCATTGGGACATCCAGATTGTCGGCAGATCCGACGACTTCACGCAAGAGGTTCTCGACAAGGCCATCCGCGAACATGTCGATGGCATCTACTGCGTCTCGGACAGAAACACTTCGAAGGTGGTGTCGCGATGCAGGATACCGTTCGCTGTGATCGACTATTCCTTCCCGATAGCAAACATCCGCACAAAGGCGGCGGCGATTGTCATCGATGACGACGAAGCCATCGGAGCGAACGCAGCAAAGTACCTGCACGATCTTGGCAGCTTCGGAGCATACGCATTCGTTCCCGCGCCCCGGAATCCAAGATGGTCGCGCCAGCGCGAACGCGGCTACCGGTCGAGCCTCGCCAGACACGGCATCCATCCGGATGTGTACGCCCCGAGGAAAGAGTCGCTGGAATCATGGCTTGCGCGGCTGCCGAAGCCGGCCGCCGTGTTCGCAGCATACGATTTCGGAGCGCTTGATGTGCTGAACGCGTGCAGACGGATGCGACTGCCCGTTCCCGGACAGGTGGCGGTGCTTGGAGTGGACGACGACGAAATCATCTGCGAGAATTCAGACCCTCCGCTGTCCAGCGTGAGCATCGACCACGTGCAGAACGCATACGACCTTGCCAAGAGACTGGATCGGCTTATGAATTCGCGCAAGCTGCCGCGACGGGCCATAATGATGGTGCGGCCCGGAGAAATAAGGGAGAGGGAATCGACGAGACATCTCGAAAACTCCGCCCACATAGTCCGAAAGGCCATGCACTACATCGCCGCGAAAGCGGCTGACTCCATAACGGTCACAGACGTGATTTCCCACTTGGGCGTGTCGAAGACCGTCGCATACGACATCTTCTCGAAGTATTCGGGCAAGACGTTCCGGCAGGCGATCGAGGACGCCAAAATGGAAAAGCTGACGGATTTGCTGCGCTCGTCGAACTTGCCGATAGCGAAAGCATGTGCGCTGGCGGGCTTCCGCAACCACCAGCGCGCCAAGTACGTCTTCAAGTCCCGCTTCGGCATCTCCATGCGCGACTACCGCAAGCAGCAGATCGGGCAAGGGTGCGTTTCCGTGTCTTCAAACTCGTCTGCCTACAACTTGAATTGCACCTGAATAAGTTCCAAGCCTGCAGGATTCCCGCCTTTGTCGAATTCCAAAGAAAGATTAGGTGCAATCGCACAAGCATTCTTAACACAATAAGAATGGGACTTAGCCCGACTTTCCACGTTCGAATGAAAAACCCCAGGATTTCCTGGGGTTTTGCCTAAAGGTCTTCACTACACGACTTTTTCGGACGGTATATTATTGAATTTACGCGAGAACCAAAGATAAGCTCAATTAACTACATGAAAAAGTCAAACTCAGGG
>JAZOAC010000102.1:0-2103 GCA_045595285.1 Kiritimatiellia bacterium | reverse complement strand
GGACAGACCCTTCATCGGCGCACATCCGCCGCCACCGACGTGCGAGTTCCTTCATACGCGAAGTCAGGCGCACATCACGAACATCCGTGATGCCGTGCGGTGCACCCTCCTCAATGATGGCGGCAAGATCCGCTGCGCCGGACATTATCATCATGTTCGCAAGGCGTGGATGGGCGGCAAAACGCGCCATGCGCCTTCCCGCATCCGTAATGCGTCCATCATCATCCAACGCGCCGAGCATCTGAAGGAGTGACACCGCAGCCCCCCACGCGCTCTCAGGCGGTGGTGTAAGCCACGGAAGACCGTCTATCCTGACAGTCCCCCAAAGCGCCGCCGACAGGACGGTTGAGGCAAGATCAGCCTCGAGTATCTCGGGCTTCATCGCCGGTGGCCGTGACGCATTCTCGCGCTCCGTCCAAAGCCGCCAGCACACACCGGGACGGACACGGCCCGCGCGTCCCCTGCGCTGCTCTGCACGATCCTGCGTAAGAGGAAGAGTCTCGAGACGGCTCATCCCGCTTGATGGGGAGAACCTGCTTACGCGCATCAGGCCGGAATCCACAACAACAGTCACACCAGGAATCGTAAGGGACGTCTCGGCAATCGAAGTGGCGAGAATGATGCGACGTCTTCCATACAGCGGCGGCGAAACGGCGCGATCCTGCTCTTCCTTCGAAAGCGCACCATACAGCGGAAACACGTCAGGAACGCCGTTCAGCTCCTCTGCACACCGTTTGATTTCCCCTTCTCCGGGAAGGAAACACAGAATATCGCCCTCATCCGTCTCCGAAAGCGCACGATGAACAGCCCCTGCCGCCTGTGCCCATATCGGGGCGGCGGACGGCACCTGCAGATAGCGCGTCTCCACGGGAAACATCCGCGCTTCGGCAGTATGCACATCCGCATCCTCAAGATGGGCGGCGATCGTTTCCGTGTCGAGTGTAGCGGACATGACGAGCAGACGCAAATCAGGCCTAAGAGCCCTCCGGACATCAAGCGCCATCGCAAACCCAAGATCGCACTGGAGAGAACGCTCATGAAACTCGTCAAATATGACAAGCCCCACATCGGAAAGTTCCGGATCGTTCAGAAGACGCTGGGTGAGAAGTCCTTCGGTGACGATCTCGAGACGTGTGCGGGATGAAACCTTCCGTTCAAGACGTACCGCATACCCTACAGTACCGCCGACCTCCTCACCGAGCTTCGAGGCTATGTACGACGCTGCGCCCCGTGCCGCAAGACGCCGAGGTTCAAGCATGAGAATCTTCTTTCCCTCAAGCCATGGCGCATCAAGAAGAGCGGGCGGCACACAGGTTGTCTTGCCGCTGCCGGGCGGCGCACGCAGAACGACATCGCGGTTCGCCGCCAACGACGCTGCGATGGCAGGAATCACCTTTTCTACAGGAAAGCTTTTTTCTGACATTACTTGCCGATCTTTAAATCAAATAAGACCTCAAAACATCCAAGAACAGCATCTGCCACGCCGCATATCGGCAAATCAACCGAAAATCACCGATTAACAGATATCGTTGTTGGTTTTTCTGGCGCGTATTGTACCACAACGCAACGCGAGCGTTTTAATGCATCCAACTTGAGGAACGCCGCATCGCCGTTTGCCAATCCAATGCCATGCGCCATACTCCAGAAAGAAATCGAAAAATTGACGAGTCGCAGAAGCCCTACCCGTCTCAAAACCTCATCTTCGGACACAACCCCCTTTTCGGGAACCCGCATGCAAAGATGGAAGTGGTTGTCCATCACCACATAGGACAGCACGTCCACGCCGCTGAACTCCGCGGTGCGGTGCAGCATGTTCACCACGGTATCCTTTATTCTGTCGGCCTTGAAGAGAATCGCCTGATTCGTCCCCACAGAGAATAGGATTGGAGATGAAAATTACGAACTATTATCCCCGATTTTATCAGATATACTCAATTTCTTAAGGGCCTTGAATTTCCAAACTCACCCACTTCTCCACTTTAATGTTGACCAACAAACCACCATTGACGCCAGAGACCATCACATGCTATAATGCTTTTCATTTCCAAGGAGGATTCTGTCATGCCAACAATAATGAGCATAAAAGAGGCAAAGGCCAACTTC
>JAZOAC010000101.1:0-3361 GCA_045595285.1 Kiritimatiellia bacterium | reverse complement strand
CAACAGTTACGAGATGGCTTTCGAGGCATGCGAGCGCCACAAGTTCGGATGGTTCTTCTTCAATCTCGTCATTGGCGGCTACACCGAGACATTCCACGGCGTCTTTTACGAAGACGGCACGGTTCGGCATCCCGATGCCATCGCGGCGATGATGGGGTGCTACCGACAGCGTGATCTCGCGAAGATCATTCCCGCCCAGCCGTTCAAACCCTCGTGGAATGCCGCCAGACGCGCCGAGGCCGTGAAGCGCCTGCGCGACAGGATCGAGGAAGATGACGGGGAGCTCCTGTTTGAAGCGATGGAAGCTGTGGCCAACCATCTCGAAGCCTGCGAGCTTGTGCCGATGGCAACTCCGCCCACGGCGCGGATCATGGCATGGCGAAAGATGGAGAATCCGCCGATGGACGATGTCCGCCGACTTGCGCGGTCAATCGCGGACAGTCTTGAGCAGAGCCTGCCGCCCAATGCCGAGGACGCAGGGAAATGAAGAAAGCCGCCAGGCTCATTGTCTTCGCCTCCGCGCTGCTTCCGCTTGCCGGTGTCTGCGACACTGCTGCGGAGCGCGAGAGGCGAACCGACGAAATCGCCGCGTGGCTGCAGCCCGAACCGCGCGCCGACGGGGCGCGTTGGTCGGACCGCGCGGCGTGGCGTCGTCTCGCGGCGATGCCGGAGGCGGCGGAGTGGATTGCCAAGGCGGAAGCCGCGCTTGCCGAGGACGTTCCGGCGCTCCCGGATAACCTCTATCTTGAGTTTTCACGAAACGGCAACAGGACGCGCTACGAGGGGCCGTTCTTCGCGCGGCTCGATGGTCTGGCCGCCCTGCGCTTCGCCGAGTGTCTTGAGGGGAAGGGACGGTTCCTCGGCAAGATCGGCGACTATCTCGATGCAATGTGCGCGATGCGCACGTGGGTCATTCCGGCGCACGACGAGGAGCTTGCGGCGTTCAACGGCGCGAACAAGATCGATCTATTCAGCGCGATGTGCGTTTTCGAGGTGGCGCAGACATACGACTGGCTCAAAGACGTCCTGCCGGAGTCGACGAAGCGCAGGGTGCGCGCGGAATGCAAACGGCGAATCTTCGCGCCCTATCTCGACCTCGCGCGGAACTTCCGCGACGACGCCCGGCGCAGCCGCGTGGAGCCGAACCGCCGTTGGTACGACGGACGCTGGAACTGGAACTCGGTCTGCCATTCCTGCGTCGTGCGTGCCGCGCTCGCGATGATCGAAGACAGGCGAACGCGCGCCGCGTTCATCGCGTCCGCCGAATACGCCGTGCCGTTTGCGCTGTCTGCATATCTCGACGACGGCTACTGCGCAGAGGGCGTGGGCTACTGGAACTTCGGCTATGCGCATCATGCGACGCTCGGTCTTGCCGTCCGCGCCGCGACTGGCGGCAAAGTCGATTTCTTCGCCGATCCGAAGAACCGGCTGACGACGGAATACGCCTACAGCATCCAGCTGGAGCCCGGAAAGGCGCCGAGCATCTCCGATTCAACCGGCGGGCCCAGCCGCGCACTCCGCGCTCTCATGCGGCAGGTCTATCCCGACCTCTGCAGCGAGGACGTCGCCAAGAGCGGCGTTCTGGAGGCGGACGGCAATGTCGGGCTCGGGCTTTCGGTCATCGCGCTCAGGGCGTTCGGACAGGAACCGCCCGCGCCCGCGGCGTCCGATCTCTGGTGCCTTCCGCCGCGCTCGTGGTTTCCCGCGGCGCAGCTGCTCGTTTCGCGCATGACGACTTCCGGCGGCGCGCGCCTCGGCATGAGCGTCAACGGCGGACATAACGACGAACCGCACAACCACAACGACCTCGGCAGCTACACGATCATGCTCGACGGCGTGGAGATGGGCGGCGATCCCGGAGGCGAAGTCTACACGGAGCGCACGTTCTCCGCACTGCGCTACGAATCGCGCATCGTCAATTCGTACGGGCATCCCGTGCCGGTCGTCGATCTGAAGCTGCAGGGGACCGGGCGGCAATTTGCCGCGGAGGTGCTGAAGACGTCTTTCTCGGACGCGCGCGACGAAATCGTCTACGATCTGACGGGCGCCTATCCGCTCTGCTCGCTCGAATCGCTGACGCGCCGTGTCGTCTTCGACCGCGTGCGCGGAGAAATCACAGTGACCGACGAGGCGAAGTTCTCGAAGCCGTCCGCATTCGAAGTGCCGTTCATCACCTACCGGGAATGGAAGAAGTCGGAGGATGGCGCGTTCGTCTTTGCGCATCCTGACGGCGGAAGGGCGCTCAAGATGTCCGTCTCGTCGTCCGCGCCCGTTGTCCTGCGGGACGAAAGGCTGGAGAATCCCGGGCGGCCCGACGTGCGGCGACTCGGCTTTTCGTTCGCCAACCTCGTCGCCGAAGTGACGATTTCCATGACGTTTTCGATTGAGGGGAAGAACTGATGAGAAAGAGCATGACAAGGCGCGGATGCGTCTCCGCGCTTGCGGCGCTGGGCGTGGCGACGGCTGTTCCGAAGGCGGCTCTTGCCGCAGCACCCGCGCGCGGCATGAAGTTCGGCGTGCAGCTCCACGGCATACGCGGCGTCTGCGCGCGCGACATAAGGGGTGCGCTCTCGGCGGTCAAGGCGATGGGCTACGAAGGAATCGAGGCGGGCAGCTTCTTCGGGCTGTCGCCAAAGGACTTCGGCGCAGCAGTGCGCGATGCGGGGCTGGAGCTTGTCGCGCTCCAGTTCTATCCTCACCTTTTCACCGAGCCGCAGCTGCGCGAGACGATTCGCCTCTGCCGCGAATGCGGCGCGAAGCGCCTTTCGTCCGCATGGTTCAAGGGCAGTGCGGAGAACTTCAACGACTGGCAGCTCGTCGTGAACGTCCTCAACCACGCGGCGCAGGTGTGCAAAGGCGAGGGCATTGCCGTCAGCTACCACAACCACGACCAGGAGTTCGCCGTGCGCCTCGGCGGGGAGTTCGCGATGGAATGGCTCGCGTAGCGTCTTTCGCCGAATGTCGACCTCGAGTTCGATCCCGGATGGTGCATTCTTGCCGGAGGCGATGCGTCGGCCTGGCTTGCCGCGCATCCGCACCGCAATACTACCGTGCATCTCACGCCCGCCATCGCCGACGGCGCGGGGCTGACGCCGGGCGAGGCGGGGCTCGGTTCGTCGCGCGACAAGGCCGACTGGCGCACGTTGATTCCCGCGCTGGAGAAGGACGGCGTGAAATGGGCGTTCGCAAAGCCGCTGACGCATCCGGATTCGCTTGCTGATCTTGAGGCAAGCGCACGGGCGTTGGATGTTGTGCGATAGATTTGCAGAAAGGGAAGCATCGCATGATCAACTTGATGAAAAAGAGTGCATTCATCGGCAGTGTCGCGTTCGCGGCGCTGCCGCTTTCTGCGGCGGAGCTG
>JAZOAC010000100.1:0-15327 GCA_045595285.1 Kiritimatiellia bacterium | reverse complement strand
GTTTTCCCTTGCATAGGGGGTATAACTCAGTTGGTAGAGTGTCTGCTTTGCAAGCAGAATGCCGTCGGTTCGAATCCGTCTACCTCCACCAACCGGCCACAGAGGCTCTGGCACCGTTTCCTTTTTCGCATCTCCCGCAAGGGGGATTTTTTTTTTTGCCTGCAGGTTTATCTCTTGGTTTTTGGATCCATGCGTCTGAAGTCGCCCATGGTCTTTCCGAAACGTGACTTGAATGCGCGTTTGGCGTAGGATTCGCTGGCGAATCCCGATTCGGCGCAGATATCGGTGATCGACGCGCGGGACTCTTTCAATCTCTGCATCATGGCATCCAATCGGGTGGCGTGTATGACCTCACCTATTGAACGATTGAGCTTTTGGCGAAACATCAATTCTGCCGAACGTCTGGACATGTTTACGGCTTTTGCAACATCTCCCACCCGGATATGTTCCTGGCTTCGTGTGCGGATCATGGAGATGGCTTTCTCAAGTCGGCTGTCGTTCTGCCGATCAGGATATATTGATGAGGCTCTTGTGATGATCCGGTTCACTCCATAACGCTCGGTTATGCACAACGGATGCCGGGCGGACATCATTTCATCCAGTATCTTCGCGGTAATGAAACCGGAGCGCCTGAAGTCCGGTTCGATGCTGGTGAGTGGGGTGCGGCAGGTCGTACAGAGCAGTTCGTCGTTGTCCACGCTGATGAACGCGAGATCCCGCGGAATTTCAATTCCCTGCGCATTACACATAAGCATGGCGTCACGCGCAACTGTATCTTCCGATGCCAGAATCGCCGTGCGCTTTGGAAGATCGGCAAGCCATTCCGGCAGATTCGAAAATCCGTTTTCCGGCCATACGCGGCACGGTGAACCTTCCGGAAGTGCCGTCCTGAATGCGGCGGCGCGCTCTTCGGACCATATCGGCAGCGATGGAGTGTTTATGTATGCGAAAGAAGTGAATCCGGCGTTTACGAACTGTTCCGCCGCAATACGTCCTACATCGGTATTGTCGAGATAAATATGTGACATGTTCCTGTTTTTCCAGCTTTTCCTGTCATATGCCGGGCGGAACATCGCCACAACCGGGATAGACTTTGGAATACTTGCGTCTACAAGCTCTCCCAGCAGGATGCCATGCAGTCTGGAAAAGGCTTTGGGGCTTTTGACGGATTGCGGTTCGGCAATTGTTATCTCCCAGTGCACGTTGTCGCGCGTATAGTCGAATATTCCCGCAAGTTTCTTGCGGTTCGCCTCGTCGTTCATCGCCAAAATCACCAGTACTTTTTTCGGCATGGAGTCGTTCATGCCCGCCATTATAACAGAAACTACTTTTTACGCAAAATCATGTTGCGCAAAAAGGCATGTTATATTTGCGCAGAGCGGCATTGTCTGAAATCGTGGATTGTGAAATAATACGGATCAATTGGTTGTCACAGGAGTGTTGCACACTTCGGATATGAATTGAAATGATGGATAAAGACAGTTTGAGCGGCAGATTGGAATCGCTGGATGTACTCCGGGGGTTCGATATGTTTTTTATATTTCTGGCGGATCCGGTGCCATGCATCTTTTGGACTTTTCTGGCCATGTTCGGTTGGCAGGATTCATGGCTCGGTTTGCAGTTTGAACATATTCCCGGGAATGGACTCAGGCTTTATGACTGCATCTTTCCGCTGTTTCTGTTCATTTCCGGAGTCGCTTTTCCGTTTTCGTATGCAAAACAGCGCGAACGCGGCATGACCGCATGGCAGTCGTCAAAAAGGGTTATGGCGCGCGCAACAACGCTGTTCCTTCTCGGGTCTATGCTTTGGACGGTGATTGACGGTACGTTGGAGAAGAACATTCTCAGCATGGAGTGGAACACTTTCAGGGTCTGGAGTGTGATCGGGCGCATAGGCCTTGCCTGGGGCGGCGCGGCGTTGATCTACATCTATGCGGGAAGGAAGAGCCGGATCGCTATTGCGGCGGCTATTCTGCTGGCGATGTGGGCGGTGATGCGCTTTGCGGTGGCGCCCGGAGCTCCGGAAGGGGTGAACCCCTTAATTGAACGGCAGTGGTCTTTTGCCTGTTGGCTGGATGTCAATTACCTTACCACTGCCCGCCGTCCTGAAGGCGGTTTGGGAACGATTACGATGATTGCAAACGCCATGCTTGGAATGTTCGCCGGCGACATATTGCGGAGGAATGGCGTCTCCGGCGGACGCAAGACCGTTCAGCTTTTCGCCTATGCCGCATTACTTGCCGCATGCGGATTGTCGATGGCTTTTGCGTTCGGCGACTGTTCGCTGCCGGTGAACAAACCCATGTGGTCCAGTTCCTTTGCACTGGTGACGGCGGCAATCTCCTCCGCGCTCCTGGCCGTGTTCTACTGGATAGTGGATGTGAAGGGATGGCGGAGTTGGGGATTCTTCTTCAAAGTCATAGGAATGAACGCCATTACCGTGTATCTGCTTATGCGCACGATATTCAACACCCCGTTCGCCCTGGACTATTTCTTCAGCGGTCTTTACAAGGTCATGCCGCCGCTTGTGGCCGATTTCTTCGCTCAGGCAGGTCTTATCGCCATAGTGTGGTCGTTTCTGCTGTTCCTCTACCGCCGCAATATTTTCCTCAGGGTGTGATTTGATTTTACGGTCAACAAAGAAAGGTTGTCAGTTATGAAAGAAAAAAAAATAGCGCTGTGTGTTGCGATGCTTGCGGGTTTCGTGCAGGCTGCGGACATATCCTGCGAATGGGCGGCAACTGGTATGCCTGAGACTCTGGCAGAAGGCAAGGTGGCAATACAGTATGACGCTTCGGGGGCCATACAGACATTGATCGCATCTCCGACCGCCGGCGATACGATAATATTGACGGGCGATAAAATGCCGTTTGCGGCGGACGCCAAAATCCAAATCGCGACAGAAGGCCGTCTGGAGATCTCCAATGCCGTAACCTGTGCCGGCAATCTTTCCGTCACCGGCTGCGCCGCAGTGATCACGCGTTCGTGGAACGATGGCGTCGCTTCGACCCTTGCTGATCCTACTCAGGCGCTTCTGCCGACGAATTCATTCAAGCTGATGTTCGAAAACATGGATCTTGACGAGTGGGAGCCGGTTGAATTCCGAGGCGATATCCCGGCAAACATCGGTAGTGGCTGGTACTTCCCCAATCATTTCAAGGCGGAATATTTCAAGCGCAGAACCGTCAACGGCGAAAAACAGATGTTTGTAGATCTTAAGGCTACGGGTGGTTCCAGTGGCGATTCAAAAAATCCTTGGACAAAGGGTGTCCGTATCGTACTTCGCCAGAATGGCTTAAACGTGGAAGGCAAGGCGATTGACTCATGGTACGGCAATAGGCTATACGAAGGAATGTGCATCGAGGAGGCGTCGCTTGAGCGTAATACACCATTGAATCCGTATGCCTACATTGTAGTGCCAGGCTCTCCCGATGGCGGAAAGGGTGGATATGGAGTGTCGCAGCTGACGATGAGGCGGATAAGCGCGAAGTCGGAATGCTGCCTTGCGGGGGTTGTTGCGATTTCGGCGGATAATAGAATATCGGTTGCCGGTGATGTGCATCTGGAAGGGGGAATCGGAGCGGTGACAACGCCGTCATTTGCTGCAGCTCCGGCCATAACTCCCAACTTTCATGTGGATGGTATGCTTACCTTTGTCGGTGGCACAACCAATAGTTACTTGCGCGGTAAAATCTCAGGAGGAGGAACCGTCATAGTCGAAGGCAAAGATGAGGTTGTAAAATATGAGAAGGATTCAACGGTAGTGGTGCCGGTGATGCAGGAATATGCCAAAGAAAGCTATATTCTGAGTGACAGTGCCAATATCCGAAACATGACGTCTCGTCAACTTTATACCTTGACGAATGCCGTTGCTCATTTCTGGGGGAATGTGGTTTATCCGGATAAGCCTGTCGCCAAACTCTACAATATCAAAGAAGTGGCTGCATCCTCAACCTATTATTATTTCTACGGACAGTTTCAAGGAGTGCATAACGGAAATCTCTATTGCGTGTATGTGAGATTTTCGCATGCCGCTGATACACACATAAAGGTTATGGCAACAGAAGCATACAAAGTGGAGAATGCCGATCCGTACTATGAGGGCATGGATTTCGATACGGTAAAATCAAAATTGGGCGAAAATAAGATCAAGGTCGTGAGCACATATAACGGTGATGGGATTGCCGTCCGTTCGCCCCAGTTTTATTTCTCGGTGCCTCGGGGCGGAATACTCTCAAATAAGGGTTTTGACAACAAAATGTCAGGAGATCCCCGGTTCATTGTTCGTGGAAATGCAATTCGTTCACAGATGTATGACGCGGCATATACCAACGCAATACCCTCTTGCGGCAAGTTGATTGTTGAAAATGGCGGTGAGCTGCAGATGCTAACCAATGGTATGTATACCACTAAACCTTTGGGGTACAATGGCGGCGGATGCCCCATTTACATAATGGAAGGTGGACGATTCGCCTTGGGCGCAAAAAATCCTTTTGCGCTCGATCAAAGGGTGGTTGTAGACGGTGGCGAGTTCTATGTCTATCCGATTTACAGTTATCAGTACTCATCTGGGCCTTACATTCAGCGGCTTGTGCTTAAGGATGGAGGAAAAGTGCACGGTGCCGGTTTGATGATGGGAATTCGCGGGCATTCAGAGCAATATCCATATATTAAGGTGTGCGGAGACAAACCGAGTACGATGGATGTACAATTGACGATTCAAGGGCAGAGTGACAATCAGTTGCGGTATTTTGACTGGCGCATCGCCGACGTAACCTCTGACGATAATCCGGATTTGATAGTGAATGGAAATGTACGATATTTCCATTTTGGAACAGGTGACAATCTTTTGACTACGAATGTTACGATCCGCAAGTATGGAAAGGGGACCGTTCTTTTCAAGGGGGATCTCGGACAGATTTATGGGGCAACCCGGATATACGATGGCGAATGCAGATTCGGTGTCAGTGGCATAGCCAAGGCGAGACGGTTCGATCTCTATGGCGGTCGCATCGGCGCGGCAGACGGTACCGCAAACGAACTAGGAGTGCTGAATGTCGCTTCTTCTGTCGGTGCGATTGCAGTTGGTGATGATGCATCGCTTGAGTTTGCCGATTCCTCCTCGCAGACGTGGACAGACAGTGGTATCATTGACATCGACCATGAGGGCGAACTCGGGAAGGGTGTGCTGAGATTCGGGACGACCAAGTATGGTCTGACCGGGACGCAACTTGCGCGTTTGAGGCATAATGGCGGCAGAGTGGTGCTTACCGATGAGGGCTGGTGCATTGACCGTCCGAAGACGTTCAGGATAATTGTGAGGTGAGGGTGTGAGATCGTGAAACGGGTATGATCGGATTTATGAACAAATCAGCAAGGAAAAACAAAATGAAAAAGACGATTTTTATGTTGTCGGCGGCGCTTTTCGCTCTGGGGGCGGCAGGCGCGGTCTATACCGGGATCGAGACCGATGTGTCCGCATTGCCGAAGGAGAAGGCTTTCATCGGTCAGATGGTGCGTTCGCGGGTGTGGGATCGAATGGTTCCGTCCACATTCATAACCAACGTCAACCTGAAGGTTTCGTTTGTAATCGACGAATCGCTTGGCGGTGAAAACGCGGTGGTGAAGGTTGCTGACGGCAAGGCCGAGGTGCGCGGCGCAAGGTTCCGTGCGGTGGTGGCGGGCGCGGGTGTGCTGCTACGAGCCATGAAATTCAGCGCGAAGAACTTTGAGTTGGACGACGGCGAGTATCGCTTCGAGCCTAAGATGAAATATCGCGAGGTGTATTTCGCTCGTCATTATGATAATTGGTATCATCGCGCATCGGTCGATGAATTCATTCGTTATTTTGAGGATTTGATGCTTTGGGGCATGAACGCAGTTCATGATCCGATCGCCTATCCTATTGTTGATGCGTCAAAGGCGAAGGAATCGGATCGTGTTGCCTACCTTGCATCGTCCAAAGCGCTTGGAATTCGTGCCATTGAGCTGGATGTGGATCTTTCAGTACGTGGCGGCGGGAATAAGGGGCCGCGAAATCTCCCGTCAAAGTACCGTTCGCTTCACCATTATAAAGGGAAGGGATCTACAGTGTTCAATGTTTGTCCTGCGCGTCCGGGAGCAATGGAATATCTTAAGAATCTCCATCGCGATGCATGTGAACAGCGTAAAGGCTTTGAATACACCGCCTGTCGGTACGGACCTTATGATGAAGGCGGGTGCCATTGCGGTGATTGCTATCCGTGGGGCGGCAATGGTTATGTGAAACTTATTGAGGAGATGCGTGACATCAATGAAAAGTACAAGCCGGGGCTCAAGCACATCGTCTCCACCTGGTTCTTCGACCGGGAAGACTGGAAACTGTTTTATGAATATCTCGAAAAGCAGGATTGGATCGACTACATCATGGTCGGTCACGCGGGCTCTCCTTCTGTCGGGGGGATCATCCCCAAGTACATTGTGGACAATCCGATTCCGAAGAACATTCCCGTCATCACCTTCCCGGAAATCAGCATGTACGGCCGCTTCCCGTGGGGCGGCACCGGCGCCAATCCGCTGCCGAAGAAGTTCGAACAGCTTTGCCGGGCTCAGGAAAAGGTCGCGATGGGATTTTCGATGTATTCTGAAGGCATCTACGAGGACCTAAACAAGATCATAATCAACTCCTTGAGCGTCGATCCTTCGCGCACCACGGATTCGGTTCTCGCCGAGTACGCCAACTGGGAATTGCCCGGCGCCGATACCGACGATTTCATCAGGTTGATCAAGATGCTTGAAGATATTTATCTGATGCGTATCAAGGGACGGCGAGGAATCACAGCGGTATCGGTGGCCGCCTATCTGAAGGACGCTCCCAAGGCGGAGCTTGACCGCCGCGCGGTGGTGGCGACGGACGCTTTAGATCTGGCCAATAAGATAAACGGAGACATTCTGCCGAGATGCCGAACCAATTGGCGTTGGCGGCAGATTTATCTGCGTACGGTGATCGATGCCGCCAACTACCGTACCCGTGACGTCCGCAATCCGGAATCGATGGCGGCATACGGCGAACTCATTACCATGTATCATGCGGAACGTCAGGTGACGGAGCTGTATGAAGGTACATGGGGAGGATTCACTGCTCCCCCGATGATGGAGTCCGCCCGGATCCGCAAGGCGTGGTCTGAATATCTCGACGGGGAGGATAAAAAATGAGAATTGCGGTTCTCGCCGTCGCACTTTTGAGCGTGGGCGCTCACGGTGGGGTGTATACCGGGATTGAGACGGATGTTTCCGCATTGCCTAAGAAAAAAGCGTTCATAGGACGGTTGGTGCGTTCGCGGGTGTGGGATCGCATGATGCCGTCGACCTTCAACAAAAAGGCCGACCTGAAGGTCATGTTCGTCATCGATGAATCGCTTGGAGGGGAAAATGCGGCGGTCAAGGTCGCAAACGGCAGAGCAGAGGTGCGCGGAGCGAGATTTCGTGCGCTGGTGGCGGGCGCCGGAGTGATGATGCGTGCGATGCGCTTCAACGGGACGAGCTTCGAACTTGCAGACGGCGAGTACCGATTCTTTCCGAAGAAACCGTTCCGCCAGGTCTATTTCGCCCGGCATTTTGAAAACTGGTACCATCGCGCATCGACCGAGCTCATCGTCCGGTATTTTGAGGATCTGATGCTCTGGGGAATGAACGCCCTCCACGATCCGATCGCCTATCCGGTATGCGAATCGCTGAAGGCCAATGATGTGGACAGGGCGTCGTTCCGCGCAACTTCCTTGGCGCTGAGCCGTCGCGCCGAGGAATTGGATGTCGATCTGACCGTCTCTGGCGGCTCGAATGCCGGTCCCAGGACCATGGATGCCAAATACCGCTCGCAGCACCACTATAAGGGCAAAGGCTCTACGCAGTACAATATCTGCCCCGAGCGGCCGGGCGCGCTTGATTATCTCGTCAAGCTCCGAACCGACCACAATCGCCAGTGCGAAGGGCTGAGAATCACCGGTTGCCGGTATATGCCGTATGACGAGGGCGGATGCCATTGCGACAAGTGTTATCCCTGGGGCGGCAACGGCTACATAAAACTCATCGAGAGATTCCGGGACGTCAACAAATCGCTGAACCCGAATCTTAAGCATATCGTCTCGACGTGGATGTTCGACCGCGAGGACTGGAAGAGGTTTTACGCCTATCTCGAAAAGCAGGATTGGATCGATTGCATAATGGCCGACTCCGGAAGCGATTTCCCGAAGTATCTCCGGGAAAATCCGCTTCCCAAGGATATTCCCGTCGTTACTTTCCCGGAAATCAGCATGTATGGCCGTTTCCCCTGGGGCGGAACGGGAGCCAATCCCCAGCCGGCGAGGTTTGAGCGCCTGTTCAGGCAGGCGGAAAAGATCGTTTCGGGATTTTCGCTTTATTCCGAGGGAATCTATGAAGATGTAAACAAGGTTGTGATCAACGCACTCTATGTCGACCCGGAACGCAGCGTGGACTCTATACTTTCCGAATATGCCAACTGGGAATTGCCGGGTTCCGATCCCGCCGATTTCATTTCATTTGTGAAGAAGCTCGAAAGCATCTATCAGATGCGGATAAAAGGGCGCAAGGGGATTGCAGGAGTGTCGGTGACGCTTTACCTGCGGGACGCTCCCGGTTCGGAAATATCGCGTCGTGCGGCGGTGGCCAAGGAGGCGTTTGAGCTGGCTAAGAAAATCGACGGCGGCATAATTCCGCGTTGCAGACGGAACTGGAGGTGGCGTCAGCTGTATTTGCGCGCACAGATAGACGAGTCGATATACCGCACACGCAACATCCGCAATCCAGATGCGGTACTTGCCTACGGGGAGCTGATAGACCTCTACAATGTGCATCGTCAGGTGACGGAACTGTACGAGAACAGATACGGCGGCGTTACAGCGCCGCCGATGATGGATCCCGGGCGAATCCGTCGTGAAGGGGCTGCATTTCTGAAAGAGAAGAAGATGAACAAGAAAAATATAAAGGACAAAACAAAATGAAAAACACTCTGACTGTGTTTGCCGCCGTCGCCATCGGTGCGCTTGCCGTTGCCGCCGAACCAAAAACCGTAAAGGCCGCCTGGTTCCGCAAAGATATCTCGTGCGATGTGGGAGCGACGCTCGCCGGTTACGGAAACAATGACATTTCAGTCGGCAAGATCGACGATCTGGAGATAAACGGTCTTTGCGTGGATGACGGGCGCGACAAAGTGCTTATCATGTCTTTCGATCTGCTCGGACTTGACGGAGGATCCGTGAAGCGCTTCCGTTCGCTTGCGGCGAAGGCACTTGGGCTCAAAGATGCGAATGTGCTTGTCTCCTGCACCCATACGCACGGAGGGCCGCATACGGGAATGTATAACAAGTCTGCGAGACGCAGCACTTCCGGATATCAGTTTCCGGAAGATCCCGATCATCCTGATACCCGCTACCTCGCGTTTCTCGATAAAGCCGTAGCGGATGCCGTGTGCGGTTTCGCGGCGAATCCCGGATGGAAAGATGTATACGTGGGATTCTATTCTTCGTATAGAGACGAGAACCGCAACCGCCGTTTCACTACCGCGGATAATTGCGCAAGTTTCATTGCACATCGGCGTACACTCCACAAAATCGCAACGGGTATTGCAGACAAGGAATTGGGTACGCTCGCGTTTTTCGATCCTGTGACCAGGGCGCCGCTTTTTGTAATGGGCAACTATGCCGCTCATCCGCTTGCAAGTCATGCGCCCGGCAACGGCGGTTTGCGCATTACGAGTGATTTCCCTGGATTCTACCGCAGATACATTGAAGAGGAGACCGGTGCAAAGGCGATGTTCGTGATGGGTGCCTGCGGTGATCTTGTTCCGAAAGGCGATGAGCTGGGTACGCGGGCAGCAAAGCGAGTCGGAGAGAATCTTGCTGAGGGTTCGATTGCCGACATCATCGACATTCAGCGCAATATGCAGCGTTTCATGATGGATCGCCCGCGTGTGGGAGGGCGTATCGATAAGATCGATGCCAAGTTGAGCGCCCGCTGGCGCAAGTCGTATGAAAGCGACACCCTGCCGGTTGAAATCCAATGCGTATCTATCGGTGACGTGGCGTTTGTAGGAGTGCCCGGAGAATTCGCCAACGAGCTCGGTCTTGAAATCAAGTGGCACAGTCCTTACCGCCGCACGTTTATCGCCTATTGCGCCACCGACTATTTAGGATATTTCTCCACGGCGAATCAGGTTGCGGCCGGCGGCTACGAGCCGCAGCTTCAGAAGTTTCTCGCCCGTGAGACGCTGCGCATGGTGCGTTCTTCGCAAGATTCGCTATTCGCATTGCGCAGTTCGCTTTTCCCCGAGGATGATGAAGGCGAGGATCTTTATCCCGACAATCAAAATCTGCCGCTCGTGAATCTTCCCGGCGGGATAAAGGCGTCCAAGCGGAGCAAGGTCAAATGAGAATGCTTCTCCCTGTTTTCGCATTCTTGCTGTCAAGTGTTGCAGTCGCGCTTGAAACCTTGCCGGAACGGATAAGGCAGATAAGAAGCGTCAATGACGGGGTTTGCTCGATAGGTCAGGTCAAATTTCTCGACAAGGAGGATGCACCGGGCAAAGATCCGCTTTGGATGTTCCGCTCTATTGCCGAGGATGATGCGGCGGTTGCATCCAACGGATTTGTCAGGGTTGATTTTGTGCTGAAGCCGGAGACTGGGAGTCTTATCCGCTGCCGCGCAGAACTTCCGCTGCCGGAAAACTGGAATGGTCTGTTTTGGGGACGCGGCAATAGTGGTTATGCAGGATCAATTCCGCGATTGCGAGGTTTTGCGGCATCCGGTGATGCTGTTGCAACAACAGATCTCGGCACTTCGAAGCTGACTAAAGGCGGAAGGTCGACTCCGGAATTCTGGACGGCGGCGGCACGGAAGGATTTCGACTGGCGCGCTACCCATTTGATGACGGTGTATGGTAAAAGAATCGTCAAGGCTTTTTATGGAAAAGAGCCGAATCGCAGCTTTTTCCATGGCGGCTCCACCGGTGGCCGGCAGGCAATGAGTGAAGCGATTCGTTTCCCTTTGGATTACGACGGAATAATCGCCAATCTGCCCGACAACAATGCCATGGCGGTTGAGGTGGGTTCATGGCATCTTTACCGGCAGACACATGATGAATTTGGGCGATTGGCTTTTACCACAAATGAAATGCGGGCGGTGGCAGATGCGGCGGTTGCCTTTAAGTGCAAAAGCGCCCCTGCGCCCTATGCGGGAAAAGCCCTTGCCGACGCACGTTTCACAAGTGCTGAAATTGACGGTTTTTTGGAGCTGGCCGCAAAGAAGTGCCCGTCGCTTCGCAAAGACGGAAAACTTAAGCGGCTAAAGGCTGTTTATTCTCCCCTTTATATCGGGGGCGAATGCGTGTTTAATGGTTTTCCTCCAAGTGCTTATCTGGTGCCGCGTATGAACAAGATGGGCATTGTCTATCTGAAAGCGTATCTCAACCGGTTGGGTATCGGCGAACAGGAATGGATAAAAGCCGGTGAAAAGGAGATCCTTGGATACATCAAGGAATATGCGCCGACGTTCAATGCCTGTTCAAGCGATCTTTCTGCATTCCGCCGCCGTGGCGGCAGGTTGATAATGACTGCCGGTTGGGAAGATCAGACAATTCCGCCGGAACTGATTGTGGATTATTACGAACGTGTGGTGGAGCGCGATGGCAGTCTGAAGCACACAAAAGATTATTTCCGGCTGTTCTGCGTGCCAGGATGTGCGCATGGCGGCGGCAAGGGGCGCATCATCACCGGTGCGCCTGGCGGAAGAATAATCCGCCAGATTTTGGTTGATTGGGTGGAAAAGGGGGTTGCACCGGATACGATTCCATGTCGCTGGACGGACAGGAAAATGCCGATTCCGGTTACGGCTTACCCTGGTTTGTCGGTAGAGAAAGATGGAAAGTGGACTGTTCTTGACTCTCGAAGAGGCGCGTCTGCCCGTTTGGGAGATAGTGTTACTGAAACTGCGGTGTGGCCACTTGAAGGTAATGTGATAGCTTTGTCGAATGACGTCAATTCAATTGCAGTGGAAACATTTGGCGGTAGAATTACATCATGGAAAAGAAATGGAAAGGAATTGCTGTGGATGCCCAAGGTGCGTGAGGGCGGAATCTGGGATCATGGCGGCATTCCGGTGTGTTGGCCTACGCATGGGCGGAACAGGATAGGGTATTCGCCGATTCACGGCACGGCATGGTCCTCGAATTTCAGGGTGCTTTCGAAAACCGAGAGCGCGGAAAAATCCGTAATTGAATTGGGCTGTGAATGGTCGCGGCTCTCGCTGGTCTATCGTATTGAACTTGACAAGAATCTGACCGTTGAAATGCGTACGGTAAATAATTCGTCCGAGCCGAAGAAGGTTGTTTCTGCAATCCATCCGTATTTCAGGGTCGGGGATATATCAGCGGTCAGTGTGAATGGGCACGGTTTTGACGGTCCGTTCGACAGGGGCTTTGCCTGTTCGCCCGGAGATGTTTATGTGATTGACGACAAGTCGCTCAATCGCAGAATATCCGTGTGTGCGGAAATGGCGAGACGGTTTGTGGTCTGGACGCCGTGGACGAAACTTGAAGCGCCGGTGAAGGGAATTGTCGCACCGCTGGAAAAGGGGGAATACCGCAGTTTCATCGCGGTGGAACCGGTTTCTGGATCGTGGAAAGACGCATCCGCACTCAAGCCCGGTGGCTCTCACAGATACAGGGCCGTCATACGGGTGTCGGAATGATTAAAAAAACAAGGAAATGCACAAATGAAAACAATAAAGAAGATCGTGTTGTTTACGGTGTTGGCATCAGCAGCAGTGATGCAGGCAGGGGCAGACACGGATGCTGAAATGCCAAAGTCTGTCAGCGTGCTCTATCTGGGCGATTCGCTTACGGACTATGATCGAGGATCCAATCATGTGGACAGACTTCAGGCGTCATTGGACAGGAAGTGGCCTGGGAAAGTGAGGATCCACAACTTTGCGGTCCGTGGAGACTATATCGAAAGAGTCATGGATCGTATGAATTCCAAAAGGGGTACTTCTGGCTTAAATCGCTACAAGGGCATTTGGGACAACCGATATGATTGGGCCTTTGTATCTCTCGGACATAACGACACTCGCACACGAAAGAACACAGGGTTCACTGTTCCCCATATGTCTGAGGCTCAGTTGCGCGATGGGTTTTCCGCTCTGATTTCGCTTTTGAAGGCGAAAGGGGTCAAACGGATAATTCTCCTTTCCGCCGCAAGCTGCAACTTTGAGGCGATCAGGGAAAAAACAAAGAAGCGAATTGCCGCCATCAAGGCCGGAAAGGCAAAGGATAAACCCTTTGCCCAGTTTGGCGATCCCAAGTTGCTTGAAGCATACAATTCAATCATGAAGGAATTTGCCGCAAAAGACCTTTCGGTTGAATATCTTGACATATACACATCCATGACGGCTCATCCGGACAAGCCGTCCCTTTTTAGACCTGACGGTGTGCATCTCACTCAGAAGGGACATGAATATGTCGCTGAGACGGAATTCGCATACATCACAAAGTAACCGCGAATTTCCAGTGATGTTTGCCCGCTTAGGCATAATTCTCTGTAACATCAGGAAAATGGGATGAACGGAATTCTTGCGACAATTGCAATGTCCTCGTTCTTTCTTGAAGTGACACCGGAGATTCGATCTTCCTACCAGTTGCTTGGCAAGATTCTTGAAGACCGACCCATGTAGGTCACGGACGTCAGTGTCGGCTATGATATGGGGAATTTCGGACGCTTTGGAATTCGCAATTGGGATGTAAGTTCACTCACTGACCGGCGAGCGGATGGCGTTCGGTTACATTGAACAGTATGGTGTGGTGAGAAGCGAGGTCAGACGCACGATCGGTAGGAATCCCTACAGATATGCACATAACAACTGGACGTGGGACGTCTTGCGGTAAACCTTGAGTGCGAGGTCGGAGATGTGTTCCGCGTCATTGACGCAGTGTATCCCGCCGTCCGCGCTGCGCACGGGAATGTAAATGGAGATAACCTGGAATTTTGTTAAGCCGTGGAGAAATGTAGATGGTGTAGAAATGGTCTACACTTACGTGGCATCAAAACGTTGCAGGGAAGTTATAGGCAAGAAGCTCGGGGGTGGCGGTCGCTTCGTGTTCCGTGAGTTTGTTGTGGGAAATGCTTACGATGTAGTTGCGGATCTTGATCTGCATATCGTCAATCTCCTTTCCCGTGCGCTCTATCGGGATCTCATCAGCGTAGCTATATCTGATGAGCGTGTTCAGGGTGGCGGATGCGATTGTCCAGGAAAGGTGCGTTATGCCCGATACAGCCCTCGTCGCAACTTGCAGGGAAGACCGGTGACCATGAACAGATGCGGTTCGAGTGTCATGGTGTACCGGATGCATCCTTCGGGGATGATTCGCCCTCGCACAGTCATCTTGAACCTGATGTATATTGCGGGCATCGACGACAGTCATTTAGGTCGCAAGTATCTGTGGCTCGGACGAAACTGGCATCAGCGAGAAACTTTAGAGGAGGTGTCCCGACGATTGGCAGTCCAACCCTCAAGTGATATCTTTCCCTTGAAACCCGCTTTCAGTTTTCCCGAACAAGAGTCTGGGATGTGGTAGGACATGCAAAAAAGAATATGGTCAGTGAGCCTAGATTCGGCAGTTGAAACTTCAAAAATACATTTCACCCTTGAAAACATTGTTCTAAATCGGTTTCCGGGTTTTCACCGAATGGGTGAAAGGCTAAAATGTCACATAGCCCGATGTTTCAATGGTGAATCGTTTATTTACATTGCCCAACTGCCGAATTTAGGGTGAACGTCTTGGCGAATAGAACGACTCGCAACATGCTGAGTGGCAGCAGACTGTTGAGACTATTGATGAGAATGGGCGAGTCTCCTATACCTCTACAGAGAACTTTTACAGCGAACTTTTCTCTCCTTAGGAAAGTTGGATTAATATCCCACCCTCATCCGTTGAGAACCAGTCCGAACCATATTCTCATTGACTTCGCGAGAGGGATGTGGTATCTTTCCCGCCGCTATGGACAAAGCAGTGAAACGCCACATATTGAAGAAACGGATCGTCCTCGCCAAGCGCTCGGACGAGCCGATGACATTCACCGAACGCGCCCCCAGGTTCTTCAAATGGTTCGAGGAGGACGTAATGGGCTTCGACTCCGTGGAGTACCGCAGGGAGTTCTGGCGCGAGGCGTACAGGCACGGGCGCACAATAGGCCATGTGCCGCACACGCTGAGCGACCAGCTGCGCAGGAGGGGCAGGAGAAGCGAGATGGCGCTCTTCGACGCGCTGTGCATATCGCT
>JAZOAC010000099.1:0-8642 GCA_045595285.1 Kiritimatiellia bacterium | reverse complement strand
AAGCCGTATTCACCCAAGAAAAGCATCTCAAATGCCAATGACAGCGACTCCTTCAATGAGCTAAAACACCGACAGAACTGCCATCTCATAAGAACAGGTGCATTTACCTCAGCAATGGTGCATTTAGTTTCGCGCACTACGTCAAGGTTTTCTCGCATGTGGACAAGGCTTTCCCAGTCCTCATCATAATATGCCGCGCCACGGAGAAAATCTTACGCGAAAAAATAAACTAATCGACGGGCATATCTGCGTTTTCACCCTGAGTTTTGAGATTGGAAACAACCGGAACAACTGGCAAAAACAACTTTGAGAAAGGTGCGCGGGCTAACTCGCCCGCGCTTTTTCTGTTTCCTGCATATCGTCTTTGATAGATTTTGATACAATTGCGTCATCATATGAAAGATACTGCGGAACTGAAAAACCACGTCTATGACATCGTGGGCGCACTGCATTCCGTTCACGACGAACTTGGACCTGGCATCAACGAATACTGCTATCAGGAAGCTCTTGCGATGGAATTATCCGACAGAGGCATCCCGTTTGAACGGGAAAAGGTCTTCCACCCGCGTTACAAGGGGCACCCGATGAATGCGGAATACCGCATAGATTTTCTATGCAAGGGCGATGTCATTGTCGAATGTAAGGCCGTATCGGTTCTGACATCCACGCATCGAGCCCAACTTTTCAACTACATGAGGTTGCTCAAGATGCCATGCGGTATAATTGTAAACTTCTATCCGAAGTTTGCCACCATCGAGCGGTATTTCTACGATACGGCCAACCGCGAGATCCTCACCTCAGACGGAAATCCGTTCCAAAGTCGGTAAATGTGCACGGGCGAGGAGATGCTCCTGTCGCAAGGTGCACCTGTCGCGAAGCGATCAGGTTTCTCGACGAGCAAAGCGAGGAGCTTTCGCGCAGCGAAAGTTGCAAGAGGGTGCGCAATCAGGTCGGGTGAGCGCAGCGCTCGGCGGTAAAGAGGATGTTGTTTTTACAAGTTGTACCAGTTGTTTCCAAAATAACTTATAGGCAAGTTGTTTCAAATAGTTGTTTTCAATCATCAGATGGCCAAACGGTAAATCACACAGAAGCGCCCGCCGGTTTTCGTGGTCGCGCCGCAGGCGCAATGCATAGCCGAGCAATCGGTAATCGCATATTGCCACTGCGCTTCACCACTCAGCTTTACACTCCCTTTGTCGTTGACGATTACATTCTTCTATCGTCTCAGGACCTTTGAACCGGACTGAATTATACGCCCCGTCGAACGGCAGCACGAAATCCCACCTCTCCAGACCTTTTTCATGTTCAGTGAAATTCAGGCACACGCCGCCGATCGGTTCACCGGCAAGTTCATATAGGATATTCGCCTTAGACGGCAATTCCAAATACATGCCAATGTCTGTGCCTCACAGCTCGCATAAACTCCGACACTTCACGATAACGGCGTTCCGGGATTGAACTTGTGGCGCGAGCGACGATCTTCTCCCAACACCATTTCAATTCGCACCCGAAACATTCGTTTATCAGCATTCCGAGCGCGTGAATATCCGCCGCCGGAGATATTTCCCCGCCGATAAACTGTTCCGGAGCGGCATATCGCGGAGTGCCGACACCCACCGCCTTGCCGTCCACAACCGACAGTACCGGATCTTTCCTTGCGATGGACTCTTCCGTTGAACCCACTCGTTTCAGCAGCCCCATATCCACCAGAACCGGAGTGCCGTCCGAACGGTACATTATGTTGCCAGGCTTGATATCCCGATGGATAAACCCCATGGAATGGAGCAGCTGAACACTCCTTGAAATCTTCAGAATGAAATCCGCGACACCTGCATCATCGGACGGAAGAACCCTATCTTCCAGCAATTCCATCACATACCAAGGACGGCCGTCTGTTTCCCCTTCCGCAAGAAAACGCGGGAATGAAGAATAGGCGTTGGCGGAAAGAAATCTGATTTCCCTAAGAAAACGCGCCTTGGCGACAACAGTCACGCCATCATCCGCATCCGGTTTCCGCGCAAACACCTTGAGCGCGGCAATCTCTCCATTCTGCGCATTGACCACGCGATACACTTCCCCGCTACCGCCTCGCCCGAGAAATGCAGTGATGCGCGACGGCGCAATATGCCCATGAGATAATTGTGAAACGCGCCTGTTTCATCGGGAGAGTAGCGATATACGGGAAACACCTTGATCAAGGCGATCAACGTCTCCTGTATGGCATCATCGGCATCAACCGCCGGGAAATGCGTACGCATGTACGCTTCCATCATTGGACGGTACCGGGCGACAAATTCACCCCAACGGGCATGTTGGGAGTCTTTAGCCAGATCGCGCAAAAGCGTAGTCGAAGTTTCTGGTATCTCAGCCATATCTAAAAAAAGCTTGCTACCAAATTGCGGATTTTGAGCAGACAAATCCGACATACTCCCTGTAGAGCCGAGAGGAATCAAACAGCTTCGCAAGCGACATATCAGAACAGTCGAGGCACGCGGCACGACGCACGGCATCCAAAAACGCCGCCACGTCACATACCCGATACGTAACGCCAGCATTATATCTTGAAAGCAGCTCCGCCGTTTCACCGTGCAGCGAACTCACCACCGGCAGACCTGCCGCCGCGTAGTCCGCAAGTTTGTACGGCACGCCAACGCACGATTCATCGAACATGGGCACCACGCCAACATCGGCAGACGAAAGAAGGGAACGCAATCCTTCCTCATCAAGATATCCGTGAAAACGAATACGCCGACAGCATGCCGCCCGTTCGCGCAAGGAAGGTTCATCAGGTCCAGATCCGGCAAGATCAAGCATGAGTCCGACATCAGACTTTACGGCATCCACAACCGTCGCAAGATCATAGCTGAGGCTCATATTCCCGATATAGACCAGCCGCAGACAAGATGGATTGGGCTTTCGCGACCGCTTTACCGCTGGCGCATCCTGCATCAACTGTATGCCATGATAGCATAGATGCATCGGACACTCTGCACCATACCTCCTGGCGAGTTCAAGATAGCTTCTGGTGACAGCGGTTATCCCGGCGGCCCCCCGGTAATTGCCCGCCGCAATCGTCCGCATCCAGCAAAGTGACCACTTGGGAACAACACGCTCAAACGTCTCCGGCCAAGCATCCATGATGTCCACCACATACTTCGCCCCAATGTCAGCGCAAAACCGTCGCACCTCACTGCCGATGAAAAGCGGAGGACTGGACACCACAATGACCTGCGGCCTCTCCGCCATTCGAACGGCTGCCGAAACCCAGTTCCTGGCAAATCGCCAATGACTCCATATTCGCCTGAAGCATATGTTTCGCCGATATCCCGGTACATGTACGAACCGCAATGCAAATGCACCGTCCGGAGGACACTCTTCACGCCGCGATTTCTTGGCGTGGCTCCAGTCCTGTGTCCACAACGTCACATCGTGGCCAGCGGCGGCAAACGCCTCCGCCATGAGCCAATATCGCTGCGGCCTGTAGCCTTCAGTTGGCAGATTGTCAAAAGGATTTACAATCCATACTGTCATGCCGAAACATCCTGACGAACATTACATGCCGACGAGGGCGAGAGTATTGTCCCTGCCTATCTTGCGGCATCACCTTTTTACCGATGAGACAGGGCGAATTGAAATCGGCGACACCGCATCCATTTACCTGAAGATCAATCCACTCCGCTTTCATTCGCAGTTCAACCCTTCAAGGAATCATGCAACGCACGGAAGCCGACGGAACCACTGGACTGGATTAAAGAAATCAGGATATGCATTATGAACGACAGGCGATCAAGGCTTACAAGCGATGGAGAGAACGCCGGGGTAGTCGATGCCCTTCTTGCCGACGGTCACGGTCCAGACGCCATCCTTCCACGACTTGTCGATGCGGCAGGACTTTGCGCCGTCGGGATCGAGATCAACCAAAACCTTCGCGTCCTTCGGGGCATTGAGCCTGACGGTGATTGTCCCGTTGGGGAACACAGGGTTGCCGGCATAACGGACGACGCGGTCACTCTTCGTCTGCGAATAGGCGCCGTGCATCGTGCGGATTACGCGGTTGTCGTCGTAGATGCCGCCCGCAATCACAAAGTCGTAGGCCTTCTCCTGTTCAAGCCGCCTCCGCATCGCGCGCTCGATTCCGTACTCGCGCACAAGCTCGCGGCAGAAGAACCGGAGCCCGACGAAATACACGCGGTCGAGATTTCCGCCCACCACGTTGAAGTATGAACCCTTGACAGTGAAATCGTCGTTGACGTTGGTCATGAGCGATTCGATCTCCTTTACGGCGGCGGCGCTTGCGGCATTGAGCGAATCCGGGACATCCTTGCCCGCGGCCATGTCCCTGAAGTACGCAACCACGCAGCGGGTGTATGCGCGGAGAGCCTTGCCGCCGTTCACTGCGTTCGAGAACGCACGGCGCTGGCGGACGTACTCATCGGCGGGAAGAAGAGGCTTGAGCCTTTCGATCTCGGCAAGGCCGCGCTCCGCAGCCGCAAGACCGACATCCTTCTCCGCAAGGATCTGCGCGTGGGATGGAGTCTTCATCCAGTCAAGTATGCTCCAGATGTCCTTTGCCGCCTCAAGGTCGGAGTTTTCGCGATAGACGGAGAACACGCCTCCGGCCTTCACCGTCTTGAAGTTGGGCTTGATCGGGAAGGAGTGGAACGTAAGGTTCGACGCGATGTAGTGGATGTTGCGCACCATCTCGAGTTCACCCTTGATCAGCCTGGCCATGTCGTCCGCCGCCGCGCCGAACCGCTTGCGCGAATATTCGCCGATGACCTGATCGGCCGTCGCCCTGCGGTCGCGGATGAAACGCATATAGGCGTAGAGGTTCACCTCGTGCGCGGAATCGAAGATGGAATTGCCGACGCGGTCGATGCGGATCGTGAAGCGGTCCACATCCTCCTCGTATGCGCTGTCGACATATTCACGTATGCGCGCAACCTGGGCGGCTGGCAGATAGCCGGCACCAAGGTATTCGCCGAGAGCGTCGCATTCCGCACCGAGCGTGAGGGGACGGTTCTTCTTCATGAACGGATTCTTGGACAGCCAGGGGACGAAGTCCGCCTCCGTCACCTTCGTCTCGATCTCGAAGCCGTGGTCGCGCGCGGCGCGGACCGCACCGCCGATGATGTCCTCGTAGTCCTGCGAATTGGAACCGAAGGAGCGCAGGATGAAACGCTTGCCGCGCTTCTCATGCTCCTCGGCGAAGATGCGCACCAGATGCTCCACTACCTTCTTCGGGGGATAGCGCTTGGGGTTCGAATTGTGGATCACGGAATAGTCCGCCTCAGTGAGAGTCAACACGACGCCGTCGAGCTCAGGGCAGTGCTTGAACGTCTCGGAGAGCTTGAAGCGGAGATAGTCGCGGTACGTGTCGCCGAGAAGGTCAAACTCGCCGTCCTCGTCAATGAGACTGGGAAGGTCCTTGAGAATCCCCTTCGGGATGAATATCTCGCGGTGCCAGTAATAGAGCGGCTTGCCGATGGAATGGGCGAGACGGCAGATTTCCCTGAGTTCCGAACGGGCCTTCTTCACGGATGCGGGGTCGACAAGCGCGTGGGCGTTCGGATACGGCTCAAGCATCGAGAGCCCGTTGATGCCGCCATAGGCGGAATGGCAGTCGCCGCACGCCTCGAACGAATCGACGCCGCCATACTCGACGGCCTTCTCAACGACCCGCTTCATATAGGCGGTGTCTATTGCCGTGGGGTGCATGATGGACCACGAGATTTCAGGCCTTGCGGCGGCAAATGACGCCGCCGTGACAGCGGCACAGAACGCAAAGATTGTATTTTTCATGTCTGCAATCATGTCACAAAGATATCAAACCTGTACACCGACGGAGTATTAACGTCCTTTACGCGAGAGCGGCAGCACGACCGAGGGCAAACGCCTTCTCGTTCATCTCGAGAAGCTTTGCCTTGGGACCCGTGAACGTTTCTGCCATAGCCTTGTGCCACAGCTCCTTGGGAAAGGGAGTGAGTGCGGAAAGCGCACCGGCTAGCACCATGTTGGCCGTGCGGTCGTTTCCGACCTCCATTGCGATCCCGGCGGCATCCACGTATATTGCGCCCGGGAGCGCCTTCGCAAGCGAGCCGGTAAGATCGGAGACCTCCGGCTGCTGACCAGAAGACACCGTCACAGGAGTGAGATACACGTCTTTGACGAGCGCCTTGCCTCCAGCCTTGAGCTGAAAGGCGCAGCGAAGAGCCTCAAGGCGGTCAAAAGCGACAATCAGATCGCTCTCGCCGGCGGGGATGATCGGGGAATGGACCTTCTCGCCAAAACGAACGCTCGATGCGACCGATCCGCCACGCTGAGCCATTCCATGGATTTCCGACTTTTTCACGTCAAGACCGGCGAGAGCTGCGACCCGGCCAAGCAGATTGGCCGTGAGCAAAATACCCTGGCCACCAACGCCTACGAGTGATACATTAAAAGTGCTCATAACTGAAAGACTCTTTCCAGAGAGAAATTAAGATCACATTGCACGTTCAACGGTGAGCTCAGGGTCAAGTTCACGGAGCTTGGTCTCGATGCCTTGCTTGAGTGTCATCATCGCATAAGGGCAGCTGCCGCAGTGCCCGACAAGACGGAGCGTAACCGTTTTGCCTTCCATGCTTACGAATTCCATATCGCCGCCATCCTGCTGCAGCATGGGACGAAGTGCGTCGAGCATCGCCTTGACCTGTTCTTCTAGTGTCATTCTATACCTCCTGAAATTGAAAACCGTCGAATTATACCAAACAACATCCCATATAACAACAAGTCGGCCCAAGACGGCGGGCGGACAGGGGCATCAAAAATTCACGTATGATGTCTTTTGTCTTAATGCGATGCAAAATGATATAATCTACGCCATGAAAAACGATGGTCAAGTTGTCATTCTCCCTTTGAGGATTGTCCGGCACTTTCCGCTATACCTCAATTGGATTCGCGAAAAGATGGCAGAGGGGATGGAATATGTCTCCGCCGCCGAACTTGCGGCCGCATGCGGATTCGATCCCGTCGTCACGCGTAAGGAGCTCGCCATAACAGGCGTTATCGGTACCCCCCGAAAGGGTTTCCCGGCCGCAGCACTTGCCCAGGCTATAACGGTATGCCTTGGATGGGACAATTCGACCGACGCGGTTCTCGTGGGCGCAGGATCATTGGGAACTGCGCTTCTCGGCTACGATGGGTTCCGTGAGCACAATTTCGATTTCGTGGTCGCATTCGACTCCAACCCGGCAAAGATCGGCCGCAAATTACACGGCGTGCCGGTGCGTGATGTGTCGGAGATGGTAAACCTCGTGCGAAGAATGAACCTGCGCCTTGCTGTACTGACAGTCCCCAAAAGCTGTGCGCAGTCATGCGCCGACATGCTCGTGGCAGCCGGAATACGCGGCATCTGGAACTTCTCGCCCGTGAAGCTAAGCGTTCCGAAGAATGTCCATGTGGAGAACGCAGATCTTGCAGCAGGCCTCGCAGCGCTCTCCCATGCCATACGCGATCTCTGAAAATCAAACCAGAAAGCGAAGCCTGCTCCATAATGCAGAGCCAAAGACAAATGAAAGGTCCTAACACATGAAGATTCTGCTCGTAAACGGTTCTCCTCACGAATACGGATGCACGCGCGCGGCACTTGATGAAATCGCAAAGGAACTCAAAGCCCAGAACATCGACAGCGAAATCTTCTGGCTCGGCCTCGAACCTCTCGCCGGATGTATCGGATGCGGAGCCTGCCGCAGAGACGGCGCAAACGGCTGCTTCCGCAACGACAAGGTGAACGAATTCATTTCTCTGTCCGATACTGCGGACGGTTTTGTGTTCGGCACTCCAGTCCACTGGGCTTCGGCATCCGGAGCGATCACTTCGTTCATGGACCGCGTGTTCTTCGCCGCGGGCGGCAAATTGCGCGGCAAGCCGGCAGCGTGCATCGCGTCCGCAAGGCGCGCCGGGACGACTGCGGCTCTCGACCAGCTCAACAAATATTTCTACATCTGCGGACTTCCCATCGTCCCGTCTCAGTACTGGGCAATGGTGCACGGCACCAAGACCGAGGACGTGGCGCAGGATTTCGAAGGGCTCCAGATCATGCGTTCACTCGCAAAGAACATGGCTTGGATGGTGAAGTGCTTCGCGGCGGGCAAGGCGGCGGGCATAGAGCGTCCGGCGCTCGAACCCATAGTCCGCACGAACTTCATCCGCTGAGGCGGACTCCAAGACAATGCAAGGCTACTGCATCTCTGGCCCCGATCAGGCGTCGGGCCAGAGTTCGTGAGCCATCTCGCGAAGCTTGTACTTCTGAATCTTCTGCGATGCGGTCATCGGAAAGATGTCGAGGAAGTGCACGTACTTCGGAATCTTGAACCAGGATATCTTGTCCTTGCAGTACACCTGAACGTCGTGTTCAGAGAGCGTCACGCCGTCCGACGGGATGATGAACGCCGCAGGCTGTTCGCCGTACTTCTTCGACGGGCAGCCGACGACCGCAACGTCCTTGACGCCGGGCATGGTGCCGAGGAAATCCTCGACCTCCTTCGGCGAGATGTTTTCGCCGCCGCGGATGATGAGATCCTTGAGACGTCCGGTGATGTAGTAGTAGCCGTCCTTGTCCATGCGTCCAATGTCGCCGGAATGGAGCCAGCCGTTCTCGT
>JAZOAC010000098.1:0-38331 GCA_045595285.1 Kiritimatiellia bacterium | reverse complement strand
GTGTACATCAGCGAAGTGTTTCCGAATGCGGTGCGCGCGAAAGGACAGGCTTTCGGGTGTTTCATTCACTGGTTCATGTGCACCGTTATTTCGTGGGCGTCTCCGGTTGTCCCGGAGGGCGCTGGCATGTGGGCATTCGCGTTCTTTGCGCTGATGATGGCAGTGCAGCTTGTATGGGCGGTATTTTTCATGCCGGAAACTAAAGGCGGCACCATTGAAGATATGGAGGCGAGGTTGGGGGTTAGTCGTTAGTGATTAGGTCGGTTGATTGAGAGGAGAATGAAGGATGACAGAAAGAATAAAGAGCTTGTTGGATAGAACGTTTGACAAAGAGCAGCGGATCTTTCGTCGCGATGTCGACTGGAAAGCGCTTCTTGATCGCTTTATCCGTGAAGGTGTCGGCGATATGGAGCGCGCCAGAATCGGTCTTGAAGAGATGCTGAAGGCCGAGCGTCCTGAGTTTATGGAGGGTGAGCGTATTGCGTTTCTGCGCACTGTGAAGCAGATCCCGAATCTTCATTCGGATGACGAGATGGATGCTAGACGGGCCCAGGGCGTAGCATTTGGCGAGAAAGGGGTCGTATTCAACATCACCGCCGATTTTGGATCTGCAATACGTGATGGACTTGGCGCACGTCTTGATGAGATGAGAGAGCGCCTCATTCGCTGCCGTGAAGAAGCTGACGCAGAGGGAGTTGAGTTTCTTGAAAACGCCATTCTCTCGGTCGAGGCGGTTCTCGGTCTTGTGGAACGCTACCGTGCCGAAGCGGAGAAGCGAGGGCTTTCGGATATTGCCGCGACGCTTGCAAAGGTGCCGTTCAGCGGCGCAACCACTTTTCATGAGGCGCTTCAGTCGCTTAGGATACTTCATTTCGCCATGTGGTGCGAAGGCGAATATCATTGCGGGCTTGGGCGCATCGACCAGTATCTTTTCCCGTATCACGAGGCGGATATCAGCTCGGGACGCCTAACCGAAGAGTCCGCGTTGGAGGAATTGGAGGAGTTCTTCATCGCCTGTAACCGTGACAGCGATCTTTATATCGGAGTCCAACAGGGCGATAACGGCCAGTCGGTCATGCTCGGCGGCGTCACGCCGGACGGGAAGGACGCGTTTAACGATCTTTCCCGCCTTTGCATCAAAGCCTGCGGCGAACTGAAGCTTGTTGATCCTAAAATCAACCTTAGAGTCAGCAAAACGACATCGCTTGACGTTTACAAGATGGGGACGGAACTTACCGCGAAGGGGCTTGGCTTCCCGCAGTATGCCAATGACGATGTGGTAATCCCCGCGCTTGAACGTTGGGGATATGCGAAAGAGGATGCCAGGAACTATACGGTGGCCGCATGCTGGGAATTCATCGTTCCCGGGTGCGCTATGGATATCGACAATATTGATGCGGTGAGTTTCGTCGGGGCGCTTGATGCGGCGCTGAGAATTTTAACCGAGAGGCGCAGTGGCGCAGAGGATGGGCTTGGGTACGAGGATGTGGAGAAGGAGTTTTTCGCCGAGATACAGCGCCGGGCCGATGCAATTGTCGAAAAATACCGTCATGTCGAAATCCTGCCGGGACCGTTCGTTTCGGTGATTTCTACGGACTGCATTAAAAATGCGCGCGATATTTCGAAAGGCGGAAAGTACAACAATTTCGGCGTCCACGGAACCGGTATTGCCGTCGCAGTCGATTCTCTTTCGTCGGTACGCGAGCTTGTGTTTGAAAAGCGTCTGGTCACGCTTTCGGAGCTTGTCAAACTGCTTGATACGGATTTCTCCGGACGGGCGGACATACTTGCCGCCGCGAAAGAGGCGCCGAAAATGGGAAATGCCGATCCGAAGGCGGATGAAATCGCAACGCGCCTGCTCTGTTTTTGGGGACATGCTTTTGACGGGAAGAAGAACGGACGCGGCGGGATATTCCGCCCTGGCACCGGAAGCGCCATGTACTACATTTGGCATGCGAGAGAGGTTAAGGCATCGGCGGACGGTCGTCTGAGCGGGCATCCGCTTTCAGCGAACTATGCGCCATCGCTTGATGTGCCGGTGAAAGGCCCGGTTTCCGTGGTGCGCTCGTTTACCGAACCGGATCTCGTGACGGTCTGCAACGGAGGTCCGCTCACGATTGAGATTCATGATTCCGCGTTCGCTATGTCCGACGGAGCGGAGAAGGTGGCGCATCTCGTCAGGTTCTTCATCGAGCGCGGCGGACACCAGCTTCAGATCAACACAATCAACCGCGAGACGCTTATAGATGCGCAAGCGCATCCCGAACGTCACCGTCATCTTATTGTGCGCGTGTGGGGATGGAGCGGCTATTTCATAGAACTGGAGAAACCTTATCAGGATCAGATCATAAACAGGGTGGAGTTAGTGATTAGTCGTTAGTGGTTGGTGATTAGTGAAAAAAGGTAGAATATTTGAGATCAGGGAATTTACGCTCCACGACGGACCGGGAGTGAGGACTACCGTATTTTTCAAAGGGTGTCCGCTTCGGTGCGCGTGGTGCCACAATCCTGAAGGGCAGTCGTTTGAAAAGGAAGTGATGACCCGTAAGGACGGAACAACGATTCTGTGCGGTCAGGATTGGGAGGTGGAGGAGCTTGCGCAAGAACTTTTGAAAAACGCCGACATTATGGAACAGTCGGGTGGAGGCGTGACATTTTCCGGCGGTGAACCGCTTTTGCAGTCTGATTTTCTCTTGCGGCTCATTCCTCTGCTCAAATCGCGCGGTGTACATCTTGCAGTGGAAACGAGCGGATATGCAGACGGAGAAACGTATCGTTCTGTCATACGGCAGATGGATTTTGTGTATCAGGATGTGAAGCTTTTAGATGAAGCAGAATTCCGTAACCTGACTGGCGGTGATTTGAAAATCGTCCTTGATAACATCTCATGGTTGCGTATGTGCGGCGTTCCGTTAATCTTTCGTGTTCCGCTCATTCCTGGAGTCAACGATTCAGATGCCTGCAGGGAACGCTTTCGCGCATTTGCCGCTGATGATGTGATAGAATATCTCCCGTATAACAATGCCGCTGAATCCAAATATCGTATGATAGGCAGAAAATACGCCTTGAGAGGTATCGTCGCATGACAGAAAAAGAGACGCCGAAATGGTCGGAGATTTTCGGAAAGCTCCAGAAAGACCTCAGAGACGGGGTTTATTCGCAGGGCAGGCCTTTGCCTTCTGAAGGAGCGTTGATGCGCAAATACAAGGTTTCGCGCATCACTGCCGTCAGGGCGATGAACGAACTCGTGAAGAAGGGGCTTGTTTACCGTAAGCGAGGCGCGGGCACTTTCCCGACGCGGATGGCGAGAATCGAATCCGGACGGCTCGGGCTTATCATGCCGACCTTTTCCCACGGCGAGATATTTCCTCCGATCTGCCAGGCTCTGATGCGTTTTGCGCAGAAGGACGGTTTTTCGTTCATGTTCGGCGATACGCCGTCGGCGAATCCGGTACTTCGGGCGAAAGAAGCTTGTGATGTGGCGCGTTCGCTGGTGAAGCAGGGTGTCTCGGGAGTCATTTTCCAGCCTTTGGCGTTCCTTAAGACCCCGGAACGCGTGACGAAAGAGATAGTGACGCTTTTCCACAAGGCGAAAATCCCTGTAGTTCTTGTCGACCGGGACATTTCCGTGCGTGATATCCCGCACGACTTCGTAGGTATCGACAATATGGGGGCCGGCCGCGCAATAGGTGAGCATCTTCTTGACTGCGGCGCAAAACGCATCCACTTTCTCATGCGCCCCAACTGCGCGTCGGTGATCCGTGCGAGACTTGAAGGAGTGCAGAGCGCGCTCGGGGAGGTTGGACGCAGGGATCGGATCATCGTCGCCGAACCGGACGATTCAGCGGCGCTTAGACCGTGGTTTTCGCGGCGGAACCGTCCCGACGCCGTGGTCTGCGAATCGGACTATGTCGCCGCGCAGTTCAGGAACACGCTTTTGAAGTTCGGGCTGTCGGTGCCGGAGGATGTCATGCTTGTTGGATTTGACGACGTGCGCTGCGCGGTGTCCACCACGCCTCCGCTGACGACTGTGCATCAACCGTGCGAGGATATTGCGCTTATGGCGTACCGTTCTCTGCGCGAGCGCATCGTCGAGCCCGATATCGTCTCCCGCCGCATTCTTCTCGACGCTCCGCTCGTCATCCGCGAATCGACGGTGCGGCGTGGCCGATAAAGAAAGTTGAAATGTCAAATAAGGAGTTCAACATGATGAAGAGCAGAAAATTTACGACTATACTTGCGATGGTGGCGGCCATTTCCGCATTTGCGGCTTCTGATAAATCAAATTCCCGCAGTGAAGGGCTGTTTCGCAGCCAGGTTCATCGCGGAGGCGGACGTAATACAAGGCCTGACAACTCGCTTGAAACGTTTCTCTGGTGCTGGGGACACGGGGTCGCGCCGGAAGCGGACGCGCGGCTCACGAAAGACGGCGTGGCGATCGCCTTTCACGATACGACGCTCAAACGCATCGGACGCGGATTTTCCGCCGAGATCGCGAACGTCCCGGTCGGCGAACTGAACTGGCGGGATATCCGCGACATTGATACCGGTTCCTATCTCGGGGATGAGTTCTCGTCGACGCGCATCGCGACGATGGAATCGGTTTTCGCCGCGATGTCCGGACGACCTGACCGTATTCTTTATCTCGACGAGAAGGGTGCACCGCCGGAAATGATGGCCGAGATGGCGAAGAAATACGGCATAGAAAAGCAGATTTACTACACCTCGCCGAATTTCCCGCTGATGGAGCGCTGGCAGAAGGTTGTGCCCGGAGGGCTTGGGATGGTATGGCTCGGAACATGGCCGACGAACAATTCGCCCGAAGCGGTCGCCAAAGCGGATAAATTTCTCGAGGATACGTTTGCGAAGATGGAGAAAGCGGGTTGGAAGGGGATCAGCCAGATTCAGATTCATATCCGCACCGATCTTTCCAAGGCGGATCCGTTCTGCCCGTCGACCAAGTGCATCAAGAAGGCGATCAAACTTCTGCATTCCAAGGGAATAACGGTGCAGGCGTTTACCTGGACGGAAGGCGCGAACAAGGATGTTTTGAAGCGCATCTGGGATTTAGGCTTCGACAATTTCGCCACCGACGATCCGCTCGTTCTTTTCGAACTTATCAAAGAATTGAAATAAATCCTTCGCTCATGAAAAAGATATCGATCGCCTGTATGGTTGCGGTTGCCGGCACCGCGGTGTTTGGTGAGTCGGCGCGTTTGTCACCGGCGGGAAACCCTTTTGCCCAATGCTGGGCATCGGCAAGACCGTCGCGATCGCGGCCGTCATTCCCGCCGCCGCGCCTGTCGGGGCGAGCGTCACGGTTTTCTCCCTGCGCTACGGCGGAGACGCGGAGTTCTCGACGGCGCTCGTAGCGGTTTCGACAGTGCTTTCCATTTTGACGATGCCGGTTGTGATAAGCCTTGCGATGTCGGTGATGAGTTAGTCAGGGTGAAGTGAAGGGTCCTCAGGTTTGGCAAGGGCTGTCCCCGACTGGGCTACGGACAAAAGTGTGCGGACGCAAGAATGTGTCCGCACAGGACATGGTGGATGTCGGCGGATTATGTGAAAATTACATAGCGAACATCACAAGGATATAGTTCTGCTGCGCTTAAGGGTCTGCAGGCGAGTTTGCGGCGAGTTCCGACCCTCCAGACAAGGAGACGCCGCGTCCATGCCGCTGCCACTTCCGCGCACTTCGGCTACGCGCCCTGAGCGCTGCCGTCAGGGGCGTGCGTTGGAGGTGAAAGTCCAGAATGGATAACGCGGAACACTCCACTCTATTTGCGGTGTCGATTTGCTATAATTTGCCGCATGGAAAGATTTTTCATTGAAATTCCGGGCGTGGCTGCAAGGTTTCCGTTGCTGGCGTGTGTGCTTTCGGCCTTTACCGTCTGTGGAATCACCCGCATGGACTACCCTGACGCCGACACCGTCGTCATTGACGACAGTACCCGCGTCGAATACTTTGCGGACGGAACGTACACCGTCGAGAACGACGAGAAGATACTCGCACTTACCGAAAAAGGGCGTCGCGCCCTACGCACGGTTACAGTTGGCGTGTCGAGGAGGTATGGCGACGCCGAGATAGTCAAGATCGAGATCATCGGGACAAACGGCGTTGTGCGTGCCGTCGATTTCCGCAGGACGCTCAAGGAGGCGACGGACAATTCGTCCACGTCATCCAACATCTACGATCCCCTCGACAGAAAGATATCATGCGCCGTGTCTGGCATGGAGGTGGGTGAGACGCGCCGCGTCGTGACCAGGGAGCGGATGCTGAAGCCGAGAATGCGTGATGCATTCGCGTTCGGCGCGATGTTCGAGGCCTTGCGTCCGATAGTGCGCTCATCACTCGAAATAGTCCAGCCGAAGGAGCGTCCCATTGTCAACGTGAAACTCCGACATCCAATTGACGGCACGGTAGTCCATTCTGATGACGAGATGCTTTCTGACGGAAGGAAAGTCCTTCGTTGGACAGCATCGAACGTTCCGCAGGCATTCCCGGAACCGGACATGCCGTCGTTCGGCTCCGTTGCGCAGACGCTCCTCGTGTCTACATCAAAGAGCTGGGAGGACGTGTCAAAATGGTACTGGGGACTGTGCCGGCCGCGTCTTGAGGCGACGAATGAGGCGATGACAAACAAGGTCACTGAAATCGTGAAGGGACTTGACGGCGGCAGGGAAAAGGTTCGTGCGATATTCAAGTTCGTGTCTCAGGAGATCAGGTACATGGGGCTGACGCTGGAGGATGAGTCTCCGGGATACGCGCCGCACGACGTGAGCCTTACGTTCGACAACCGTTATGGCGTGTGCCGCGACAAGGCGGCTCTGCTGGTGTCTATGTTCCGCATTGCGGGGTTCAATGCGTACCCCGTGCTTATACGCGTCGGCCCCAAGATGGATGAGGATGTTCCGCTCCCGTACTTCAATCATGCAATCGTGGCGGTGGAGACGCCGTCGGGCATGGAAGGCGGCGAACTCACGCTCATGGATCCCACAAACGAGAACACAAGGGACCTGCTGCCCGCATATCTGATGGACTGCTCCTACCTCGTCGCCCATCCGGAAGGACGTCCACTCGCCGTTGTGCCGGTGACACCCGCCGAGAAAAACGCCTTTCGCGCCACGACGCGCGGCTCGCTTGAGCCTGACGGCTCCGCATTCGTCGAGACGTCAGCCACGTTCGGCGGCGCAAACGACCTGTTCCGCGGAAGCTTCGTGAAGCGTACGCCGCGTGAACGCCGCCGCGCGTTCGAGGGGCTTGTGCGATCTTCCTATCCCGGCGCCGAGATGCTGTCGTTCGAGATGACGCCTGCCGATCTGCGCAATACCGATGAACCGCTCGCGGTGAAGTTCACCGCCCGTCTGCCGGATGTCGTCGTGCGCGGAAAGACGCGCGACGAGCTTACGGTTCCGTTTGTTTTCTCCGGGTTCGGCATTGCGGACAGGATGCTGTCGAGCGGAACCGAGCTTGACGAACGCAGATATCCACTCGTGTTCTTCACCACGGCCATGACCGAGGAGAAGGTCGAACTGAGGATCTCCGACGCGCTGGGCGCTGCGCTCAAAATGCCGCCGGATATCGAGACCGGCGAAAAGGGCGGGTGTCGCTACGAACGCCGGATAAGGGTGGATGATGCGGTCTTGAAGGCCGTGCGCCGGCGCAGTGTGGAGACGTCCGAACTGCCGCCGGATTCCTATGCCGCGCTCAAGGCGGACTTTGAGTCCATCGAACTTGGCGTGAGGCGCAAGCCTCAGTTCAAATCAATGGGTGCGGACGCGGACATGGAATCAGACGTACGCCTGATATCAAGCCGCCGCCGCGTGCACCTTCATACGCCATTCTCCTGGACGGTCACAAACAACTGGGAGAAAGAGGTGCTGACGTATGCAGGCAAGAAGTCTTCGGCGGAGCTTTCGTTCAGCTACAATCCTCTCGTGGGCGGCCAGAAGATACTTTCGGCGACGGTGTCAAACAGGAACGGCAGGGTCCATTGCGTGACGCCGAAGGAAATGAACGAACTCGACGCCGGCTGGGTTGCTTCCGCGCCTCGCTATCCGGCGTCGAAGCGTCTTGTCGTGAACCTGCCTGCGGTCGAGACGGGAAGTGTGATACGCGTAACGTCCGTCTCCTGCGTGACGAATTCGCCAATTGCGTACTGCAACCTGTTTTCGTTCGACTCCACGGATCCGATCGGCGTGATGGAACTGTCCATCGATGGTTGCGACATGAGGGTTGTCGAGGGAGGCAAGGACTTGGCTGCCGCGCTGGAGAATATCATTGTGACCAATTCATGTTTCGTGGCCGTGACGAATCCCGTTCCAATTCCGCGTGAAGGCAGTCAGCCGCCATCAATCCTGTGGAGAAAGACGCTTCTTGTGTCCGCGGCGGATCTTGACGGACACAGGGAAACTTTCTTCGATGCGCTTGAAAGGGCGCGCGACGCCGGTTCTGGCAAGGCCCGCGAAAAGGCGATGGAGCTGGCGGATGGGCTGGAGACTGTCGAAGCCCGGATAAAGGCCGTGCGGGATTGGCTGTGGAAGAACATCCGTGTCGCCGGGCCGGGGCACTTCACCCTGCCGTTCGACAGGGCGTTTTTTCCGCCCGACCGTTCGCTGGAGGACGGATATGCGTCGTCGGCGGACTGGATGAACCTTTATTTCGCGATGCTTGAGGCGATAGGGATTGATGTCGAGTTCGTTCTTTCGGCAGATGATTTCGGCTCACATCCCGCGATTGTCCGTGCCCGTGTCGCAGTGCCGCAGCCGGATGACTTCAATGATCTGCTCATCAGGGCCAGGGTGAGGGAAGGGGGATGGCTCTTTGGGCTCTTTGGCGGCGAGGAGCGCGAGTACATACTTGACTGCGAGAACGAATATACGCCGCTTGGGGTGCGCGACATTGACGGCAGGGCGGGAAGACGCGAAAACTGGATGTCCATAGACCTGAACGAAACAGGCGCGGCGCGCATAACGGTGTCGAACTCCACATGGGGCGTGTCCGTGGCGGCCCTCCGCAAACGCTACGCGGAGATGCTTCCCGAGATGCGTTCGCGCCACCACACGGAGCTTGTCGGCGAGATCGCCGAGTCCGCAGAGGCCGTGTCCGCGCTTGAGGCCGACGTCGAGGGATATCCGTTCGTGCTGAAGCATTCCGCATATGCGCCGAACTATGCCGCAAGGAACGGGGATGCGCTTACTCTGGTTGTGCCGGGTCTTGGCGGAACGTTCCTGCCGGGCGGCGATTCGGACAGGAAGAGCCCGTTCTGCATTGGGCGCAGACTCCAGCCAACCGTATACGTGCGAGAAGTGGCGTTTCCGGAAGGATACACGGAGATAGAGCACATGCCGGAACCGTGGGAGATCGTCCTTCCCGGAAACAGCGGCGGACTCATACGATCCACCTTCAGTAAGACGTTTGAGGACGGGCGTCTCAAGATCACATTCCGCGAGGAGCATCTTCCGGGGAGGACGATGATGTTCCCGAAGGATTGGCTTGGCTTCTTCCGTGACTGGAACCGCCGTACCGGCTCCAGTCACGCCCGCACCATCATCGTGCGAAAGCCGATTGTGCCGATCGCGTCATCGGATATTATTCCGGCGGCTTCCAATGTGGTGGATAGATATCTTCAACTTCAATTACCGACTTCGACTTCTTTGTGGTGAAACTGTGGAAATGTGCGGTAGACGAGGTGTGTATGCACTTGAAAATCAGGGCGCGAATCTGGAGTGGATTTTTTGCATGTTGAATTTCAAGCCGGTGTTTGGTAAAATAGCGGCTAATTTACATCTTAAAAGGATAAACGGAGCATAAACATGGCGATGTGGAAAGGCTTTTCTAACGCATTCAGGATTCCTGAGTTGCGCAAGAAAATTTTTGTTACTTTGGGTCTTGTGGCGGTGTGCCGCCTCATTTCCCAGATTCCGGCACCGGGCGTTGATTGGCAGACGCTTCAGCGTACGATTGAGGACATTCGCACGGCTACGGGCGGAGGGCTTCTCGATTGGTTGAACGTGTTTACTGGCGGTGGATTCGACCAGTGCGCCATCGGCTTCCTTTCGATATGGCCTTATATTTCCGCACAGATCGTGATTCAGCTTCTCTCCTCCGTGATTCCTTCCCTTGAGAAGATGAAGAAGGAAGGGGAGTCTGGCCGTCAGCAGTTGGCTCAGATTACGCGCTATCTCACCATCTTCCTCTGCGTTGTGCAGTCCTGGGGCATCTCCACGGCGCTCATGCATCCGGAAATGCTGTCGTCTGCATTCGGCGGCGTTCAGATCGTGGCGAATCCCGGCCTTGGCTTCCAGGTTATGACTGTCATCGGCATGACCACGGCATCGCTTTTCGTCATGTGGATTGCAGATCAGATCACGACTTTCGGAATCGGCAACGGCGCTTCGCTGATCATCATGATCAATATCACCTCCCGTCTCCCCGAGGCCATTTTCTCCGCTTGGGAACGCTATTTCGGCTACAATGGAGTTGCCGCTACGCGCTCCCCTGTCGAGCTTGTGCTTCTTCTGCTCTTCGGTTTTGCCGTGGTTATGGGTACGGTCATGCTCACGCAGGGCATCCGCAAGGTTGCGATCCACTCTACGCGCCGTAGCGCCGTCGGCGGCGCAACCTACGGCATGCAGCAGACATTCATGCCTCTGCGTGTGAACTATACGGGTGTGATGCCGATCATCTTCGCGCAGCCGATTCTCCAGATCCCCGGCTTCCTCGCTCGCTACATCCCCACTGATGCGACGGGTGCAATGGGCTGGCTCCGCAGTTTCTTCATGCAGCTGGCTGATATGAGCAGCCCTGTGCACCTTTTCGTGTATGCGGCGTTCATCATGTTCTTTGCTTTCTTCTGGGTCGCTACGCAGTTCAATGCGATTGATATCTCCGAAAACCTGAAGAAGGACGGCTCCTATCTCCCCGGTATCCGTCCAGGCATTGCTACGGCCGAATATCTTGATGGGGTGATGACTCGTATTACGCTCATCGGCGGCACTGGACTTCTCATTGTCGCTCTCCTGCCGCAGGTTCTCAACGGTGCCATGCAGGTGCCTTGGGCGATCGCCTCGTTCTTCGGCGGCACTTCGCTCCTCATCATTGTCGGTGTGGCGCTCGACACGCTCAGGATCATGGAGTCGCATCTGCTTGTGCGCAAGTACGACGGATTCCTTGCCCACGGCAAGCTTCGTGGCCGTCACGGTTGAGGTGCCTGAGATGGAAAAGGTTGTAATAACGGTTGTCGGCAAGGACACTATCGGCATTCTCGCCAAGACGTGTACTTATCTTGCCGACAATGGCGTGAACATCCTTGACATTTCCCAGACGATTGTCCAGGACTACTTCAACATGATGATGATCGCCGATGCCAAGGGGGCAAGGAAGCCGTTTGAGGATATCGGTGCCGAACTCGCGGCTCTTGGTCTGGAGATAGGTGTCCAGATCAAGTGTCAGCGTGAAGATATTTTCGCAAAGATGCATCGCATCTGACGCACACGTGAAATTAACGAGAAAAGGAATCTTTAGATGGAAATCGTAATCTGCAAAACCAAGGAAGAGGCGAGCCGCAAGGCCGCTGAAATGATCACCGCCGCAGTCAAGAAGAACCCGAAGATCGTATTGGGTCTGGCGACGGGTTCCACGCCTGTCGGAATGTACGGTGAGATGATCAAGGCCGTCAAGGCGAAGAAGGTCTCCTATAAGCAGGTCCGTTCCTGGAATCTTGACGAATACTGGGGGCTTCCCGGCACGCATGACCAGAGTTACCGCTACTTCATGGACAAAAACCTTTTCGATTCCATTGACATCAAGAAGTCGAACACCCATGTCCTGAATGGTCTCGCGAAAGACTGGCGCAAGGAATGTGCGGCATATGAGGCCCAGATAAAGAAGGCCGGCGGCATCGACATTCAGGTTCTCGGAATCGGATCCGATGGTCACATCGCATTCAACGAGCCGGGCTCCTCTCTCATGTCTCGCACCCGCATGGTTTCCCTCACTCCGCAGACGATCAAGGACAACGCCCGCTTTTTCAAGAAGGCGGCGGATGTCCCCCAGTACGCGCTTTCCATGGGCGTCGGCTCCATCATGGAGGCGAAGAAGGTCATTCTGCTCGCTTTTGGCAAGAACAAGGCTGCTGCCGTTGCCGCTGCTGTCGAGGGCGGCGTTTCCCAGTTCTGCACCGCTTCCGCTCTTCAGATGCATCAGGATGCATGGTTCTTCTGCGATGAAGAGGCTGCTTCCAAGCTGAAGCTCAAGAAGTACTACGCCTGGCGTGCGGAAGGCGAACTCTCCCGCGCCTAAGGAAAAGGCTGTCCCATGAGTAGGGCCCGGACGCTTCTGCTCGCTTCCGTCAGGGGGTTTCTTGACGCCAGGTGCGGGTTGCATGCAGCTGGGCTCACTTATTTTTCGCTTCTCTCGTTTGTGCCGATTCTTTGCCTTTCGCTGCTTCTGGCGAAGGCGTGCGGTGTCGGCGATGTTGCGCGTACGGAGATCAACAGGCATCTTGACGCGTACATAACGCAGATTGAGACGATGCACGACGATCCGTCCGTTGTCGCGACGATGTCAGAGACCAGGCGCAGGGAGAAGCGCGATTCGGCCAAGGCAATCGCCACACAGGCGCGAGAGGTCTCGAATCACCTCTTTGATCGCGCTGCACAATTCGATGCGTCCACGCTTGGCTGGATCGGTCTTGCGATGCTTGCCTGGACCGTCATTTCCACGTTTGGCATGGTTGAGACCTCCATGAACGAGATATGGAACGTAAAGGCAATGAGGCCTTTATGGAAGCGATGCGTGTTGTATCTGCTCGTGACGCTTGTCTCGCCCATCCTCATGGCGCTCGCTCTTTCCATGCCTGTGCTCGGTGCGATCAAGGCGGTGCTTGAGGTGGCGACAGGCTATATTCCGTATTCAAAGTGGTTCATGGACATGTTGGTGGCGATACTGTTCTCCAGACTTGTCTCATATCTTGTCACATTTGCATTTGCCGCGCTTGGTTTGGGGTTCTTCTACAAGTTCATGCCGTACTGCAAGGTCAAGGCAGTCTGGGCGATAATTGCAGGTGCGGTGACATCCCTTGTGTTTGCCCTTTGGTTGCGCGCGTGCATAATAGCGCAGGTTGGCGTCGCCAACAGTTCAGCCCTATACGGCTCTTTTGCCTTCTTCCCGATTCTTCTCGCATGGATATACATTTCATGGCAGATAATCCTGTTCGGATCGGTTCTTTCATGTCAGCTACAGTCAATGTTTTCGCCGGACGGGAAGTGAGAGATGACAAGCGGAATGTTTCTGGTTGCCGGATAAAGTGATATTTTGAAAGATTGCCATACGGCATTGTGTGGTATAATGACGGGCGGATTTAATGGAAATGAAGAATATGTCTAGAGCAGAATTGGTTTCATTCAAGGCAATGGCGTTTGGCGCCGCATTGTTTTCGCTTGGTGTCGTATGTGGCTGTGCGGCTGCCCCGGCAGGAGTTGCTGAACCGCCGATACCATCAGAGCCTTCGATGGCTTCGGGGATTGATTACTATGCCGATCCGGTGATCGGAAATGATTCGTATGACGGCCGCTCGCCGGACCGTGCGTTCAAAACGCTTGATCATGCGTCACGTGTGTTGAAGGCGGGGGACACTCTTCACTTGAAGGCAGGGTGCGTATTCAGGGAGTCGCTTCACTTCCGTTCCAGCGGGACTTCGGCCAAGCCAATTCGGGTGAAGGGCAACGGCGCAGTTCTTTCTGGACTCGAACCGGTTCCGGATGACAGCTGGCGCGATCAGGGCGACGGGCTGTGGCTGTCGACGAACAAGATGTTCTGGGGCGCGTGCCGCCCGCGCGTTCTTCTTCCAGACGGAACGATGGTTTCCGTGGAAGTAGGTAATCCGGCTTTCAAGGATCCCAAATCGCTGAAGGTCGGTCAGGCTGCCTGGAACTCGAGAGGAATCTGGTTCAGGTGCGCACCCGGAGAGCGTCCGCAGGATTACCGTTTGAGTGGCTACTACCGCGTTTCTGGTGTGGAAGTGGTTAACCGGCACAACTGGATTGTGGAGAATCTCATTGTCGAACATTTCACCAATGACGGCATCAATGTGCATGGTCTTTGCCGCGGACTTTATTTCTTCGACATTGTTGCGCGCCAAAATGGTGACGACGGCTTTTCGATACATGAAAATGTGTATGCGTCGGTGCGAAATCTGCATGTCTGGGGGAATGATTTCGGAATTTCGGACATATCGCAGTCCCAGTCGGTATTCAGCGGAGTGGTGGCTGAGTCGAACCGAATATGCGGTGTGGACTTCCATGGCGGAATCCGGATATTGCGCGATGCAACCGTGCGTGACAATCTAGGGAATCAGATCGCCATCAGCAGCGAGGTCAGGGGTAAAAATGCAAGCAACCCCAATCCAATGCTGCGCGGCACTGTTCTTCTGGAGGATGTTAGGGTTGAAGGCGGTGAAGGAGCGGGCGTGATTGTGAAGCCGGGATGCACGGTGAGCATTGTCAACAGCCGGATCAGTGGAGTTCAAACCGGGCTGAAACTTGAGGGAGGGCGCGTCCATCTTGAGAATTCAAAGGTAGAACGGTGCACTCAGATGATGGAAAAAGCTCCAGGTTGCGAGTTTACGTGCGCGGAAACGCGATAAGTAGCGCTTGATCTCGTCGTATCTGAACATTCGCTTTCAAAGCCTTTGGAGGAGTGCATCCGGCTGAGTCTGTATTCAACCTTTTGGGGCGGTTTTTTCCTTCTGGGCTAGGACTATGGATGAGGGTTTCATGTCCTTCTGCGCAAGACGTCTTACATCGTTGCCATCATAGACCTTCTAGAGAAGAGGGGTGTGACAGGTCCATCCAAAGGGGTCGGTCCGCGCGACATTCTTGTTGACGAGCCGGTCACCCACCGTTCTCACTCTTTCGTGAAAGACTCCGAAAAGTTTTTCTGTTATGTGGTATAATCATGCGCATGGCAAAGGAAAGCCCATAAACGTAAATAAGGAACAGTTCCATGACATCGCGATATCTCAACGCATTTATCTTTTTGTTGTCTGTTGCATCGGTTGTTGGAGGTGCGACAAAGGCGTCCCGTTTGGATAATCGCCCATCTGCGGAAAGGATTGGTAATCAGGAGTCGTTCAAGGCTGCGCTTGCAGTGACAACACCGAAGATGTGGGAAAGTCCGAATGGTGGTACGCTTCCGTATCGCATGCACGTTCCCGCAAAGATGGAGTCAGGTCGAATCTATCCGCTTGTTATCCACATGCACGGCGCTGGATCTCGTGGCACGAACAACCTGAATCAGATCAGGACTGGAGGAGCCGACTTCATCGCGTGGGCGAGACGTCATGGAGAGGAATTTGTGTTCGTAGCGCCGCAGTGCCCTGCGAAAATGAAATGGGTCGATTCTCCTTGGAAGGCAAAGAAAAGCACGATGAAAGAGTCTCCGACCCCGTATCTGCGAATGGCGATGGAGATCATTGACGATGTGCGAAAGCGCTATCCTGTAGATCAGGACCGCATCTATGTGATGGGGATATCAATGGGTGGCTACGCAACCTGGGAACTGCTCCAGCGTCGCCCGGAACTGTTTGCCGCTGCTCTTCCGTGTTGTGGGGGTGGAGATTCTGCTCTTGCATCACGTCTTGTCGACATACCGATATGGACGTTCCATGGCGATAGGGACGGGTCCGTGCCTGTCGTGCGTTCGCGCGACATGGTGGCGGCCATCAAGGCAGCGGGCGGTACCAAGATCAGATACCGTGAATATCCCGGAAAAGGACACAATGTCTGGACGCCGGCGTTCACTGACGATTCTGTGTTTGAATGGCTGTTCAGTCAACGTCGAAAACAGAGTCAGAGCGAAGCTCGGTAAGCAAGCGGCATTCCCTACGGCCAACGCATTAAAAATCCATTCTCCCCGCTGACGCGGATGAGAACGGATTTTTAATGCGTTGGAAGTGCTTTAGTAATCAGCCGCCAGTGGCGCATGGTCGTGGTGCGATTTCATCCTTGCAATACCCGTTCCAGGCGCAGGAATCGACCGCGCCCGTCTTTTTGCTGCCCGCCTTGTACCGGGAACTGTCGTAGAGTCGCTCAGGGAGGAATCGTGAGAATTGCTGTTGATGATCGGCAAGAGCATAAATACGGCATCGGCACGGCATCAGGGACAGAAAATCGAAGCGTAGGCTCGATGCCTACGCAAAAGAAAAAGAACGGGCGCGGCCGATGAGGTTAATGTTACCAATGTGAAAGTGTTGCCAATATCCAATTCCAATGCCCAATTGGAAACTGTCAACATTGGAACTGGCATCATTTCTACACTGGCAACATTCAACTCTCAACTTTCAACTCTAACCGATCCGGGGGCCCCTTTGGGGAAGGGGCGGGTTTTAATGCGTCCGCCGTGTTCTCCACGGCGGCGTCTCTTGTGCAGAAGATAAATTCGACGGCTTCAACGCTGATCGGAAACATGGGCTGAAAAGGGAGATAGGGCGATGGCGTCGATAGACATGGTTGAGATAGGCAACATCGAAAACCGGTACATCATCAACAAGCAGACGTGCGAAGCGGCGCTTTCGCGGGTGAAGTCGGAGATCGACGGGCTCAACAACGAGGCGCAGGCGGATATGACGCGCCTGCAGTCGCTGGTGGATCGCCGCGACGAATCGTACTCCACGGCGACAAACCTGATGACAAGCATTTCCGATACCCGCGCGAATGTGATACGGAATATGTAATTGAGGTCGGCGGATAGGTGAACGGGATTCGTTTGTTCCGTTTCGCTCAAAATGCGGTCTGTCCCGTTGGTGTATTCTGTTTGTTGCACAGTAATTTTAAGAATGTTGCCAATGTGGAAATGCTGTCAATAACGAGCGTAAATTTTCAATTTTGGGGTGTCGAAGGTGGAGTTTAAAGGAAACCCTTTCCACTTTACTCTGCTTGCTCGGGAAAATATATTTCTAAAATCTCCAACCTTTTGCCGTTTCATGGGTACGGAATTATATAGACGTATTTTCACAAAACAAGGAGTCGAGAAGTGACAAAGTGCAGAAACCGCAAGAAATTGACAGTGCTTTTTGTAGGAGCGTTTGCAGCGATGTTTGGGGTGGCGAATGCCGAAGGTCCAGCGGCGACAAACTTTCTGGCTGATGGTAGCGTTGTCTATACTTTTACCAATACTACAGCAACGTTGTGGACAGCCCCTTTCTCTGGCACTGCTGACGTTCTTCTTGTTGGTGGCGGTGGTGGTGGCGGTGTGCTGGCAGGTGGCGGTGGCGGCGGAGGTCATGTCGTTGAAAGTACCTTTTCGATAGTAGCAGGGCAGAACTATGAAATCATGGTTGGAACTGGAGGGACGGGTGCACAGACCAATTCTTCAGTCGAGGCCTGTGTTCAGGCTGCGAATGGAGGAACAACGACTGCGTTTGGATTTACTGCACTGGGTGGCGGAGCTGGCGGCGGTTCGTTTGTCATAAATCAGGCAGGGACGGCAACAACAATCGACTATGCTGGTAAAGACGGTGCATCAGGCGGCGGCGCAGGTGGCACTAACAGTGAGTTTGGTAAAGGTATGGTCAGTCTTGTCGGAGACGAAACGAACGACGGTGCAGGGGCTGTCAATCTTGGCAGCAACAGGTATAGTGGCGGTGGTGGCGGTGGCGCTGGAGGAAAGGGCGTTCTTGCGGTTGCCTCACCAACAGTTGCGCCCACGGGAGGCTTGGGTGTTGCAACAACGATATTCGGCGAGGAACGGTGGTTCGGCGGTGGTGGGGCAGGTGGAACATCTCGCAGTAATACGGCGTCTCCAGGCGGTATTGGCGGCGGTGGAAATGGCGGGTACATGAATTCGATGAATAATACGGCAACATCCGGTCGGGACGCGGATGCCAATTCTGGTGGCGGCGGAGGCGGCGGTGGTAGATTTTATCACCATACGCCGTCTTCATCTAGCAACTATGTAAAGACAGATTGGCGCGGCGGCAATGGCGCGGATGGCATCGTTGCCGTGCGTATTTATCTTCCGATAAAGGACATTGTGGATGAACGCGGCGTGGGTGGCGATGACATTTACCGTATTTCAGAGAACGGGACAAACTACATGATCCATGTGTTCACGAACACGGTTGGTGGGACGTTCATGATCGGTTCGAATGTTCGGGCCGATGTTCTGATAGTTGGCGGTGGCGGCGCTGGTGGCACTGGTGGTGGCGGTGGTGGTGCAGGAGGAGGAGTAATATCCAAGCGGGTATTATTACATCCTGGCATTCCCTATGCCGTAGAGGTTGGGACTGGCGGCTCTGGTTCCGCTTCGGGTAGTTCTGCGGGTGAGTCGGGCGAAGCTTCCTCTATTATAGAACTTGGCCTTATAGCACCTGGTGGTGGTACAGGCGGATATTATTCAGAACCTGCGGGATTTGCTGGCGCATCGGGTGGAGGTGGTGGTTCAAGGCAAAATTCAGACGGAGGTGTCGGTGGCGCCTCTACGGCGGCAGACGATGTTCTTGGTAACATCGGCGGCAACGGAGCCGCAGGACGCTCTGATATGCTCAGTGGTGTTGGTGGTGGCGGCGGCGGAGCCTATATGTCAGGAGGCAATGCTTGTTCAATCAAGGTTACGGAAACATCCGTTGAATATTGCGGCGGAAATGGCGGAGAGGGCGTGATTAGTTCCATTTCGGGGGTGGCTTGCGTTTACGGATCTGGCGGCGGAGGTGGCGCGGCTGGATTTACTAATGGGTCTATTTCGCGCGTGTTAGAAGGAATCACAGGAACTGCTATTGCCGGCATTGGCGGAACTGGAGCTGGTAATGGTGGGCGAGGCAACAATGCAGGAGGGAATGGTATTGATGGTCTTGGAGCCGGCGGCGGAGGTGGTGGACATTACGGCAGCAAAGTTCCAGCTGGCGGAAACGGCGGTTCCGGGGTTGTGATTATCCGCTATGCTATACAGCGCAAAGGCTTGAGGGTTATAATCCAGTAATGAGAAAACTTTGCGGAGAAATCTTGGCGGCAGTGACAATTGCGAGTGCAGAGCTACTGGCGCATGGTACAGCGTCATTTGTTGACTTTGACGCAAAGGCAAGAGGCGGAGAGCGTCTTACCGTTGTCTATTTTGGCTGTTCGCTTACCTGGAGTGCGAATGCGACAGATCCGAATCTTACCGGCTTTCGGGGGCGTATGTCGGACTTCCTGGAGAAGAAGTATCCAAAGGCACATTTCCGTTTTGTTGATGCCGCTGTAGGAGGCACAGGTGCGATGCTTGGCGTGTTCCGTCTCGAGAGAGACGTACTTGCGAAAAAGCCCGATATTGTTTTCATTGACTTTGTGTGCAATGATGGATGGGATGCCAAAGCACTCGCCACAACCTGTTGTTATGAGTCGCTTTTGAGACGGATTATAGGGGAAGGCGTTCCGGTTGTTCAGATGTTTTTCACTTTCAGGGATTGGACGAAGCAGATAGCTGTGGATGGTGGGCATGAAGAATCCGTTCACAGAAGAATAGTTCACTACCGAAAACTCGTCAATGTATATTCAACCGGTGTCGGCGATGTCTATCGCGACTCTGAATTAATCACCGACTTAATGAACGACAAAACGACACTGTCTGAGATTTGGCCGATTGACGGCGGACATCCCTGTGATCTTGGCTACAAATACTTTGCCGATGCCGGGATAAAGGGTTTGGAAAGAGCCATTGCGGATGGCGTTGTCTGCCGAGTTCCCAGGAAGCCTGTTTTCGGTACGGTGGAGAATGTCTCACGCAAAAACGCAGCTAATCTGGGAAGTGTAGAAGGGTGGAGTAAGACTCTTACATACCGTACATCGTTGTGGTATGACGGTTTGTCCTCCCGTTGGATGGATAATATCCACGCCTTTTCTGGTACAGAACGTTCTCCGTTGAAGATAAAAGCAAAGAGCAATCTACTCATTGTTTTTGGAGAGGCGGACGAAAATGCTTTAACAGCTGAAGTGCGTTGCGATGGGGTGAAACTTATAGATTTCAACGCCTACCATAGGGCAGGAAAAGGGCGACTCTTCTTCTGCCGTGATGTGCTTGCGGAAGGGTGGGAGCGACGCTGTGGCGTGGAACGCGAATGGACTATCGATCCTATTCCAGACGGTGTTGGTGAGTTCCGCGTTGGTGCAGTTTGTACGGCAACCGTTGTTCCTTCATGTGAACTTAATGGAGACTCAACTTCAGAATTCAATATCGAAAATGTCAATCTTAAGAGAGGAAAGAAATGAGATTTACCAAAGAAACAATCTTGGCATGTGTTACGCTCAGTTTTCATGCCATGTTTGCAGGCACGTCATGCAAGGATGGAATTGCCAAGGCAGTATGGTGCGGCGACAATCAATCGGGGCAAGCATCTCTGCCTGTGATTGATGGAAGTCTTTCAGATTGGGATCGTTCCGCTCCAGTTCTCTGCTGGAACGCAGAGGAACGCGCTGAACAGGAAAATGCGACGTTATACTTCATGTATAACGAAGATAACCTTTACATTGCATATGAAATGATGCTTCCGGGCGGTCGTGGACCAGAAAATAGGAATCGTCCTCAAGACCGATTCTGGTTTGGAGATGTCGTCCAGCTAAGGCTATGTACCGACAAATCGCTTGGTTGGCCACTGCCCAACCGCAGAAGTCCTGCTCTAGTAAAGAATCCTCGCATCACTTGTGTCAATTTATGGCGTGACACAATAGCAGGTGTCGACTATTGTCACATTACTCCAGGTGCCATGTTAGACTGCCCTGCCTCGACAAATCCAGAAGGTACTGCCGTCAAGACGGCGTTTTCAGACGGACGATTTACGTTGGAGTGTTGTGTTTCATGGGCTGCTCTTGGTGTCCCGAATGGACAATGTCCTTTCTCTCCTGGTGAAAGGATGCCAGCCGTTGTGGATGTCAAGTGGTATCCGGGGTCGGATGGACACTACACCCCAGCGGTTTATAGACAAGATCCCGGTGCATTTGCCTTCATGCACATCGAGAAGTGGGGACGGATGGAGTTTCAGCCAAAAACAGAAAACATAAAAGGTGTAAGTGTTCTGGATGTCAGCAAAGTATATGCAGGGATAGCTCAAGGCGCACGTGGCCTGGTAAAAGTGGATAAGTCGAATTGGGATAGGATTGCCTTTCATCTGCCAAAACGAGCAAAAGTAAGCGTAAACGTATTCGATAAGAACGGTGCTGTGGTGCGTGAGCTGTTGGGCGGCGAATGGCGCGATGCCGGATGTGTGGAGGTGCGTTGGGATGGCCGCGACGCGCTTGGCTTTCCTTGCGAGATTGGGCACGATTACCATTGGGGTGTTTATGCTCACGATGGGCTTGATGTCGTTTATGAAGGAACTGTCGGCACAAGTGGCGAGCCTCCGTACAACACCCCTGATGGCAAGGGTGGTTGGGGTGCAGATCATGGACCTCCTGTCGCTTGTGCGACGGATGATACGGGGCGTTATTTCGTGTGGCATATGAGCGAGCAAGGCTGCTCCTTGGTGAAGACAGATTTTGGTGGAAAGGTTGTCTGGAGGTCAAATCCGTTCGTACGCGGTGGATGGGGAGAATACACAGCCGCCTGTGCGGATGGAGAGACGCTTTGGCTCGTCCACGGCAAGGCAAATGGAAAGGACAAGGCGGCGCTTGTGAAAATTGATGGTGCAACTGGGCGGCACAAGCTGTTTGCTGGTGATCGCTCCTTTGCTGAACTCATGGTTAATGCCACAGCGACAAATCTTCCGCCGAAGAGCGCGGCTCGTCGGGAATTGCACTTCAACTGCGCTGGAATCTCAGTAAAGGATGGCAAAGCCTATGTAAGTGACCGAAACGGTGATAGAATACTCATTGTTGATGGTGAGAGTGGTGATGTTATTGGTGAAATAGCCGTCGAGAAACCGCGAGGTATCGCGTTTGCGCCGAATGGCGACCTGTTTGTAGTTAGTGGTAATAGAATTTCAAAAATAAACAGCAATGTAGTTTCTTCTGCAGGGCGTTATACATCAACTAAAAACTTCAAACCGCAATGCTATGAAAGCAGAAAGAATCTCTATAATCCTTATGCGATTGCCATTGGTGTGGATGGTACGGTCTATGTCAGCGACCTTGGCGACAGTCAGCAGATAAAGGTTTTTACCTGCGGGAAGTCAGGGGCGCAGACCGCTGTAGACAGTCAAGTGAATGTACACCTATCTCGTGTTTTTGGCAAGGCAGGGGGACGTAGATATTTGGGAAAGATAGATTATGACGCATTCCTTATGCCGTTTGGTCTTGCGATTGACAAGACTGGTGCACTTATTGTCGCCGAGGCATCGGCGCCGAAAATCGTCTCAATTCTTGACGCTGCTACAGGGAAGGTGCGCCGTCGCTATTTTGGCTATACGGCCTATTCGCCGTCCAACATACCTGACTGCGATGATCCTTACTTGCAGTACTGCTCTCTCAATATAGGGGATGTATGTGGTGACGCTGCGTTTTTGAGACAGAAAATAGGGTCGGATCCTGATGCCTGTTGGGATTTTCCGGGCGCGGGCATGGGTGAGTTCGGACCTATTCTTTCAACGATGAACATGCCAGAAATCATACGCTGTACGAACGGACTCAAATATCTCGCGCCAGATGGTACGGCGAATCACCGTGAGGAAGAGCGACCAATGGTTGTCTGCCGTGTCGATGGCGATGCCATAAGACCGGTGGCGGGCATATTTTCTGATAAGCCCGCGAAAAAAGGAGGACCTTCTTCCTCGTTTCGACTTTGGATTGATGCTGATGGCGACGGGCGACGTCAGCCCGAGGAGTTCGTGGCCGTCACCAATGTCGCTGGTCGTACCTGGAAGTGGTATTTTCTGACTGGGGCGATGCGCATGGAGCCGAACGGCGACCTTTTCCTCTCTACGATGGACAACGCCGTGGTTTGCTTTCCTTGTCAGGGCTTCAACGGATGCGGAGCGCCTCTGTGGAATGCGGCGGAGGCATACATTGCGATTCCTGCGATTGTCCCTGGCAAGAAGACGCTCTTCTTCTCCTGGCGCGATGGTCTACACGGATTGCGGCGTGACGCCGCCGGGAACTTTTACGGGCCGGTCAACTGCAACATCGACTACGCTACGCCGGAACTAACGAAGTTAATGAAACTCGGCATGGGGCATACATCTAGGTTTAATGGCGTGTTTCTCTGTAAATGGGCACCGGACGGCACTCCACTCTGGCGAGTTGGACGTAAGGCTACTGGTAGCCTCAAACCAGGCGAAATGCTTCACCATTGGTGTTTTGCTGGAATGGTCGGGGATGAATATGCCGTAGCGGCCAGTGAATGGGGCGTTTTCACTGTCTATACCTCAGACGGTTTCTTTGTAGATTCACTTTTCGATATTCCTGGCATTCCAGGTCGGGGTGGCCCCTATTCATTTGGTGGCGAGGATTTCTCCGGACGTATTGCCGCCTATCCCGAGCGTGGAGAAGTGTGGGCATACAACTCAGGGCGCATGTTTAAGGTGAAAGGGTTTGAGAAGTGCCGTGTTTCCGGCGAATGGCGAACGAATGGAGTGGTTCGGTTGAACCAGGTGGCGCCGTTACAAGTACCTGGCGCTAACCCAAAGCCGCTGGAAAAGGTCCTGATAAAGCGTGCTGGCGGTAAGATTATATTCTCTGCACATGTAGTTGATGACAATCCTCTCGTTAACACCGCGCATGACGCAATTGCTGTTTTCAAGGGCGGAGATGCCGTCGGCTTTGAAATTGGTCCAGGGAGAAATATTGGCCGAAAAAGCAAGAATGCGTTTACTCGTATTTTGGCCGCTCGTATTGGAGGAAAAGACCGTGTGATTGCCATGAAGCCGTTTACGAATGGAGAAAAACGTCTTCAGAGATACACAACTCCTGCTGGCGGCACGGCTACATTTGAGTTCATTGGTGATGTGCCTGGAGCTAATGTGGTTTTCACCAAGGATGCTGATGGCAAAGGTTACAACGTTTTTATTGAAGTTCCAGAGGCGTTTTTAGAACTTGACTTCAGCAAGCCTGTGTTCTGGGACGCTGAGGCACTGTTCTCTGGTGATGCTGGACGTGGCGTAGGCACAGTAAGACGTGTCTATCTCTACAATCCTGAAACCTCACAGACATCGATGGTTGATGATACGCCAACAGAGGCAAGATTGCACCCAGAAGGGTATGCGGAGGTGAAATTGTGATTGCAACTTTGTGTTTTGCGAGTGTGATAACCTATACTCTGCCCCAGTCGGCAAATGTCACAATAGCGATCGACGATGAACGCGGAAGGCGTGTACGCAACCTTGTAGCTGACGCACCGCGAACGGCAGGTAAGAATGTCGAAATATGGGATGGATATGATGATGCAGGGAAACCGTGTGCACCAGGTGAATATCGTTGGTGTGGTCTTAAACACGAAAAGATAGAGAGTCAATATCTCGGTTCATTTTACTCTCCTGGCGACCCTCCGTGGCGTACGATGTCGCGTCCATACGGATATAATATAAACTACACAGGCGCTGGCGGATGGCTCTCTGACCATATGCCTCCTTTATGTGTTGCGTCTGACGGGGACGATGTGTTCGTCGGAGCGGAAATGGCAGAGGCTGGTTGCGCTGTTGTTCGTGTGGATGCCGTGACAGGGCGCAAAATTTGGGGTACATCGATGATTGCGCTTATCGGTGCGTGTGCTTTTGCACGGGATGGTGATACGCTTTTCATAGCTGGCGAAGGAGGTTGGACAAAAGATGATTTCCGTATTGTTCGGCTTGACCTTAATACATACAAATTTGTTCCAAATCCTGATGTCGTAGCAAGGAAGCGTAGCGGAGCAAACGTCCATCAACAGCGTCAGAGTACCTTTGTACAGAAGAAGCAGGGCGATTTTTCTGGCATACGCGGCATGGCTCTAACGATGGACGAGATTGTTGTTTCGCTTTCTGATAAAGGTGGGCGAATTGTATTCTTCTCCCGTGAAACAGCTGAATTTACGCGTGATATTCTGTTGCCTTGTGCAGGACAGCTTGCTAAAGCTCCTGATGGCACACTTTGGGCGACATTTGAGAAGGGGATTGCACGGATAGCTTCTTCTCCTGAAAGTTGTGAAGATTCACTCAACACATCATTGTTAACTTTGCGGGTTTTGGATGAGGTGGATAATCCTCGAGGCCTTGCCATTGACGCAGACGGTAATTTTTACATATCAGATATTGCGCCAGAGCGTTGTTGCGTCAAGGTTTTTGATTCGAACGGTAAGCATATTCGCACGATTGGGCGGATTGGCGGACGCCGCGAGGGGAAGTTTGATCCGCTTGCGATGGGCGAACCGGTTTCACTTTGCATAGATTCTCAAGGGCTTCTTTGGGTTGCGGAGCATGACTTCCAGCCGAAACGAGTTAGCGTCTGGAATGCGAAGACAGGAGAACTCGTTCGAGACTATGTCGGAACTCCTTATTATGGAGGTGGAGGCTCGCTTGATGTTGGAAGTGGGGTAGCCTATTATGACGGTATGCGCTTCCGGCTTGCACCCGACCTTTCCGGCGCAAAGCTCGATGCGGTGCTTTTCAGGCCGAACGAGCATCCTGATGTTCCGTTCAGTGATGGGAAGCATAACCGTGGAGGTCCAGCCAATGTAAGGAAATGGCGTGGGCGTACTTTGTTAGCGGCAGATAGTGGGTATAAGGGCAGACCTTTTGTTGGAGAAGTCGTCGGTGATAAATTTGTTCCGCGTGTCGCTCTTTGTGATATAGTGAAGACTAATGCTGTCGGCAAGGTGAAGCCTGTTGGTGTGTCACTATGGCAGGATGGTGAGTATATGGTATGCGAAGGCCTTCGTGCCGACATGATGTGGGCTTCACGAATTGGCGCCGACATGGAGATTGTATTGCGCATTCCGTCGTTGGAGACAGACTGGCAGACCGATGCCCTATGTGTTTTGCGCCCAGACGATAATCTGCGGTACGACTTCTCGAAAATGCAACGGCTGAAATTGCCGGATGCCTTGCGCGGCGCTATTTATGCTGCGACAATTTCTCCTAACGGAAAAACGATTGTGGTCAATGCAGGCAAAAACAGGGATCGAGGAGAGAATGTCATCGCAGGCATTTCGGCGGAGGACGGACGGCTTCTTTGGACGTATCCTAATCCATATCCATCGAATGGACACAACTCTCCGTTGCCGAATGTCGGAGAACTTCGTCACACATGCGGTTTTGAGGGGTGGGTTGATGATGTATTTCAGCTTAACGGCAACAAGGGTGCGCGATATCTCTTCACGGAAGGGGGACTTTTCATCACGGAACTTTTCGGCGATAATAGGCTTTGTCCTAATATGACGAGTGTTCTTGAAGTAAGTAAGGGTACTGTGCTTTCCGGGAATAGTTTGTGTGACGAGTGTTTCGGCGGGTGGTTTGGTATGGGTGTTGAAGGCAATGCCATGCAGATTGTCGGGAAGTCTGCGCTTGCGGTATGTAAGGTTTCAGGACTTGAAACGAAAGAGATGCTCAAAGGTGGAAAAATTTTTCTCGACAAGGCGCCACCGCAAAAAGAATCAGTTGTGTACGGTTCAGCTGCTGCGCCGCTCTCCATCATGGACTGCGGGGGATTTGGCTTCCAGCGTGGTTGGCAGAAAAATGTCACACGTAGTTTTCCTGAAGATAAGGTAGCATCTGTAGCTTTTGGAGTTAGCCGTTCGAGCGGCAAAATTGGTCCACTGAGGCTTTGGATCAAGGTACGAGATGATTCTCCTTGGATTAATGAAGGTGAGGATTTTAATCTTGTTTTTCGTACGGGGGATTGCATAGACCTGCGTTGGGCGGCAGACTCTACTGCTAATGCCAAACGCCGTACACCAGCAAATGGCGACATCAGACTACTAATCACACCGTCAGGGGTTATGCGCCATACGTTTGTCGATCATACTGTGCCGAAAACCCAGTGGCAAACATTCTCATCTCCGGTTGGTACGACGGAGATTGCCAAGGTGGAACGCATTGATAATATTAAGGTTGCAATTGAGAAGAAAAAAGATGGTTATGAACTTATTGCTGATATTCCTTGGTCGGTATTGGGGGAGGTCGGTCCACCAGTGCATGGCTCTGATCGTCGTATGGATGTCGGTGTAATCTTCGGTGATGCAGAGGGTACATGTGCAGTTCGTCGTGTCTATCTCTTTGACAGTGAGTCTGGTGTCGTTGCCGACCTCTTTTCCGAAGCACGGGTCAATCCTTCGAATTGGGGAAGTGTGAAGTTTTAAAAAGAAAGTTGCAAATGAGAATTCAGTTCGGAACAATTCTTGCGGCGTTTGCCGTGTTAGCGAAGGCGGTTGACGCCTGTGGGTACACGCTTGCGGATGAACAGGCGCGTACAACGCCTGATTGGTTCAGGAAGGGCGTCATGTACCAGATTCAGCCAAGGGCGTTCACGCCTGAAGGAACAATAAGTGCTGCGGCGGCAAAGTTGTCCGATCTGGCGGCGTTGGGAGTTACGGTCGTTTACATGTGTCCTGTCACGGTTGCGGATGACGACCCTCGTGAGGATATGTGGAGTCCGCGTCAGGTGAAGAGCGGCTTCAAAAATCCACGCAATCCGTACAGAACCGGTGATTACTTTCATGTGGATCCTGAATATGGTACAGATGAAGATCTTAGGATGTTCGTGAGAACTGCACATGCGACCGGCATCAAGGTGCTAATAGATATTGTTTATTTGCACTGTGGACCATCTGCTCGCGTTCTTAAGAACCACCCCGAGTACTTTTCGTATGACAAAGACGGAAAAATAGTGATGGAGGGATGGCGTTTCCCGAAGCTAGACTTCACAAACCGTGCGGTGCGCGAGTATTTCAAGGCAAATATGGTGTATTGGCTCGCAGATTTCGATGTTGATGGGTTTAGGTGTGATGTAGCGGACAGCATACCGCTTGATTTCTGGGAAGAGGTGCGAGATGTGTGTGAACGCATCAAAGGTGGCATAGTGATTCTAGCAGAGGGATGCCGCCATGCTAATACTAGACATGCTTTTGACGCCAACTACAATTGGCCAGTCTGCCTTTCGTGGCTGAGACCAATCTTGAAAGGTGACGCAAAGGAGGGTTACAACCAGCAGTGGGCGGCAGGAGGCGCTGACGTCTCTAAATTCAAGGGTGTAGCCAAGCTTCGCGCAGCGTCCGAGCAGTATGCGGCAAAATGCCCAAAGGGGACATTAAACATGAATTTCACTGAGAATCACGACACGGTGAATGACGACTACGATTTCCGTATGGAGAGGCGCTGTGGATGGGACAATCAGACACTTGGACTTGCGCTTTGTTTTGCAATGGACGGCATTCCGCTCATCTACAACGGACAGGAGATTGCTGACTCTCGCCGCCACTCTATATTTGGACATTCGCCGGATGTGACTGTAGATTGGAATGAGGCGAATACGGTGAACGGCCATCGTCGACGCGAAATGGTGCGTTCGCTAGCCGCGCTTAGGCGTGAAAACCCTGTGATGACTGTATTTGGGCAGACATGGCTTGATAATGATAATCCGGAGAGGGTTCTTGCTCTACGGCGTGGCGACTCTGCTACGGGTTCTGTCGTATTTATCGGAAACTTCTCGAAGGATGCGGTATCAGTTCGTGTCGATTCCGTTGTTGCAGCTAAGACGGAGATGTTGCTTTTCAATGGTGCTGCAGTGGATGGCGAAATATTTCGCCTGGCACCTTGGGGCTTTGTGTTTGTTAAGGAGTGAATTTAGAAAGATTTATGAGTGTGGTATGAAATGAGAATTCGGTTTGGAAATGCAGGGGGCGCTCGACAACAGTTAGGTGGATATCCACCTAAGTTGATGTGAGTAGAGGGTCGGAAATCGGACGCATGGAATGCGTCCGTCAGGACGAAGGGGTGGTGTGATGCAGGGTGTTTTTGGGGCGGATTGTTCTGATTGGTGTGAGGCTTGCTTTAGAATTATTGGGATGGGGCGAAATAGGGCATATTTCGCTCATAAAAGGTGTGGACACATCCTTGGATTCGCTCATGAAAGGTGTTGTGGTGTCATTAAATTCACTCATAAAATGTACATTGCTAATTGTCCTTCGAGTAGATATATGATATAATTGCGATATTCTATAGGAGAAATTGCAATGACATATCTCAAACGAAAAGCCGATACTTTTTTGCTTGAATGGAAGAAGCGTAACCATCTTCCGCTTCTTGTCAAAGGAGCGCGTCAGGTGGGTAAAACGGAGACGATAAAGCGGTTTGGAGAGGAAAACTACGAATCGTTTGTATATGTCAATTTCGTAGAGCAACCGAAGTTCAAGACGATAATCGGCAGTGGGTATGATGCAGAAAATGTTGTTCGCGAAATGTCGAATCTCAATGCGAAATTTAGGTTCATACCGCATCGGACATTGATTGTGTTCGATGAGATACAGGAGTTTCCTGACATTGCAACTACGTTGAAGTTCTTTAAGATTGACGGACGTTATGATGTGATAATCTCAGGTTCTCTGCTTGGTGTCCACTACAAGAGGATAGCATCGTTCTCTGTTGGATATCAGGAGGATTTTGAAATGCATTCAATGGATTTCGAGGAATTCTTGTGGGCGAGAGGTCGGGATGTTGGCTTCACGGAAATGATCTATTCGAGGATGAAAGAGCAAATACCTTTTTCGGATTCGGAACTGTTGGCATGCGATGAACATTTTCGGGAATACTGTATACTTGGTGGTATGCCTGGAGTCGTCAGCCTTTTCGTAGAGCAGGGAAACTATCAAGGGACGCTCGCCAGGCAGAGGTGGATTCAAAACTTCTACAGGTCTGATATCAGAAAATACTGTGAGGGTTTGGATCAGACGAGGGTTGCTGAGGTATATGATGCCATTCCGCGGATGCTTGCAAAAGAAAACAAGAAGTTTCAGTATGCTGCAGTTAGGCATGGCGCAAAGTCGCGTGACTATGCAGGATGCATATCGTGGCTTGAAGATGCGGGACTTGTCGTAAGGGCGTACAACATGGTGTTTCCAGAACTTCCGGTCAAGGGCAATATGGACTCAGCAGCGTACAAAGTGTACGTTCCTGATACAGGGTTGCTGCTGTCATCGCTCGATGACGAGACGGTTCTGGACTTTAAGATGAACCGAAATATACATACGTACAAGGGTGGGTTGGCAGAAAATATCGTTGCAGAGGCGTTCTATAAGGCGGGTAAGCCACTTTGCTACTACAAGAAGGAGAATTCCACATTGGAAATGGATTTTTTCCTTCGTACATCCGACCGTCTCGTGCCAGTTGAGGTTAAGGCTACCAATGGAAGAGCGAAGTCCCTTGCGACTCTGACTGGTAGCGGACATTATGAAGACATCCGCTTTGGCGTCAAGCTAATTCGCGGAAACATCGGCGGTACGGACAATGTGCGAACATTCCCACATTTTTGCGCATTTCTGTTGCCGCGACTTTTGTCCGATGCTTAGTCCTAGGGTTGAGAATTGCTCCGAAATGAATTCATTATTTTGTGGCTGTAGCTCGGACGCATGGAATGCGTCCGTTAGGACGAAGGGGTGGTGTGATGCAGGGTATTTTTGGGGCGCGGGATTGCTTGGTTTTATCAGGGTGCGTGGCTATCGCTTTGAGGTATGGCGGAATGTCGGCCATTTGCCGTTTTTGAAAATACCGACATTTGCGTGTGCCGCGATGACGCATAAAGGAAGTATGATATAATGTTGGTGCTTTTGTCGAAGGGGTGTTTCCCAAAAAACAGAAAGCGAGACTAATATGAAATTGGAACTGTCTAGGTTGACAAAAAATAAAATCGACTATTTTGTGGTGTGCGTAAATGATTTTGCGGACATGTATGGGATGTCGTATGTTGAAGCTTTCGATTATCTAAAAAAACATAAAGGGCTTGCTTTTCTTTCTGAACATTATGACATTGAACATACGTATTCAGTTGAAGAGACTATTGCAGACCTTAAGCAAGTGTGTGAACGGAATGGTGGGAGAGCGGCATGATTTTATATCACGGTTCAAATGTTGCATTCAAATCGATTGATCTTGCAAAAGGTATGCCATCGAAGGATTTTGGTCGTGGTTTTTATGCAACAGATTCGCTCGATTGTGCTGAGAAAACGGCCAGGCAACGAGTTGCGCGGCTCGGTGGTTTACCAAAAGTGATGGTATATGATTGCGATGAATCGCAATTGGCTTTGTTGCAATCATGCATTTTCCTCCATCCGTGTGCGGAGTGGGCGTTGTTTGTAAGAGCCAATCGCCGAAATGAATTCATTTCGGCAGACCATAATCGCGACAATCGGTATGACGTTGTTAAAGGGCCAATAGCCAATGACAAACTGTCTCTTTTATTTCGGCTATACGAACGTGACATAATAACGGTAGATGAGTTTGCGCAAAGAATGCAGTTCTCAGAACTTTACACGCAGTATTCCTTCCATACTGAACGTTCTATTGAGACGCTTCGTTTTCTGGAGGTGCGAGATGTCGTATGAGCAGAAACAGTTGATTGAGTTTGCAATCCAAGATCTCGTTGCGGAAATCGTAAGAACTGAAAACATTTCGCCAGAATCGGCAATGGATTTACTGTACCATTCGGATTTCTTTTCTCAGCTTACAAGGTCGGCTACAGGGCTGTATCGGGAGGGCGCAGAATATCTTTACCATTGTTTTAAGAATACTATGGTTGATTGTTAGTTCGGACGCATGGAATGCGTCCGTCAGGACGAAGGGGTGGTGTGATGCAGGGCTTGGGGTGGTGTGTGTGATCCAGGATTTTGGGGCAGGGGATATATTGTGTGATGCCGTCACGTAATTCCGTCAAGTAAATTATGTGATGAAAGTTGCCAACCTTTTATCGCTTTAGGGGTACTGTTAGTTATATAGAGGTATGTGAATAAATGAGAATTCAGTTCGGAACAATTCTCGCAGCAGGGTTGGCGCTTGCTGCGCATGGAGGTTATGAGATATCTTTTGACGCGCCTGTTTCCGGGTGGGAGAAGGAGTACAAGGGGGAAGGCTTTTCCCTGAAGGACTGGTGGATGGGTCCGGAAGTGAAGGGCGAGGCTTCATGGGCGACGGAGTCTCTACCTATCGGCAACGGCTGGTTCGGCGCAAGTGTTTTCGGCTGGATTTCAGATGAACGGGTGCAGATCACCCACAAGGCGCTGTATCTCGATCCAGTCTGGCCGGACGCTTCGCAGCGAGGTGTGGCCACATTGACTAATACCGAGGAATTGAAGACCCTGCCGAAACTCACCGATGCTCTGGAGCTGAGGCTGTCATTTCCACATGTCTATGGTGAAGTGAAGGATTACCGCCGCGCGCTTTCGATGGATGATGCAGTCGCGACTGTTGAATACACGGTTGGAGATGTCCGTTTCCGCCGCGAATATTTCGCTTCGTATCCCGATCGTGTGCTTGTCGCGCATCTTTCCGCCGACCGAGCCGGAGCGCTTGCGTTCGCGGTCCGGGCCGAGAACCCGTACCTTATGGAACAGCGCACGGGGTCTGTTGCAGTGAAGGGCGGTGGGATTTCCGCCGATCAGCATTTTGCGGCGTTCAACCTCGATTTTGCCGCCCGCATATGCGTCTTAACGGATGGTGCGCTCACCTCGGAGGGCGCATCACTTCGCGTAAGCGGGGCGACAGAGGCGACTGTTGTTCTTTCCTGTGACACGAACTGGCGGTTTGATCCTGAAATAATGCTTGAGGGCGTATGCAAAAGGGACCCGCAGCTGAGGAGGCGCGTTGACGGTACGGCTGACGCGGCTCTTTCCAGGGGATATGCATTGTTGAAAAAACGGCACCTTGATGACTATCATGGTTTGTACAGGCGCGTGGAGTTCGATCTTGATGATGCCGGACGGGACTTTTCAGGCGTGGGGCGTATGTTTCAGTACGGACGCTATCTGCTGATTGCGAGTTCACGGCCAGGGACGATGCCAAACAATCTGCAAGGGACATGGAATGCGTTGCCTCAGGCGCCGTGGGCGGGCGGGCTCTGGATGAACGTAAACGAGCAGATGAACTATTGGCCTGCGTTCAGCTGCAATCTTGCCGAATGTTTCGAGCCGCTGGTCAAGTTTCTTGAAATGGCGCGTCCTGCAAGCCATAAGGCGGCACTCGAGTATCTCCGGCGGTATCCGACATCGCGCAATCTGCCGCCGGTCGAAGAGGGGATGTGGAGTGTCGGTACCGGGATGATTCCGTTCAGAACCGCAATTCCTGGCGGACATTCAGGACCCGGAACGGGAGGTTTTACTACAAAGCTTCTCTGGGACTGGTGGGATTTCACGCGCAACAGGGCGGCTCTCGAATCGGCTTATCCGTTCCTGAGGGGCGTTGCCGACTTCGACTGCCGGGCGGTTGTGCTGACTAATGGCGTGTATCTTTCGGCCTATTCGGCGTCTCCAGAACAGCGTAAAGGCACGGAACTCGGTGAGGCGGCAAGTGGGGCGGACGGCATCTATTCGACCGTCGGCTGTGCTTTCGACCAGCAGATGATCCTTGAAAACGATCGTGATTTTCTTCGTGCGCACAAGCTGCTCGGAAAGAGTGAAGATATCCTTACCGCCGCAGTGCGTGAACATATCGGGAAACTAGATCCGTTTCAGGTCGGAGCCGACGGGCAGCTGAAGGAGTTCCGGGAGGAGAACCGCTATGGCGAAATCGGGGAGAAGGACCATCGCCACATCTCGCATCTCTGCGCACTTGCCCCGGGCGAGACTCTTAACGTGTTCGAGACCCCGGAATATGCCGCCGCAGCGAAAAGAACCCTCGACCTGCGCGGACTCAGCGGAGGCTGGGCGGCCGCGCACCGCATGATCTGCTATGCAAGGCTCAGGGAAGGCGAGGCGGCAGGGCGTCATCTTGCGGCGTTCATGAAGACGGAGCTAGGTCCGAATCTCTGGCATATCCACACTTTGAGCGATGTGCCGGTATTTCAGATAGACGCCAATTTCGGGGTTACGGCGGCAATCGCTGAGATGCTTGCGCAGGGAGACGGCAAGGGACGTGTCGATCTGCTGCCCGCGATACCGGAAGTCTGGAGAAAAGGCGGTGAGTTCAAGGGGCTTCGAGTTCGCGGCGGATATACTGTTTCGTGCAGGTGGAAGGACGGCAAGATAGTGTCATTTTCAGCAACGCCGGTTCGTGGTGAGAAGTCGGCAGAAGTTTTCGCATTTGGCAAAAAAAGTTTCCGCTATTGCGCATAAACAGTGATGTCAGACGAGAAAATGGCAGATAAAAGGAGAGAAAATAAAATGAGAATACGGTTTGGACTAATTCTCACGGCGGCGGCGATGTCGGTGGGGGTAGTCAAAAGTGAAGATTTCGCACGATGGGTCGATCCTTTTGTCGGGACGGTAGGGAACGGCAACTGCTTCCCGGGACCGTGCCGTCCGTTCGGCATGGTTCAGCCGAGTCCGGATACGGGTTCGAAGGTGACGTGTAGCGGCTACAAGTTTACGGATACGACGATTCGTGGTTTTTCACAGACTCATCTGAACGGGACGGGGCGGCCGGCGATGGGCGATATTAGCATCCTTCCGTTCTTTTCGACAGGATTAACAGGATTGACAGGATTATCTGGGGATGCGCCCCCTGACTTCCGCAATCCTGTAAATCTTGTAAATCCTGTCAAAAAAGAAACCGAGGTTGCGGAGATCGGGTATTATGCCGTTACGCTTGAAAACGGGGTGAAGTGCGAAGCGACGGCGACGGAGCGCGTGGCTGTATGGCGGTTCACTTGGCCGGAAGGGACTGAGCGGCGGATTTATGTTGACGCCGCCGCGATGCTGATGCAGGCATGGAATGCGAAGCTGGGAGCAACGGTGCCTGAATCGTCTGCGTTTCTGCGTGAAGACAGGCGCGGAATGACAGGCTACAAGAAGGCTCTCGGTTGGACACCGTACAAGCTGTTCTATGCGTTCGAGTTTTCCGAGCCGTGGGCGAAAATCGAAAAGCTTCCGAGCGATCCGTTTCAGGGCAAAGGCGACCGGTGGATGATTGATTTTAACGCAGAGGCGCAGAGTGGCAGAGTTGCTCAGAACAGCCAGAATTTGAATGTTGCCAATGTGAAAATATTGCCAATTGCCAATGCCAATTCGAAATGGGAAAAGGGTAATGGAGAATTGGAAACAGTCAGCATTGGTACTGGCAACACGAGCACAATGGCAACAGTAGAAACCTCTCTGCGTTCCTCTGCTGCACTGCGCCTCTGCGTTAAAAATTCTCTTGAAGTTCGCATTGCGCTTTCGACCGTGTCGGAAGAGGGGGCGTCAGAGAACATGAAGGCGGAGTCGGAAGGCAGATCGTTTGACGAAATCCGTTCCGGTTGCCGTGCCGCATGGAACGAAATCTTCTCCCGTGCGCAGCTCGTCAAAGGGACTGACGACCAGAAGAAGAACTGGTACACGGCACTTTATCACCTTTGCATACAGCCGAACATACAGACTGACGTGAACGGTCGATATCGCGGCGCGGACGATGCGATCCACACGGCAAGGCGCGGCCATTACTCGACATTCTCCCTTTGGGACACATTCCGGGCGGCGCATCCGCTCTACACGATTATCGTTCCGGAACGTGTGCCGGGATTTGTCGATTCGCTAGTGGCCTTTGGACGCGAACACGGGCATCTTCCCATGTGGACGATGTGGAACGGAGAAGATCATTGCATGGTGGGTATCCATTCCATCCCAGTTATCGTCGATGCCTGGAAGAAAGGGCTTTTAGAAGTTGGAGAGAATAGTTCAAGTTCGAGAGTGGAAAGTTTCGATTCTCCAACTCTAACACAAGACTCCAACTGTATTCTCACCCTCATGGTTCAGTCGATGGTGAACAATGATGGTGAGAATCCAAAGAACTGCTGGAACGCATACTGGGAGAACGGCTACATTCCCTATTTCGCCGGAGAGTTCGATGAGCATCTGCCGAGAGGGCAGAGCGTGTCGACGACTCTGGAATTGGCTTACAACTGGTGGTGCATAGCTGATTATGCCCGCATCATCGGCGATCAGAAGACGGAAAAAGAAGCGCGGAAGTGGGCGGACTGCTGGAAAAACGTATTCGATAAAGAGTCAGGCTTTGTGCGTCCCCGTGCGCCGAAGACTTCCGGCGGCGGATGGCGCGAGCCGTTCGATCCTATGAATCCGCGTGTCGGCGGAAATTTCTGGAGCGATTTCACGGAGGCGAATGCGTGGATCTACACGTGGCATGTTTTCCAGGATGTCGATGCGCTTGCCGATGCGCTCGGCGGACGCGAGAAGGCTCTTGCGAAACTTGATGAGTTCTTTGCGACAATGCCTAAGGGAAGGAAGGGCAACTCCGACGAAGGGGGACTCACGGCGGACGGCAATCTGCGGCGCGGTCAGATCGGGCAGTATTGGCACGGCAACGAACCGAGCCATCACATCGCCTATCTCTATTCCATTTGGGGGCGGCGTGAAAAGACTGCGGAGATCGTCGGCAGAATATGCCGCGAAGCGTATCTGCCGCGTCCGGAGGGCCTTTGCGGCAATGACGACTGCGGACAGATGAGTGCGTGGTATCTCTTTTCGATGATGGGTTTCTATCCGGTGAATCCGTGCGGTGACGGATATGTTCTTGGCGCGGCGCAGGCTGAAGAGATAAAACTGAGGGAGGGGAAAGGTGAGTTCAGGATTGTCAGGTCTGGGGATGGTGAGGGTGTGATGTTTAACGGTAAGGTTGTAAACGGGTTCAAGATTTCGCATGAAGAGATCATGCGCGGCGGCGTTCTATCGTTTGAATAGAATGCTTGAAACGGATTAAGAATTTGATGGTAAAATACCGGGTGCTTTTTATATGGGAACAAAAGTAGATATTTCGCCGGATGAATCTGTTGTTCGGATTCTGTCCGAATGCCGAGTTTCGCTTTTTGCAGAGGCGAGGCGGTATTGCGACGATGTCGGTGATGCGGAGGAACTAGTCCTTCGCACCATTGACACCGCACTGCGCGATTGGGAGTCTTGCAGGAGCAAGGATGAGCCGCTTTCATGGCTTTTCGGCATTCTCCGCAACATACGCTCCAAGGACGTCCGCCGCATGGTCAACCGGAATACCGTTGCCATTGACCCTGATGTGCTTGCGGCAAACGTGAGTCTTGTCACTAACGAGACAGACGATGCCATTCTCAGGAATTCCGACAGCGACGCCATTCGCGCTGCGATAGAAAGGCTTGCGCCCGAGTTCAGGAAGACGGTCGTTATGCACTACATGATGGATATGCCGCTTAACGAGATCGCAAAGGTGCTGAAGCGTCCGATAGGTACTGTGAAATGGCGGCTCAGCGTTGCGAAAAGCGTCCTCGCCGAACGTCTCAGGCGTTCCCTCGGTCGCCCCGGTACATGGTTTGCGCTTGCATTGGGTCTTCTTGCCGGTTGCGTAGCGGCGGTTGTGGTCATGAGGATGCCGAGCCGGAACTCTAATGAGCATCCGATTGGCGGAATGTCGTTCAACAAGCCAAAAGTGCATGAGATCACCGTCCGTCGCGCACCGAAATCCGTCAAGATTGACGGCAAGCTCGGCGAGTGGACCGCCCCTGTGTTCGAGGCGGCATGTGAACCGCCATATGACCGAGACTACACTGCATCCATACGGATGATGTGGGATGAGAGACGCCTTTACATCGCGGGTGACGTGCGTACGCCCGATCCGATGAGCAACAACACCGAGTCGGCGGACGGATACCGGTTTGCGGGAGGTAGCGTGATATGCCGTCTTCCGGCGGATTCCTCCTTCGGCCGGTCGATTTGTGACAAGTCGATTCTTGTCGGAAAACCTTCGCCGGAAGAAAGTGTCATCTCGCTCGTCCTGTATTGTGACCGCGTGTCTGGCAGGGAGTCGATCTGCTTCCACAAGGGTGTGCACGGACATCGGGGATTGGATGTTCCGCGCAGTGTCTGGCGGGGTGCGTACCGCAAACACGGCGATGGCCGTGGATATGCTTTTGAATATGCCATTGAATGGGCGGCGGTCGGCATTACGCCGCCGAAGTCCGGGGAAGTGCGTGCCAATACATGGAACATACACTTCAGTGACGGATTCGGTGAGGCCTGTTCAGAACAGATGGTCGAGAATGTTGCCGTGAACATCCCGGAATTGTACAGGAGCAAGTCCCCTATATACTACTTTATGTATCCTTTGACATGGGGGAAGGCTGTATTTGAATAGTGGATGGAGGTGAATTTTCGGTCGCCGGACAAAGTAAATGCAACTATGGGCAGGTTAAATGCAAGGTAGGTTATTGATTTGCATTTAGTTTGCCTTGTTGCATTTAACTTATGCCAAAAATCCGTTGATTTGCGGTCCATTGCATTTGGGTTGCCTTGTA
>JAZOAC010000097.1:0-5044 GCA_045595285.1 Kiritimatiellia bacterium | reverse complement strand
AAGTCCGTCCACAAGTCTTTCAAATTCTGGAACTTGCTGAACTTCATCAAGAAAAATATAGATTTTGTCGAGCGAATCATCCATTTTGGAACGGATAAACTTCCAGGCATCATCAAATGTTCTGAATATTCCTACATCAGGGTCTTCAAAGTTAATGGAAATGATTTGATTTTGGTTTACGCCCTCCGCGAGCAATTTTTCGCGAAAGAGTCTCAAAAGGGTGGTTTTCCCGCATCGTCGTATGCCGGTAACAACTTTAATGACATCCTTGTCCCTCCAATTGGAGAGCCAATTTGTAAAAAAAGGTCTATTTATTATACTTGTCATATCAAAACTCCCAAGAGTGAAAAATTTTTTGTACATATAGTATCAAAAGTCGGAAGAGCGGTCAATGAGAGTTTAGAAGTGCGGTGTATGTGCAATCAAGGACTTTCGGATGTGAAAGGTGATGATGCTGAACATAAACTTTTTGTCATATTGCGTGTGTAAATGTGTCTAATGGAGTATAAGGAAAGGACGAATTGAAATGTATACGATAAAAGGAGCATACGCGGAGGCATTGATTACGATTGACAATCTCGACCCTGATGCGGTGACGCAGTTGTACGGGCTTTTGAACGCGAAAGCGGCGGAAGGCTCGAAGGTTGCCATTATGCCGGACGGGCATCCCGGCAAGGATTGTCTCGTAGGGTTTACGCAGAAGTTCGATGATGACGATGCCGAGGTGCGGCTCGTCCCCAATTTCGTCGGTGGAGATATCGCCTGCGGCGTTTTCGCATGGCCGATAGGAACAGTTGCGCCGGATCTGCAGAAACTCGATGACTTTATCAAGCGCAATATCCCGAACGGTTCTCGCGGTTACGCCACTGCCGTGAACCGTTTCGCGACAGACGAGGATCGTGCTGTATTTGACGCGGCGGATGAAAGATTGGCGAAGTTCGAAACGCGAATTTTGGGGCGGGAGCAGGAGCGGATTCCTGCTGCCATGCAGCTTTGTTCGCTCGGTTCGGGAAATCATTTCATCAGTCTTGAACGCTCTGAAAAAACAGGCGAGATTTATCTTCTTGTCCATTCCGGATCGCGCCAGTTCGGAAAGTCCGTCTGCAAGGTGTTTCAGAAAATGGCCGCCGAGCAGCATCCGACCGGCAACGCCAAGGGATTGGAATATCTGTCGCCTTGGGATGACGGTTTTGAGGCTTATCTTGATTTTATGGATGTAGGGATACGCCTTGCCGCGCGCAATAAGGAGATCATGGCTCAGGAGATTATGACGTTTCTCGGCGTTGATGAAAAAGACGGAGCAATAAAGACGAATCACAACTATTACGACCGCGGAGAGCGGACAATCCGCAAAGGCGCGGTATCGGCGAAGAAAGGCGAGCTTTTTCTTTGCCCGATCAATATGCGTGATGGTACGTTTGTCTGCAAGGGTAAAGGGAACGATGACTGGAATCAGTCCGCTCCGCATGGTGCGGGGCGTCGTATGTCGCGCGCCGATGCCAAGGAATTGCTTGATGTCGGTAGCGTCCGTGCGACATTGGGCGAACTTTTCACCACAACGGTGGATTCATCGCTTGATGAAGCGCCGGATGCGTACAAGCGTTTCGATTTCATCCGCGAGCATATCACACCGACGGCGGAGGTTGCAGATCGGCTTGTTCCGTTGTATAATTTCAAAGGTTGAGAAAGGAAAAACAAATGAACACGCGTATAATCAAATGGAGTCTGTGCGGAATCGCCGGGCTGTTGGCGGCGATGGGGCTTCTGTTCACATGGAAATGTCCTGTCGACTGTATTTTCGGTGTCGATAGCGGCGTCTTCTTTTTCAAGAAACAGCTGCTGTGGAATGTGATCGGCATTGCCGCCTGTATCGGTGCGGCGCTGGTTCCGTGGCGGAAGTGGCTTAAACTCGCGCCTTGGGGGATGCTTGCGTGGCTCGCTCTTACGGTCTGGGCGGTCGGTTTCTCTCCGGTACGGCACGGGACGCAGCGATGGGCTGATTTCGGGGTTGTTTGCGTCAATATTCACCTCGTACTGGTTCTGGCGTGGGCGCTTTTCACGGCTTGGCTATGCTCCAAGAAGTGGATAAGGCCTTGGATGATTTTTGCCGTTGTCGGAATCGTGCTCGTATGCGTTGCTGTTCAGATACTCGGCAATGCGAATCGACTGGCGCGTCTTGTCGCTTTCTTTGGTGGCGAAGAGGTGGGAAACATGCATCTGAGATATATGCAGCATCAGATGAAGGCCGCCTATGCAACGGCAAATTGGTTTGGCGATGCCGACCGCAGTCTTCGCTTTTTGCCGCTCTCGTATGCCGATGCGATGCCGAGTGCGTCGGCGCTTCGTTTCGGCAAATGGTTCCCGCTCGCCGCGGCGGCGCTGTACGCCGCGTTGGGAGGCGTTCTTGCGTGGCTTTGGCTTGCTTTGAAAAACAATTCTAAACGGATGTTCATTCTTTTCTGGAGCGGGGCAATGGTCGGTTCGGCAATGTATTCGCTCCTGCAAAGCGTTGGCGCCGTTCCCGTGCTTGGCGTTTCGCCGGCCCTTGTCGGCTATGGCGGAGCATTGGCGGTGACGTTTTGGTGCGGCTTGGGTGTGCTTCTTTCCCTTCTTTCAGATACGGAGGAATGTGTGACCGTGTCGCGAAGAAAGACGGTCGTAGTTTGCGGATTCTTTGGCGCGGTCGCGGTTTTCTTTCTTTTGGGGATGGCGGTTTCGGGAGGTGCGGGCCTGAAGTATCATGCACCGATAGTCAGGACCGGACATCTGGGCGAATTCGGAATCGCGGCGAAACGCGGCGCGATTTATGCCGCCGACGGCTCGGTGCTTGCAAAATCGGTGAAGCGTTATGACGTGCGCCTCGATCCGAAGGTGGCAAGGGAGTACAACATTGCGTTCGATCGAGACAGTTTGACCAATATCTGTTCGCGTCTTGAATTGACGCCCGGGGAACTGCTCAATCTTTGCGCCATCGATAAATCCCGTTTTGTTCTTGTCCGATCGAATGTCGATGAATCTGTCGCAAAGTGGTTTCTTTCGAAAGAAGGGCGCAGGCTTTCCAAAGGCTTCATCATTGAACCTCTTCAGCAGCGAGAGTATCCGCTCGGAAGTAATGCAGTGCATGTAACCGGGTGCGTTCACCGTTGGCCCGGGAAAACGACGCAGGGCGCGTCCGGCGTCGAATATACGTGCAATAAAGTTCTTGCGGGCCGGGACGGAGAGATCGTCAGAGACGCAGGGCGCACTGAGCAGATCGCCCGGGCGACTCCGGTACACGGCGGAAGCGTGACGACAACCATTGTGCCGTCGATTCAGAACGCTCTTGCGGATGCGCTGATAAAGGCCGTTGCGACCAATCACGCGGAAACGGCGTGGGGAATCGTGTTGAACGTGACGAACGGCGCTATTGCGGCGATGGCATCATGGCCGACGTATGACCCGATGAAATCCCGTGCCGTCAAGGATGGCGCGGATTATTTCAGAAACAATACGGCGATGATGAACTTTGCGCCCGGCGGTCTCATGAATCCGCTTACGTACGCAATGGCCTTGGATAAAGGGTTTGTAACGCCGGATACGGGAATTGATCACGGCAACGGCGTTTGGGAGTACAACGGTACGAAACTGTATGATGTCCCCGGTGCGACAGGTGTTCTGTCGGTTGCAAAGGCGCTTGCGATGCGCACGGAGATAGGATCCGGCAAGGTCGGCCTTATGATGTGGAAGGACCGGAACCTCGAAAATCTCTCCCGCTGGGGATTCGGGCGCAAGGTCGGCGGCGGCACGGTTTACGGCGAGGAGGCGGGAATCGTCTGGGCATCGAACCGATATGATTCCGTGACGCTGACCCGCCTCGGTCTCGGACGCGGACTGGCCGTGACGGGTATTCAGGTCGCAAACGCTTATGCAGCGCTTGCAAACGGAGGAAAGACAGTTGCTCCGCATCTTGTCATGAAGATTGTTTCAACGAATGGTGTCGCTTCCGTCTATAAGGCGAAGGAGCCGTTTAAGAAGGTTGTTTCCGACAAGACTTCCAAAACAATCGCATCGATGATGAAGGATGCAATGATTGTCGCCGGGAAGGAGTTCTCAGTTGACTTGGAAGGTCTTGATGTCGCGGGGATGATTTCAGAAACGAGGATCCCGGTCAAGGGAGCGTATTCAGACACGGATTACAACGTGTCCGCCGCCGGATTCTTCCCGGTTGCGAGCCCGAAGTGGGTTTTGGTTATCGGGTTCGGCAAACCGTATCCCGATTATTCTGCAGGTCGGGTCGCTTTGCCGGCATTTTTGGATATCGCTCGGAGAATGACATCAGATTTTGCCGGAAAAAAGGATTAATATTTCCATAAGGGGCTCGCATGTCACTTTTGATGGCGAGAGGTGTTGATTTGCAACTGTAAGGACACGAGAGGAATAATTCAATGAACAGAGAGATAATGAAACGGGGTGTTTTCGTTAGTGCGGTACTATGGGCTGTTGCCGGATTCTGCTTTGAGTGCGTCGATTCAAAGCACGGAGATTTGAGTGAACACAGGAAACCGATAAGGCGAGGTGATGTTCTGGCGGCAGACGGGACATCCTTGGCCGGGATCAGACCAAAACCTATGGATGGAACTGTAATCAGGACGACAATAGACCGGAACCTTCAGCAACAGCTTTCAACGCATGTCCGAGCGGCGTATGCGAGCAATAGGGCTGAAAATGCGTGGGGCATCATCATCAAGGTGCAGACAGGTGAGATTCTATCCATGGTAAGCGTACCTGATGTTGAGACGAATGAATTTGGAGAGGTGCTGTCGTATCGGAATAATGCATTGGAGATGGCATTTCAGCCTACAACATTCATGAAGCCATTTACGTGTGCAATTGCAATGAATGAGGGAATAGTCAATGCTGATTCCGTAATTAGTCAGTCCGATGGGCTGTGGCGGCACGGGAAGGATATGACCATGCGTGATCGGTTGCCCGAGCCGATGACGGTAACCAACGCTCTCAAGCGACACGCAGATATTGCCATTGGAAAGCTTGCGGTTGAGATCGG
>JAZOAC010000096.1:0-25861 GCA_045595285.1 Kiritimatiellia bacterium | reverse complement strand
CAATTGCCGCTGATTCGAAGGCACTCCATACGCCGCACCCACAGGCAATTTTTCAGTTATCGCAAAGCGAAAACTGGCACTTCACCCTTTATTTATGGACCTGTGGTGATTTTCATGCCCGAAAAAATGGGTAAACTCCAGATCTCGTAGAGTGCGTCGTCTCAGGCAATCGATTCGCCAAAACGGATGCCGAGACTCGCCTTGGAAGCGTCGGGCGGAGTCCCCCCCGACAAAAGAACCGTCTATTTCGCGACTACATTGATGAGTTCGCCGCACATGTATCCATGGAAAGCCTATGCAAGGGAAAAGGAGATTTTGCGGCCCGCCCAATCATGAACGAACATATCCCACTGCGCCGGACGTTTCGCAGCCGGAATCTTCGCCGGGAAATAGTGATCGCAAGCCATGCACTCGAGAACGGCTTTCGAAGGCGACGTGCGAATCAATCCCCAGCCGACGTCGAGGTCGAGCCCGAACGAGGGAAATGACATCTGGCGGATCGTGCGGGCGTCGGGCCCGTATCCGCCGGCCAGAATGTTCGTCATCCACCGGTGGAGGTGTCCATGCAGATATCCGACGACCTTGGGCGTCTTCGGGCAGAGAGAGGCGAGCCTCAGATTGAACGCGTCGTGATGCGCACATACGAACGTCGGCTTGGAGAGCGACGCAAGCGTCTCGTTCAGCCATTTCGTCTGCTCCTCGCCGAGTCCGGAGCCTCCGAGGAAGCCGAAATGGCCGCGCTTGGCGGGTTCTTTGAGCGAATCGAGCAGAATGAAATCGACGTGCGGCGTTTCAACGACCGAGACAAACCGCCCCGGAACTTTCGTCGTGCGGTCATAGCCGGGGAAGGACTGCAGAAATTCAGCGCGGCTGTCATGGTTGCCCATTGCGAGTGTAACCTTGATTCCGGCGTCCGACAGCGGTTTCAAGACCTCGGCGGCGATTTCGTAGTCGCCCGCCTCGCCAAACGCGAACGAGATATCACCCAAACCGATAACATTCGCCGGCGGACGAGGCAGCGCGAGTATCTCCGCCACCATTTTCTTTGACGTCTCCGGCTGCCACGGACATTCACGGCCGCCGGGATACACCCGTCTGGACGTCGGGACGCCGATGTGCAAGTCGCTGATGACGCCGATCGCACAGGGATCGAGCCGGCGAACGCAAGGCTTTCTGGTGGAGCCGATCGAAGCAAATCGCGCACCGACCGCAGGCAGCGCCGCGGCCATGAACAATCCTGAGGTAAAGTCTCTTCTTGTCATTTGTGTTTTTGATTAGCAGGGGCGGAGCGAGAGGAACGCGAGCGGTCGTTCATACACCATTTCATGTCGCGAAAGATACTATGTCCGGCCATGTCTTCACTCGTCGATTGGAGACAGCTTCACGCCGATGGGCGAAAGATCCGCGGGAACGGTGCGTCCTCCAATGCGGAATGAGGCTTTCATCTTCTTGCGCGTCAGATTACAGACGAGTGCCCATGTCCGTCCCTCGACGTTCCATGTCCGCGCCGCAAGCCCGGCGGGAAGCCCCTCGATGGCCGGCCCGGGCGGCGAAAGCAAAACATGGAAGCGGTCGCGCACCTTTTGCGACTCCTCGCACACCATCTTCCATGTCGCATCGCGCTCTGCGCCTTTCATATTGCGGCGAATCTCGAAGAAACCGTACGGCAAAAGTCCATTTGCCCCGGCGGCGATCGCCTGCCACATCATTGACCTGAACTCCTCTCTCGTCGGGAAGCGAAGTTCGGGGTTCTTGCCAATCTGGTTCTTGCGCGAGGAATGCCATCCCCAGTTGTACGCCTGCGGAATCTGCCACATTGGGCGCATTGCGTACATCGCTTCGTTCGCCGCCGAACCCCAGCCGAAAGCTGTCTCTATCCCTCCGCGGTTGTTGCCGATTGGATATGGGTCCATACCGATGACATCGAACACTCCGGCAAACGCCCTGACGTGTTCAGGACGATCCAACGCGGCATAAATCGGATGGTCTGGATCGATGCGCCAAATCTCGTCGTGGTTTTTCTTCTGTGTCGACAGATAGGCGAGCTGATCTTCGTCGATCGTATACCATGCGAGAAGCGCGGGGTGGTTTTTCAGCGAATCGACGAATGTGAGCGTGTCCGCGAGCGCCTTCTCTGGAGTAATCCTGCCCCTGCCGCGCCAATGGCGGCCCGGTGCGTGGAAGATAAGAGTTCCTATGCACATCAAGCCGGTGTCGTGGCAGATGTCCAACCCCTCCTTCGACACGGTATAAGGATGAATACAGTTGAAGGGTCCTTGCTTGTAAACTGCCATTTCTTCCTTCGTAACCTTGTCAATGAACATTCCGAGCGGGAAGAACGGTTTGCCGTCGACAATCGTCCGGTTGTACTCGTCGAACGTCACGCGACGCGAGGCCGGCGATGCGAGCCTGCGGAATTCGAGCGACGATGTTCCGAGAGCCGGAGCGTCGGAGCGACCGAGAGAAAATTCAACCCTTGATGCGCCTCGCTTGAGGCGCGCAACTTCTATCGACACGAGTGCCTTGTCATATGAAAACGAGTCCGGCGCGATCACGAAGCGTTTTCCGTCCTCACCCTCAAACGAAAACACCGGTTTCAGCGTGGAGAGCGGATACCTGACCGTGTTCACGTTAAGCGCAACTGCAAAACGCACCTTGCCGGATGCAGCCTCGTTACGGTACGATCCGGAAATCATCTCGCCGACAGTCTTCCCTCCGTCAATCTGGTAGTAGAAGTCGTCAAAATAGACGCACCCTTTGACTTCAGGCGGCATTTCAACGAGGAGGTCGCAATACGGATCGGTCGGCGGCGCGGCGATTCCCTCGTAGCGCACCCATCCTTCGGCGTTCGGGTCGTTGTCGCCGGACGGCGTCGCCACGACTTCGCAGCGCAGTTTCTCCTGCCAGTCGTAACAGCGGAGCGTTATCTTGGGAAGCCCCTTTGGATTGTATGGCACGACCCTCACATACGCGCCGAACCTGTATTTCATGCCGCCTTGTATCGCCAGTCTCTGTATAGGAACGGATCCGGTTTTACCTGCTCTCCAGACAAGGGCGGACGACTTTTCGCGGCCTTGACCGGGGGCGACGCTCCACTCCTTGGAGGGCGAGCCCCATCCGGCGAGGCCATTTTCGAATCCATCATTCACAAGACGGGCGTTCTGGAACTCCGCGCTGTACGCGCACAGGGAGATGGCGCAGACTATGCCTGATAGCGCAAATCCAAGTTCATCGCATATTCTCATTTTTATCACTCCAGGACATTATCTGATGATGAGGGAAAAGCCTTTGGGCGACACCTTCACCGAACTCGGGCTAACAGAGATAAAGTAGCGAGAGTCGTCTATCGCGGCAGGCGGTCCGAGAATGGTTCCGCCGTCAGTCGCCGTCGCAAGGCTGACGGTCGACTCCAAGCGCGACGTCGAGACGTATTTGACGGTCGCCTCCCTCAAATCAAGCGTTCCCTTGACATTCAAACTGTCGCCCTCGCCAAATACAATCTCACCCGTAACTTTCACGGTCGTTCCCGCCGCGATTTCCATCGTGCCGCCGAGCGGTGTCAAAGCATCGGTAACGGTAATCGTACCGTTTTTAACAGTGCCCGCCCCGGAAAGGGATCCATAGGAAATCGAGTTCCCGCCGAGGTCGAAAACCGCACCTTCGGCAATGTCGACAGGACCGGTGGAATCATAGTCGTCGCCCATATCAAGGAGCGGCAGCTCGTCCGGCCCGAGAATAGCGTTCTTCGCAAGCTGCGCGTCGGAGAGCGCGGCCTTCCAGATTCGAACCTCGTCAACCTTGATTCCGCGCGTGTTCACATTTGGAAACGCAGGCGAGGCGGCAAAACAGAACGAATCGGCGTGGAGATACGGGGAGAACGGGGAGCCGGCAAGCGACAAGGATGTGCCGACAACCTCTCCGGCGGAATCCCTGCGGCAGACGGTGGTATCGTATTTGCCGTTTGCGTTGCGCTTGAAGACGATCGAATAGTGGTACATCGTGCCGGGAACATGTGCGCCAAGATATTTGTTGTCATTGTGGCCTGCTCCGTTCACCCGCGCCTTTACAAGACCGGTAGCGGTGTTTATGAAGATGAGCGTCTGACTGTTTCCGCTCTTGCCGATAACCGCGAGTTCGCCATCGCCGGCGGATTGCAGCACGGAAGCCCAAAACTCCACGGTGAAATCGCTTTCGCCGTCGCCGAACAATCCAGATCCGAGGTCGAGATACGTCGAGGCGTTCGACAGAAGCGGAGTCGTTATGAGATTCGCATTTTCACCGATGACATCCGGCTCAATGTCGCCGTAAACGGTAGCCTTCTTAGCGGCGACGGAATCGTAAAGGCTGCCGCAGTTGAAGCTCCAGCGGTGAAGAAGGTAGTTGGCGCCTTTGAGCGCGTCCGATGCATTTTCCGGATACGTGTTGCCGGCGGCTTCAACTTTGGCCATCTCCGGTGTGTACGCTGCGCCGATAGTCGCACCGGAGGAAAGCTTCAGCGTACCCTGCTTAACCGCAACGCCTCCGTGCGTCTGCGGGAGTTTGCCAAGGACGAGCGTGCCGCTACCTGCCTTGCGTATCTGCCCGGGCGACTTGCCGTCGGAGGCGAAGTCTTCTATCGTGGCCGTGTTGCTTCCCGTGTCGAACGTGACGCCGCGACGTCCAACATACGATTCGAGATTTGCGGCTCTTAGCCACGGTATCGTTGTGCTGTTTCCGGTAATGCGGAATGTTCCGCCGTCGGACGTCAACTTGCGACTTGCAAACTTATCGGTAAAATCACCTGGATTCGGGTTGATGTTCGCCGCCTCGAAAGTCCCGCCGTCCGAAAGATGTATTTCGCAGTGCGCCGTGGCGGTTGCAGAACCGCCAAAACCCAGATACAGGGACTTGCTTCCGGTCGAAAACACGGCGGAACGGGCTACCGTCAAAACGCTCGTTACGGAGCTGGCCGCTGTGTTGCCATAGTTGTAGCCGATATATCTGTAAGTGCAGTTGGCCGCTGATAGAGTGCCGCCCAGCATATCGAATCTGTTCGGAGAGGTCGAATAATTGCCAAGGTAGAAGTTCTGGGTTATATCAACATTTCCGCCTGTCATCGTTCCGCGGAAGGATCCCTTGTTGCCGAACGTTGCGTTGCTTGCTTTGAACGTGCCGCCTTCCATCTCGAGACGCGCGATATTTCCGGCTTCATGTCCGAAAACAAGCGTGCCGGCAGTTGAATTGAACGTTCCGTCTGCGCCGATTTTCAGGATGGATCGCGGAGAGGAATTCGCCACGCTGCCGTAGCCGAAATAAACGGGATAATTGTTGAAATTCGCCGTTCCGTTTTCGATCGATAGCAGAGACTTCGGCGCGTACGCAGAACTCGTCGCGTAGCCGAAATACTTATTGCCGCCGTTCATCGCAAGCGATCCGCCGCCGCGCACTTCGACTGTCGACGAGCCGGAAGCCCCCGCACCGAGATAGGCATTCCCAGCGATCGTGGCCGATCCGCCGTCTATCACGAACGTTCCCGAACCGCCTTGCGATACCGTCCCGTCATTCGCCGCGCTTTCCGATCCTACGAACAGTCTGCCGGACACGGAGACCGTACTGCCGCTGTTGGTGAAAACCGCGGTGCTTCCCGCCGTCCTGCCGACGTACAGATAGACGAGTTTGTGCGTTATGCCGGAGCCTGCGAACTGTGCAACGCCTTCGGCGACATTGAAATGCGGACCGTAGTTGTTTGCGCTGAAATCGACCGCCCCCGTGAACTTCGCCGTGCCTGCGCCGGTTTTCGAGAAATAGGCGTTCCAGACAGATCCGGAAATCGAGGTATTCGGTGTAAGGCCGCCGGAGAACACGGTCGTGCCTTGTGCGACGCCGAGCGAGGAATTGGGGATCGCGACGAGCGGGTTGATGACGGTCAGAACGCTCGATGCATTGTACGGATTGAACGATGCGGTATTGCCCGTAAAAGTCGTACCGTAAACGATGCCCGCCCCGCCGTCGAACGAAACCGTCTCGCCGTCCGCCTCCGCCGTGTAAACGAGGTTGCCGCTGCCATCGACGACATGATTGGCGCTATTCACATTCGTCTCCGCGTGCGCAAAAGGCGTACAGAGGGCTACGGCAATGGCGGCGAGACATCTAAATTGCGCCGCGCCATAAACAAGAATAGTATTTGCTCTGGTTTTATTCATGGATTGATTCTCCATTTACGGATTGATGCACCTGCCCCATGACGTAGACAAAATATCATATCTGAACACAAAATGCAATGCGAATTACAGAAATCCGGCTAACCGATTACGCCTAAACGGATGAGAGACTTGCAAAAAAATGTTGTTTTTTGTAAAATATGGACTTGTTTATTTCGGATTCGTGTGAATCTGATAAGCGAAAGAGTAAAAACAATGAAAAAGACAACCAAAACCGCCGCCAAGACTGCAACGAAAAAGCCGGCAGAAAAAGCTTGCGCCAAGAAATGCACCGCTCCCAAGAAGTGTGCCGCGAAGAAGGCGGCTCTCAAGAGCGTCACATTCACTGTGCACGCCGAAGCTGGTCAGGATGTCCGTTTGGCGGGATCCTTCACCGATTGGGAAACCAAGGCGAAGAAGATGACGTTCAAGAAGGCAAACGGCGTCTATTCCGCAACGGTGAAGCTCGCTCCCGGCGAGTACCAGTACAAGTTCATCATCGGTGACAAGTGGGCTACCGACGATCAGAACACCGAGTTCGTCCCGAATGACAAGGGTACGTTCAACTCCAAACTCGTAATCAAGTAATCCCTTCGACAACGAGAAAGTGAAAGACGGTCTGGTCGATTGCGGCCGGATCGTCTTTTTCTATACGGAATCAACGTCTGCAGTGCCTCCAATGGACCAGCAACACGTCATCTACACACAGATGAAAACTAGCCCCGGATTAGGGAAGCGCTTGTAGAACACGGGAATCCGTGACGCCTCCGGGAACGACAGATACTGAGCCGAAAATATGTCCCCCGCATACTCGCCGTCGAGAAATCCGCGGATGTGGTTCTGTCTCCTGTATTTGCGGCAGGCGGCAAGAACTGCACTCTTGATCATGGCGGTGCCGCCGGACGACCCGTATCCGGTTATGACGGCGAACACGTCAGCGCCGCCTCCACGCGCGGATGAGACGATTCGGTTCAGCTGCGCAAGCGCGTCGTCCACGCGCGCTCCGCACGGATGCAGGTCATACTCGGGGAAGTCGGGTCTTTTCGCCATTGGCTGTCATCCTTCAACCGCGGACCGCGGCCTTGCCGGCATCATTTCCGGGGTTCGGGCGCAGTTCCCCTGTTCTTGTTGCGCTGCGGGAACTTCGGCCTGAACGGATTGACGGCGCCTCCGGCACTGGAGGCCGTGCGCGCGGTGGCGTAACCGAGAATCGCCTCCTTGCCCTCAAGCCCGTCGGCGCCGACAAGCTGCGTGAACGACGTGTCGGAGACGCCCTCCTCCACCTTCACGAACTTCATGCCCGCATCGCCGTCCTTGATCCATATCTTGCGTCCGCGCGGAATCTCGCCGCCGGCCGCCGTCTTTGCCGCTTCGTAGTCGTCATTGTTCGGACGGAACCTCAACGCTGCCGACGACACCGCCACGACACCTTCGGCACGAGCCGTCTCGACTGATATGTTTGCCGTCATGCCGGGAAAGAGCATTGCATTCGGATCGTCGTTCGCCGCCTCGATGATGATCGGATAGGTGACGACGTTGTTCACCGTTGTGGAGGCAAGGCGCACCTGGCGCACAATGCCCCTGAATCGCTTGCGGTACGCGTCCGCCGTGAACGTCACGGGCTGCCCTTCGCGAATGGACCCGACATCCGCCTCTGGCACGGTTGCCTCCACCTGGATGCGGCTCAGGTCCTCCGCAATCGTGAGAAGAGGAACGGCGTTCATGGACGACACGACCGTCTGCCCCTCATCGACGCTGCGCAGAATCACCGTGCCGTCCACGGGGGAAACGATCGTGCAGTAGTTGAGGTTCGCCCTTGCCTGGCTGACGCTTGCATGGCTCTGCTCGACCTGCGCCTTCGCCTGCTTGAGCGCCGCAGCCGCGATGTCGCGCACCTCAAGCGCCGAATCGTAGTCCGCAACGGACGCCAACTGCTTCTTCGAAAGCGACTCCTTGCGCACCAGCGTCTTCTCCGCAAGCACAAGCGCAGCCTCGCACTTCATCACGTTCGCCTCATTCGCATGGAGCTGGGCGAGTGCGCTCTTGTACTGGGCGTCGTACACCTGCGGGTCGATGAGCGCAACGACCTGACCGTTCGTGACATGGGAATTGAAATCCACGAAAAGCTTTATGATGCGTCCGTTGACCTGCGCGCCGACCTCAACCTTCTTGATCGGGGCGACGGTGCCGGTCGCCTCGACGGTCTTGACGATATCCGCCCTGGAGATCGGGGCCAGACGGAACTTCGGCCCCTCCTTCTTGGCGAACTGCTCGGTGCAGCCCGGCATCGCAGCCATCATGGACAGTGCCGCGAAAACGACAGACGACTTCAGGATCATTGTTTCTGCTCCTCTATGATCTGATGATGGTAGATCGGATCGATACCCGTAAGACGCATTATCCTCGCCTCCGCAAGCTGCCCCTCGTAGAAGGCCTTTACGCGCTTGCCGAGGGCTACGGCATAGTCTGAGACAGCCGTGGTGTAGTCGATGCGCGAAGCCTCGCCAAGCCTGTACTGCTCATTGGATACGCGGAGATTCTCACGTGCCTGTCTAACAGACGTGCGGGCCGCGGCGAGAGAGGCGATCGAATCGTTCCTGTTTGCGATCGCAACGGCAAGGTCGCGCGAAAGCGTCCGCTCGGCGGCCTCCACATCCATTCGGGCAGAGCGCATGCGTATGACGGCGGCATCCACGGCGGTCGTCTTTCGCCAGCCCAAGAACAGCGACTGAGCCGCACCGAACGCCCAGCTCCAGTTCCATGCGGGATCGGCGAAGTTGAACGAGGTGGTGAGTTTCAGTTCCGGAAAGAGATCCGCCACGGCCCAGTCGACCTCGTTCATGGCTACGCGAAGACGTGCGCGCTTCACCATCAACGCCGGGGAATTCGTGCGCGCCAGGGCAAGTGCGTCCACGGCCGACATTCTGGAAAGCTCAAACTCCTTCAATGTGGAATCGAGTCCGTTCCCGGATGCCGGAAGCACATCCTCGCGCGAAGCCTGATCGGCAGAGAGTCCGAGCGAACGCAGGAACTCCGCGCCGGCCGTGACCGTGTCGTTCGATGCGGAGATGCGCGCCTGTATCGCCTCGGACAGGTCAAGACGGGCCCTCAGCACATCGAGCAGCTTGGCCTCACCGTTCTCGAAGCGGTTCGTCGCCTGCGACAGATGGTTCATGCATTCCCATTCGTTGGTGCGGGCGACATCCAGAAGCGCATCGTTCATCATGAGGGTGAAGTAGGCTGTGGAGACCTCCTCGAACACACCGAGACGCGTCTCCGCCAATGACATCTCCGCGGATGCAAGATCCTCGCACGCGCTGCGGAAGTCCGCATCGTACCGACCGAAATCCACAAGAAGCATCTCAAGCCCTACACTGCCGTTGAACCTGCCGGAGTTGCGCCAGGAAAAGTGGGAGCCGTTGTTGGCGGTGGACTGTCCATAGTTGGCGGACATGCTGAGATGTGGCATGAACGGCTTTCCGCTCTCAACCGTCCTTATGGCCATCAGCCTGTCCTCCACGGCCAATCCCGCCGAAATGACCTCGGGACGGTTCGTCAGCGCGAAATCGACAAAATCAGCCAGCTGGAATCCCGTCAGGTCCACACGGTCCGCGGGCTTTGCCAACAGCGGATCCACGGCGGGCAGGACCTCCATCTTGGCGACATCGGCATTGCGGATCGTTTCGCACGCGGCCAGCAGGGCCAGCGACATAAGCGATGAACGGCATGCAAACCTCAGGGCACCGCGCATTCTGGACATCATAACTGGCTCCCCTTCTCCGGATGTTCCATCAGAAATCGAGATTGCGGACGTTAAGCGCGTTCTCCTCGATGAACCTGCGACGCGGCTCGACCTCATCTCCCATGAGGAGCGTGAACATCTGGTCGGCCTTGACCGCATCGTTCAGCGTCACGCGAAGCATGTGGCGCTTCTCCGGGTTCATGGTGGTCTCGAAAAGCTCTTCGGCATCCATTTCGCCAAGACCTTTGAACCGGTAAATCGAAAGACCCTGCTTGCCGTGGGCACGCACTTCGTCCAGAAGGCCGGGAAGCATGCCGCCGAAGTAGTCGTCCTGCGTGAAACCGAAGCCCTCGAGGGACTGGAACTGCTTGCGGAGCATAGAAGCGCCGGACCCCGTCGCGGCGGCGTCCGCCAGAAGCTCCTTCGCCTTGTAGCCCCGCTCCTCGACGGCCTTGGAGGTAAGCTCGATCTCGGAAAGGAGTCGCATGAGATTCGTGGCCGTCTCCTTGTCGAGAACCGTTCCGTCCTTGCCCTTCACCTCAAAGTCGTCCAGGCCGAGGGTGAGAAGCCTTTCCGTGAGGTCGGCGTCGGTCAGCACGTACTCCGAACGCTTCTTGCGCTCAACCTTGTAGAGCGGCGGCTGGGCGAGATACACGTACCCCTTCTCTATGAGCTCCGGCATCTTGCGGTAGAAAAACGTCAGGAGAAGAGTGCGGATGTGCGCTCCGTCGACGTCGGCATCGGTCATGATCACAATCTTGTGGTAGCGGGCCTTGGAGATGTCCCACTCATCGGCGAAGCCGCAGCCGATCGCCGTTATGAGCGTGCGGATCTCCGTGTTGGCGAGCATGCGGTCCACCCGCGCCTTCTCGACGTTGATCACCTTGCCCCGGAGCGGAAGGATCGCCTGGGTCGCGCGGTCTCGCCCCTTGCACGCCGAACCGCCTGCGGAGTCGCCCTCCACGAGATACAGTTCCGTCTTCGCAGGATCGCGGTTCGAGCAGTCGCGGAGCTTGCCCGGGAGCGAGAGTCCGTCCATAACGCCCTTGCGGCGGGTGGATTCGCGCGCGGCACGGGCGGCCTCGCGGGCACGGGCGGCGAGGAGCGTCTTCTCGATGATCGTCTTCGCGACGGCGGGGTTCTCCTCGAAGAACGTCATGAGCTTGTCGCTCACGATCGCCGCGACGATGCCCTCGACCTCGCCGTTGCCGAGCTTTGTCTTCGTCTGCCCCTCGAACTGAGGCTGGGGGACCTTGACGCTCACGATTACGGTAAGGCCTTCGCGCATGTCGTCGCCCGTCAGCTTATCCTTCTCCTTGATCAGCTTGGAGTCGGCGCCGTACTTGTTGATCGTGCGCGTAAGGGCGGCGCGGAAGCCGGAGAGGTGCGTGCCGCCCTCGATCGTGTGGATGTTGTTGCAGTAGGTCTGCTCTATCGTGGAGAACGTCTCCGTGTACTGCATCGACACCTCGGCGGCGATCGGCACTCCGGACGTGTTGGCCTTCTCGCCCTCAAAGTGGATCACGGGCGAAAGGGCCTTCTTGTTCGTGTTGAGATACTCGATGAACTGGTCGATGCCGCCCTCGAAGTGGAATGTCTCCTCGTGATGCTCCTCGCCCTCGTCGTCGCGGAAATGTATCTTCACGCCCTTGTTCAGGAACGCGAGCTCCCGCAGACGCGCGCAAAGAATCTCCCACTTGAACGCACGGCAGGAGAAGATCGTATGGTCGGGGAAGAACGTGACCTTCGTGCCCGTCTCCTCGCCGCATTCGCCTACGACCTCCAGCGGCTTCGTGACATGGCCGCGGGAGAACTCGATGTGGTGGATCTTGCCGCCGCGCTTGACCTCCACCTTCATCCAGTCGGACAGCGCATTCACGCAGCTCACGCCCACGCCGTGGAGACCGCCGGAGACCTTGTAGTTCGAACCGTCGAACTTGCCGCCGGCGTGCAGAACCGTAAGCACGACCTCGATGGCCGGCTTGCCCTGTGTGGGATGCATGTCAACCGGGATGCCGCGCCCGTTGTCCTGCACCGTGAGCGAACCATCCGCATTGATGAGGACATCGATGTTGGTGCAGTAGCCGGCAAGAGCCTCGTCGATCGAGTTGTCGACCACCTCGTACACAAGATGGTGGTAGCCACGCTCGCCCGTGTCGCCGATGTACATCGCAGGACGCTTGCGGACGGCCTCCATTCCCTCCAGAACCTGAATGTTGGCGGCATTGTAATTGGAAGGCTGAACAGCTTCCTGCGCGGCGTTTTCGACTGCTTGCGTGGTATTCTCTTCCGACATTTTATTTCCTCGTGAAAATGTGTAAATTATACCAAAACGCACGAGCACGAGCAAGCAACCCGACTGCCTGTAAAGTTCGTGCGTCCTTTGTCCAGGCACAGCAATCCCGCTCTACCGCAAAACAAAGGAGACACTATGGGCAAAAGGTTCCTTTGCCTCGACGGAGAGACCGGTCCATCCTACCGTGCAGCGGCAGAAGCGCCCTTCAACGACCACGGGCAGCTTCCATAACCTCTGTCTATTATCGCATCGTTCAGTGCTCTCACTGTTTCATCGGACAGTCCATCCGTCTTGATCCTGAAGTAGCGGGCGCGACCGAACACATTCACGAGATCCTTGATCAAATCACAGCAGAAATCGAGCGACTCCTTTGATGCGGCAGGAAGATTCTTCGCGCCAAGCCAGGAATTCCGGGGCGAGGTGAAGTCCATGCAGGGAATGGGTTCAAGACCTTCCTCCCGAGCCACATCCAGCGCCTGCGTGACGTTCTCTTCCGACCATGCTCCCTTGACCGCAAGCTCGGGATGGCTCGGATACCTGTATCCGCACGCAAAATCGATGAACACCGCATTGTGCCCCTTTGCCGCAAGCTCCTTCATGCTTTCACGCCAGGCGTCCCCGAACTTGAGTTTCACGTCTCCATTCGCGGCACAAACCTCAACCATCGCCGCATTGACCGGCGCGTCCGTGAACACACCCTTCTCACACCACGCATTGGTAAGCAGTTTCGCGTCAGCAAGGAAGTTTTCCGAGAGAAGGAGTGTTCCGGTCCAACGCTGCTTCCCGTCCTGCAGGATTTTCGGACTGGAACCCGTGTACATATGGCCGTTTATCTTCGCAAAGCCGATTGAGCCGCCTTCCACGTAGCGTCGTATCACCCTGAAGTCGGGCGAGCAGCGCAGGACTCCTGGAAGATTCCCCTTTCCGCCGTATATTCCGAAGAGGAATTCTCCATCCATTATGGTTGCGGTCTGGATTCCCATCACGGTAAAGCCCGTGTTTAGTTCGTGCCGCCTCACAAGCCTGAAATCCGTGTCGTACTCGTGAACATAGTTGACACGGTGCGTGGGCGGCAGTCCGCCAACCACATAGAATCTGTCGCCCCTCCATGTCATTCCGCCGGCGCCCATCGGCATGTCAAGCCTCCATATCCTCTTCTGCGCCAGCGTCATGGCATCGAACGAATACACGTAGCTTTCGCCCTCCGTCTCCGTGTTGAAGCGACCACGGTTCACCGCCACATAGAGCGTATCGCCCTTCACGCAAAGGTCTCCCTGATGAGGCGGCGCGTCACACGAAGCAAGCACGCGTCCGGAAAGATCCGTGCGGACTATCGTCTTGGTGAAACTCCACCAGATGTTCGTGCCGCGCGCATCCGTACCCTGAAGATGGCCGCCATACGATCCATCGCACTTGATGCTGGAGGGGACCTCCAGCGCAAATGCCGGAATGCATCCAATCAAAAGGGCGGCAGCACACGCAGACCCCATCCGTCCAGCGAGCCCGCCCACACCTGTTTCAACGTTTGTGTTTTTCACTTGTCATTCTCCTTGCGATTGTCTAATTAGACCGTCTGCCATGAAACCGCGGCTACCGATAGAACACCTTCCAGAGGAAAAGTCCGCGGCCCGTCGCCGTCGGGACGCGCGCCGTGCGCGGGACGTGTCCGTCCAGCAGTTCCGTGACAGCCTCCGGGCGCTCCTCGCCCAGTCCCACACGAATCAGGAAGCCGACCATGCTCCGCACCTGCTTGTAGAGGAATCCGTCCCCGTTGACGATGAACGTGATGCGAGGGCCTGCCTTCTTCACCTCGAATGAGAATATGTTGCGGACCGTCGACTCAAGCACCCGGTGCGGATTGGCGGCGAAAGGTGCAAAGTCGTGCCGCCCCACGAAACGGCGGGCTGCATCCTGCATCGCGGCGACGTCAAGCCGCTTGTGCATGAATGCCCAGTATGGCGCAAGACACGGCGGCAGGATGTCGGCATTGTAAAGGAAATACCTGTACTCCTTGCCCTTCGCATCCTTCCGCGCGTCGAAATCAGGCTTTGCGTACGACGCCTTGAGGACGCGTATGTCCTCCGGCAGTCTGGAGTTCATCGCGCGCGGCAAGTTCGCGGGCGGGATCGGCTTGGTGAGATCAAAATGCGCGACAAAGCCCCTGGCGTGCACACCGGCATCCGTACGGGACGAACCAAAGACGCGCACTGGAGCGCGGTTCAGATACTCGAGCACCTCCTCCAGTCTCTGCTGGACCGCAATCCCGTTGCTCTGCAGCTGATAGCCGGAGTAGTGCGTGCCGTCGTACGCGAGAACTATCTTGTAGCGCTTTTTCATTTACGGCACCTCCGGATCCCAGCTGAGATCGATCCGGACCATGCCGCCGGACGGCGCAGGGAATATCCTTGGGACCATGCGGGTGGTGATCCACAGGCCGTCAAGCTCGAACGACGCAAATTCTCCGCCTTTCGCATCAATCAGGCGCGAGGGATCGTCCACCGCCGGCTTCGTCACGCTGATGAACAGCGGTGTTGTCTGCTGGACAATCCTCTCCACCGGAATCGGGCACTGCGGCGGCACGTCGCGCGGATCGCCCTCAGGCGAAAACACACAACGCTTCACGCCAAGTTCGGAGAGCGCGCGGACGGACTGAGAGTTGAACGAATACAGCGTCCAGTCCGCCGTGACGTCCTCCACGCCAAGCGACTTGAGCATGCGCACGCCCGCAAGATCGGCGGCCTCCCATTTGGCGTATCCGGAATGGACGAGATTCCTCACGCGAGCGCGGAACCGGCTGCAGTCCATCTCCTTTGTGAACACCGGAAGCGCGAGACGCACCTCGTCGCCGAACTCCGGCACCTCGCCTGAATGGCCGATGGCGACAATGACCTCGTCCCATTCTCCGGGCGGAACGCTCTGCCCCAGACGGATCTTCACCACACGCATCGGATCGGAAACGACAGCCTCTGATCGGTCCTCTTCAAGCGCCTCCCTCACGGCGGCGATCTTCTCGGACTTCCTGCGTTCCCTCACGCCGTCAAGCCTGGACACAAGCTCGCGCCGCAACTCGTTCATGACCGACGCCGGCACGAAAAGCCCCTCCGGATCGTCCACATTGAGCGAACCGAGAGACCACACGGTGCCGCCAAGCTTGCTGAAACATTTGCGCACCGCACCCTCTGTGAGTTCGGGGCGGTTCGCCTTCTGCACAGACGGCAGGTCCATCCGCACGCTTTCGCCAAGCGCCGAAGCCTCCACTCCTCCGGAGGATATCTTCACATCGACATCCAGCTTCGCAACGCCCGGATAGTCCGCCGCGCGGAAGGACGGCACGGGGAACCGGCGCTTCACCTCGTTCGACATCGAACAGCGCACCTCCACCGGCATGACGGCAGGGTCGGAAAGCGCCTCTATCAGGGCGGGGTCGGCTATCTCGATCTCGACATCGCTTCCGGCATACGCCTCGAACACGGGCTTGCGTGAAATCGCAAGACGCATTTCGCCTATTCCCATTCCGAGCGGATGCGCATTGTCGGAAAGTTCCCTGTCGCGCAGGGAGACGAACTGGAGTCCGTCATGCTTCTCCAGCGCACGGTTCGTGTGGAACCGCAGCCAGGAGCGGCCTTCACGGTCCTTCGTGATGCGCTTGACGGTGCCTGCGAACGTTCCCTGGTGTCCGAGATTGACCGGGTCTATCAGGTCGGATACGTTCTGCCTCCATCCGTCGGCGTAAAGATGCGTTGTGGAGCGCGAAAATACGGTTTCGAGATCCTCGCGCGTAGTGCGCGGCGTCAGTCCGTCAAGAAGTTCGCGGTAGCGTTTCACGACCGAAGACACATATAGCGAAGACTTCATTCGCCCTTCAATCTTCAGCGATGCGACCCCGGCCTCGCGCAGTGCGTCCAGACGGTCGTCAAGCCGCAGATCCTTCATCGAGAACGGGAGAGAGCGAGAACCATACGCGTCGGAATACGGGAGCCTGCAGCAGTAGGCGCAACGGCCGCGGTTTCCGCTCCTGCGCTTCTCCATCGCGGAAAACAGGCACAGACCGGAAATCGAATAGCACAGCGCACCGTGCACGAACACTTCGATCTCGCATCCGCATCGCTTGACGATGGAGCGGATGTCCTCGACGGGAATCTCGCGGGCCAGCACCACGCGGGAGAAGCCGAGCTCCCTGAGCGCAAGCACTCCCTCGAGATTATGCGCCGCAAGCTGAGTTGATGCGTGTATCGGCAGGGACGGGAAATGCCGCCGCACGACACGCGCCACGCCGACATCCTGCACTATCAGTGCATCCGGCGCAATCTCCTCAAGGACCGCAAGCCTTTCGACGGCGGCGTCGAGCTCGGTGTCTGTCAGCAGCGTGTTGAACGTCACATAGACCTTGCGCCCCTTTGCGCGCGCATATGTCATGAGGTCGGCGAGTTCTCCCGCCGAAAAGTTCACGGCCTGGGCGCGTGCGGAAAACGCGTCCAAGCCAAGATACACCGCATCCGCACCGGACTCGAAAGCGGAGAGGGCCGTCTCGAAAGACCCGGCCGGAGCCAATAGTTCAATTCCGTTCATGTAGAGATTCAGCGTATGGAGTATGAGACATCGCCTAATGCGTAAGGTAAGAATATTTTCGCGTGAATTGTACCATAAAAACCACCACAAGTTCCGCAAAACCACTCGTACCACATTATGTGATACAATACGTGCCATCTACAGAAGGGAAACACAGATGTCTGAAAGTTGCACACACGACTGCTCCAGCTGCGGCAAGGATTGCGCAGACAGGAAGGAGAAGTTCGATTTCTCGGCGAAGCTCAATGCGGCGTCGCAGGTAAAGAAGGTTATAGCCGTCGCGAGCGGCAAGGGCGGCGTAGGCAAAAGCTTCGTGACCACGATGCTGGCCGTTGCGGCGGCCCGCAAGGGACTCAAGGTCGGCATTCTGGATGCCGACATCACGGGTCCCTCCATCCCGAAGGCGTTCGGCCTGACGGGCGGAACGATCCAGAGCGAACACGGCATCGAGCCCGTGATCTCGAATGGCGGCGTCAGGATCATGTCCCTGAACATGCTTGTCGAAGATCCGACCGACCCGGTTGTCTGGCGCGGACCGGTCATCGCCGGCGCGGTCAAGCAGTTCTGGACGGACGTGCACTGGGGCGAGCTGGACATGATGTTCGTCGATATGCCGCCGGGAACGGGCGACGTTCCGCTGACGGTGTTCCAGAGTCTGCCGGTCGACGGAGTGGTGATCGTCTCCTCCCCGCAGAAGCTCGTCGAGATGATCGTGGGGAAATCCGTGAAAATGGCGAAAATGATGGACAAGAAGGTGCTCGGTCTCGTTGAGAACATGAGCTATTTCATGTGTCCGAAATGTTCGGAGCGGCATGCCGTCTTCGGCGAAAGCCAGGCGGACGATCTCGCCAGGCGTTTTGATATCGACAACGTTGCGCGCCTTCCCATCGACCCGAACTTCGCCAAGGCGATCGACGCCGGCGCGGCGGAAACGCTCGCCATCCCGGAAATCGACGCTTTCATCGAAAAATGCAACTGCTAGACAAGGAGCGCACACCATGAAACCAAAAGCACTGTTGACCCTTACGTTCGCATGCACCGCGTTCGTCCTGCACGCCGAATTCAAGGCCGGCTTCGCCCGCGTCGACGCGACGCCGCCGCTCGGGATCCCCATGGTCGGATACTTCAGCAAACGCAACGCGACATCCATACTCGACCCCCTGTGCGTCGAGTGCGTGGCTGTGTCCGACGGGAAGAACACCGCTCTCATCTACTCGGTGGATGACCTCCATCTCTCAAACCCCTTCTTCAAAAAGGCGTTCCCTGCCATCACCGCCGCAACGGGCGTGCCGCGCGACAGGATATTCGTGCACTCTACCCACACTCACACGGGTCCGGCAGACTGGCCGCGCGACAGCTTCACGGCCGAAGAGAAGCAGCTCGTGATGGACTATGCGGACATGCGCATCACACGTCTTGCGGATGCAGGAAAGATGGCCATGGCCGACCTTGCGCCGTCCAAGATCGCCATCGCAGAATCCGTGTGCGAGAAGATTTCCTTCATCCGCCGCTACCGCATGAAGGACGGTTCCGTGCGCACAAACCCCGGCATAATGAATCCAGATGTAAAGGAGCCGCTCGGAGCACCTGACGAAACCGTCAAACTGATCCGCTTCAAGCGCACCGGCGCACCCGACATCGCAATCGTGAACTTCGGCACGCACACCGACACCATCGGCGGCACCGCAATATCCGCCGACTGGCCGGGCGTACTGCGCAAGACCTTCGAGAACGGCGTCGGCGATGGCGTCAAGTGCCTCTTCCTCAATGCCGCCCAAGGCGACGTAAACCACCACTACAGATTCCCGCCGCCCGGACGCAGGTCCCTCACTCGACAGACCATATACAAGCACATGGGACGCGCCCTTGCAGGTGTCGCGATGAAGATCTGGGATATCTGCGAAGAGGTTCCCGCAGGAAAGGTGAACGGTCTCGTGACCCCCACGCCCATGCCGACGAACCTTCCCACCCCTGACGAGATCAAGTGGGTCAAGATGTTCGACGAAGGCAGGAGGTCCGAGATCCCTCTCTCCGGCATGGAGATCATGACCCTCACCTCTCCGGGCTCGCGCGTCCGCAGACTGATGAACGGCCCCGCCTCGTTCGACATCCTCGTGTCCAACCTCTCCATCGGCGACGCAATCGGATTCTCCGGGATGCCGTGCGAACCGTTTGTGGACCTGGGCCGCGACGTAAAGGCTCAGTCGCCCTTCCGCATGACGATCGTCACGAGCCTGACCAACGGCAGCGAAGGCTACATCCCCTCGACCAAGGCGCACCACGAAGGCGGATACGAGGGACTTTCATCCCGTTACGCCGCCCCGACGGGAGACAAGCTCGTCGCAGCGCAGGTCAGGCAGCTCAAGCAGCTCAAGGAAGAATCGGCCAAGTGACTCCGGAGCATTCGATGAAGATACTCTTCCTCAGTGACATACACGGCGTGCCGTCAACGCTCGAACAGGCGTTGACCGCCGCCGAACCGCTAAAGTACGACAAGATCGTCCTTCTCGGAGACCTTCTCTACCACGGTCCGCGCAACGGCGTGCCGAACTTCTACGATCCGGTCAAGGTCGTCGGCATGCTCAACGGACTGAAGGACAGGATCATCGCCGTGCGCGGCAACTGTGACGCCGAGGTTGACCAGATGATGTTCGAGTTCCCGATGATGAGCGACTACGCCATCCTCGAGACAGAAACCGAAAAGTTCTTCCTTACGCACGGACATCTCTGGAACGAATGCAGACTGCCGCCGCTTGGTACAGGAACCATCCTTGCGCACGGCCACACCCACATACCGGAACTCAAGCGCCTGGAATGCGGCATCACCATATACAATCCAGGATCGGTATCGCTGCCCAAGGGCGGCAGCGCCCGATCCTTCGGTTTCTTCGACGGCTCGGAGCTGAAGCACTTCAGCATCTGAGCCGCCGTCCATCTGCGCTTTACCTTCAGCCGAGCGCCGCAATCGTGGCGTCGAGCGAAGCGAGATCAGAGACGTTCACCGTGGTGAGCGAGGCGTCGATCTTCTTGATGAGGCCCGAAAGCACCTTGCCGGGGCCAAACTCCACAAAACGCGTACAGCCGAGAGCTTTCGCCGCCTCGACGTCGGCAGCCCAGTTGGTCGTGCCCGTGACCTGCTCGAGCATGAGCGCCTTGATGGCGGCCGGATCGCTGTCGTGTGGCTTGCCGGTGACGTTGGAGAGAACGGGAATCTTTGGTGCGTTGAACGTGATGCCGTCCAGAACCGGAGCGAGCTTCTCGCGTGCGGGCTGCATGAACTTCGAATGGAATGCGCCAGCCGTGGCAAGGGGAAGCGCACGCTTGATTCCAAGCTCCTTCGCAACCGTCGCAGCGGCGGCGATTTCATCCTTGGAGCCCGAAAGAACCTGCTGCGCGGAGGAATTGACGTTCGCAACCGTGCAGCCGGTCTTGGCGCAGAGTTCTGAAAGCTGGTCGGGGGATGCGCCGACAATGGCGATCATGCCCGAAGGCGTCGCCTCGCAGGCCTCCTGCATAAAGCGTCCGCGGGCTTCAAGGACCTTGAGCGTGGAGTCGAAGTCTAGAACGCCCGCCGCACAGAGCGCACCCCACTCTCCGAGAGAAAGACCCGCCGCCGCCGCAAACTGAGCCGGATTGCGCTTCTGGAACGCGAGAAAGGCCGCGTAGCTTGTCACGAAGATGGCCGGCTGGCAGACATTCGACTTCGTAAGCTCCTCTGCAGGACCCTCGAAGCATATCTTCTTGAGATCGAATCCAAGGACGCCATTCGCCTTGTCGAAAAGCTCCATGAGCGTCGCGTCAGCCTCGGCAAAGTCCTTGCCCATGCCCGGCACCTGTGCGCCCTGCCCTGCAAAAATGCAGCAATCTGCCATTTGTTGTCTCCTTATGGTGTTGAACAAAAAATTGACTGGAATTATACCACAGCTCCGCGTCATCGACCCGTCAACATCCAAACGGATCAGTCCCGGGACTTTTTCGCGCCGAGATCGGAAAGCTTCATCGAAATCACACGGGATACGCCCTTCTCCTGCTGGCTTACGCCATACACGATATCCGAACCGGCGATCGTGTGCTGGTTGTGCGTGATGATGAGGAACTGCGAACGGTCAAGGAACTCCTTGAGAGCGTCCACGAAACGCCCGATGTTCGCATCGTCGAGAGCGGCGTCCAGCTCGTCCAGCATCGTAAACGGGGCAGGCTTGATGCGGAAGATGGCGAAGAGCAGCGCAACGGCCGTCATCGTGCGCTCGCCGCCGGAAAGCAGCGTGACGCTCTGCGGACGCTTGCCCGGAGGACGCGCGATGATGTCGATGCCGCATTCAAGCGGATCCTGCTCGTTCTCGAGAAGCACGAGACGCGCCTCGCCGCCGTTGAAGAGCTTCGTGAACATCTTCTGGAAGTTCTCGTTCGCCTTCTCGAACGTGGCCTTGAACATCTCGCCGGACTTGCCGTTCAGATCCGTGATGAGCTCCATGATCTGCGCCTTTGCCGCAAGAAGGTCCGCCTCCTGCTCCTTCTCTCTCGTATAGCGCTCCTCAAGCTCGCGGAACTCGTCGATGGCGACCATGTTCACCGGGCCCAGCGCGGCGATCTTGGCGTTGATGTCGTTGACCTTAGCCTCAAGCACCTCCGGAGGCGGCGGTTCACCCTTGAACTCGGGATCGGGCTCGCGCATCACCTGCTGGGCGTCAAGACCGTACTCCTGGCTCAGGTGGTCGTAGAGATTCTGGCGGAGCATCGTGGACTCCGTCGCGGCAACCTCGAGCTTTGCCTTCGTATCACGCGCACCGTCCAGGGCATTGCGCCTTGCGATGATCTCGGCATCCGCCTGAGAAAGCTGCGCATTCAGCTCCTCGCGGTTGGCACGCTCATCCTCGGTGCGGGCGCGCACGTCAGCAAACTTCTCCTGAAGCGGCTGGAGCGATTCCTGAAGCTCGACAGTCTCGTCGGTAAGGCGGGCGATTGATTCCTGATATCCTCGAATCCCGTTCTCGCGCCCCTCGACCGTCTTGTACAACTCCGCCTTGCGGCGCTCCACGTCCTCCTTCTGGCGGCTCGTGAACTCGAGTTCACTCTCCATCTGGCCGGCGGCGACACGCTTTTCGGTAAGGAGACGGCTCTTGTCGGCGTTGGCGGTCTCAAGCTCCATGAGCTCGTCCTGCTTCTGCGCAGTCTCGTCAAGAAGCGCATCGCGCTTTGCGACGGTGGTCTCCAGCTCGGCGGCAAGAGCCTCGCGCTTTGCGTCGCCGTCTGCATTCGCCGCAATGACGGATTCAAGTTCTGCCCCCACGCGCTCAAGGCGGGTCTTCAGCTGCGACGCATCGCGCTCGAGCGATGTATACTCGCCCTGCGCCTGGGCGGCGGCACGGCGCGACTCGGAAAGGCGTTCATGAAGACTCGCCAGTTCAGTCGCAAGGCGAGCAGACTTCTCGGATGCCGTGGAAAGCGTCTCCTCGCCCTCGGCAATCCTGCGCTGGAGGGTCTCGAGCGCGGACTGAGCCTCCGTGACGAGCATCTTGCGCGAAAGCGGCGATGCCACCGATGCTCCGGGTTGCCACACTTCATACATGCCGTCCGCACGGCGGATGACGCCGTCGCGCGTAACGAAAGCCGATACTCCGTCCAGCGAAGCGGCATTGAGAGCATCATGGCTTTCGGCCACATACATGGAACCTATCAGAGCCTCCGCCGCAGAACGGAAGGAATCCTCCACCTGGACGACATCAAGAAGCCTCGTCATGCCGGGCTTCGCCGCCACCGGCGCCGTACGCTCCGCGTCAAGGCAGATTATGCGGGCGCTTCCTGCATCGCCCTTCACAAGAGCATCTACAGCCGCAGTGGCGGCGGACACATCCTTGACGACGACCGCATCAAGCCAACTGCGCAACGCCGCCTCGATCGCGGTGCGGTATTCCGGCGGCGCATCAAAACGGTCCGCAAGCGAACCGAGCACCGTTCCCTCGGGAAGATTGAGCTTCCCCTCGAGAAGGGCCTGCGCTCCTGCAGAGAACGCTGCGGCTGCATCCTGCGCATCGTTCAGATAGTTCAGCTCTGCCTCTTTGGCGGCGGCCTCCGCCTGCATCTTGCCGAAATTCGCGCGGAGCTCCTCCACCTCGTTCCTGAACGCCTCGGCTTCGGACGACTTTGCTGAAACGGCATCGGAAAGCTCACCTTCGGCGCCCTGCGCCGCCTCAAGGCGCGCCATGACGTCAGCAAGGTTAGCGTCCGCCGCCGCAACGGCCTCCTTCAATTGCGCAGACTCTGAGGTCAGACGCTCCTTCTTCAAGATGGACTCGCGCGCCTCATATTCGAGACGTGCGATCGTATCGCGGATCTCGGCGGCCTGACGGTCGCAGATCGCGGACTCCGAACGCGCGTTCTGAAGCGCAAGGCGCAAGGTGTCGATGCGCTGCTGGGATTCGTCGAACGCCGCCTGTGCGGCATCAAGTTCGGCGAGTGCGCTTTCCACTCCGGACTGAAGAAGCGCGGACTTCTGCTCGAGAGAGTCGAGCTGCATGCCGGCCTCTTCGAGAAGACGCCTCGCGTCCTCGATCTCGCGTCCGTCACGGTCGGAGAAGGACCTGTATTCGGAGATTCGCTGCGTATTGACCGCAATCATCTCCTGCGCACGGCGATAGCCCGCCTCTGCGGCGGCGGCCTCGGACGCAAGAGCGCCCAGACGCTCCTCCGCCGCGTGGATCTCCTGATGGAGACGACGCCCCGCCTCTTCGGCGGCGGCTACGGCGTTGGCGGACTCCTCGATCAGATTGTCCGTCTCGACACGCTTGGCCGCATTCAGCTCAAGCGCGAGATCGAATGTGCGGATTTTGTTGCGGGATACGAAAATGTCGAGACCGCGCACCTCGTCGCGCAGCTCCTTGTAGCGCTGGGCCTTGCCCACCTGACGCTGGAGCGAGCCGATCTGGCGCTTCATTTCGCGCAGGACGTCCGCCTCGCGCAGAAGGTTCTGCTCCGTCTGCTCGATTTTGCGGATCGCCTCCTTGCGGTCTGCCTTGAACTTCGTGATTCCGGCGGCCTCCTCGAACACCGCGCGGCGGTCCTCAGGCTTGGATGAGAGGATCTGGTCGATCTGGCCCTGGGCCATCACGGAGTAGGACGTGGTGCCGATGCCTGTACCCATGAAAAGACGCTTCACGTCCTTCAGTCCGCAACGGACCTTGTTTATGAAGTATTCGCCGCTACCGTCTCGGTACACGCGGCGCGTGATAGTGACCTCGTCGTATTCGGTGCCAAGCTCCTTCTCGCAGTCGGCAAACGTGATTGACACTTCACACAGGCCAAGGGGTTTACGCGTGTCAGTGCCGTTGAACACGACATCCGCAAGCTTCGTGCAGCGCAGAGCCGTGGGACGCTGTTCGCCAAGCACCCAGCGTATCGCGTCGGAAACGTTGGACTTTCCGCATCCGTTTGGCCCCACGATGGCAATCATGCCAGGCTCGAAAGTAAGCCTGGTCTTGTCTGCGAAGCTCTTGAAGCCGAGTATGTCGAGTTGCTTTAGATACACGCGTACCGATCTCCGATGAAAAATCTTTGTTTAAGCGCATATTCTACCAAAACGCGCCGACGTACGAAAGCCCTTAATTTCTGCCGGGGTATTTGGGCGGCGGTTCGGCGAAGATGTCGGACTTGGCGTCCATGCCCCACTTGTCCTTTATCGCCACCTTTCCTATCGCGCCAAGGAAATCCGCGGTGGGGTTCACGCCGCCGTCAAGCTCGAGCTTCACCCTCGTGCCGTTCGCATAGGAGAGATTGACGTGCATAGGAATGCTGCCCGGATTTCCGGCTGCAAGCGTTGCGATTGCCTTCATCTTCTCCTCGAGCTTCGGATCCTCATACACGAAATCCACGTACAGACTGTTCGCAAACCTGCATATGCCCTCGGAAAGCGCATATGCCTCGCGGACAAAGAACTGCAGTCCCGCCTCCTCCGCCTGCGTTTCGCGGTTTGTGCGGTGCATGAGCTCGCCGCATATGAGAACCGGGGTCTCGACCGCATCAGGCAGCCAATCCGCCATCTTCGCGTACGTCTTCGCGAACGCCAACGCCTCCATCTCGCTCCGGCTGTCGTCAATCATGAGAATCGCCCAGGGCTTCGGCTCCTCGTTCGGCTTCTTCGGCTTGGACATCCTCACCTGACAGCTTTTGAGCAGGCCGCCAAGACGGACCGGAACCCTCAACGGCTTCGGGGAATTCACCTCCTCCATGAACGGGATCTCGGGCGGCGAATCTATCTTGAACGTCGAAAGCGTGTCCAGCACATGCTCGAACGCGCCGAGCGGATGCCCCGTGAGATATATCCCCATATATTCGCGTTCCGCACGGTAGTTCTCCATCAGCGGCCATCGAGGACAGTCCGCAAGCTCGGAATCGGATGCCGTACTTTCGACACTCGCATCCAGGACGTCAAAGAAACTCGCCTGCGAGCTCGCCTTCTCCTTGGCGAGACCGACAGCCCGCTTGATCGCAAACTCCACATTGTTGAAATAGCGGGCACGATGGAACGAAGGATCGGCGGCGGCGAACGAATCGAACGCTCCGCATCTCGCCAGATGCTCCAGCGCTCGCTTGTTGATGAGAGGCGAACCGCGCTTGCCGTCCTCTCCGACAGCAACCACAGACCCAAGGCGTATGCAGAAGTCCATGAAGCCTTTGTAGGGGCCGTTCTTCTCGCGCTCCGCGACGATCGCATCGGCCACACCGCCACCGACGCCCTTGATTCCGGCAAGTCCGTACCGTATCGCCTTCTCGCCCTTCACGGGGGTGAAGCGCGCAAAAGCGGCGTTCACATCCGGAGGCTTCACCTCAAGCCCCATCGCCTCGGCCTCGGCGACGAAGCCGGGGAGCTTGTCGAAGTTTCCGATTTCCGACGAAATCTGCGCGCACATGAACTCGGCGGGATAGTGCGCCTTCAGGTAGCCGGTCTGGTACGCAACCCACGCATAGCAGACAGCGTGGGACTTGTTGAACGCATACGACGCAAACTTCTCCCAGTCCGCCCATATCTTCTCGATGAGCTCCTTCGCCGCCTTCTCGTCCTTCCACTTGTCGATGCGG